>NZ_PSVN01000015.1:0-79930 GCF_002932235.1 Rathayibacter sp. AY1E3
GACGTACGCGAGCGCTGCGGGGTTGGTGGTGATGTCGACGGTGGTGTACTCGATGCCCTTCTTCTCGAGCACCCGGTAGGTCATGGTGCACTGCACGCATGACGGTTTCGATTAGACGGTGAGCATCAGTCGTCCCACCGGTCGCCGCGGTGCGGGTCGTGCTCGTCGTTGACCGGGGACCAGGCGTGCAGCTCGGCCCACTTCTCGGCGGCGTCGGTGTGTCCGGTCTGGGTAAGGATTCTCAATCAGGTTTGTCAAGCCAGCGGGGGTGGTCTGGCTCGGTTGTTCTTCCTTCTCTCCCAGCGTTTTTTTGCCTGGAAGGCACGTAGTGCCGAGCAGGGTCGGAGGTGGGAGCGCAACCCGGAGGGCGGAGGAGGAGAGGTTGTCGGCGCGATGTGAGGGAGCGCAGCGACCGCGTGCCGAGAACGTCGGAGGAGCCGGCCGCGCAGCGGCTTGCGTGGACGCCGGAGGCCCGTACGTTGCCGAAGGCTTCCAGGCAAAAACTGCGCGCAGCGCACAACACCGCGCCGACTGCAGGTCGGCGTCCATGTCGGTGCCCGCGTCCGAGATCGTCTGCGCACCAGGGGCGTGCTGCTCCATCGGGCCGCACGTGCTGCCTTTGTATGCAGTGCGTACCGCTGAGAAGCCGCATATCTCCGCGGAGTAGGCCGGTTCCGCCGCGCCACGGGTGCGAGCATGACCGTAGGAGGCCTGGATGCGTGACGCGGTGATGGTCGTCGAAGACGACGTCGAGATGGGCGAGCTCATCAAGCGGGGCCTCACCGGCGACGGCTACGACGTCGACCTGTTCTCGAACGGGGTCGACGCGCTCAATTCGGCGCGCGAAGCGGACTACTCCGCGGCGATCCTCGACGTGATGCTCCCGGGGATGAGTGGCTTCGAGATCTGCCGGCACCTGCGCGCGAGCGGTGCCACGCTCCCGGTGATCATGCTCACCGCCCGCGACGCCCTGCAGGACCGCGTGTTCGGCCTCGACGCGGGCGCCGACGACTACCTCGCGAAACCGTTCCACTTCGAGGAGCTCTCCGCCCGCCTCCGAGCGATGATCCGCAGAGAGCACCTCACGAACCGGGCACCGGTCGTGCTGGGAAATCTGCGCGTCGACCCCTACGCGCACGCCGCGACGGTCGACGGCGCCGTCCTGCCTCTGAGCCCCAAGGAGTTCGGCGTCCTCCGCGCGCTCGCGGCGCGCGCCGGGGACTTCGTGCCGCGGGAGGAGATCCTGCTCGAGGTGTGGGGGTCGGCGGAGTTCGTGGACCACAACATCGCGGAGCAGTACATCAGCTACCTCCGCCGCAAGCTGGCCGCGGGCGGGGCGTCGGTCGAGATCCTCACCCGACGGGGTGCGGGCTATCGCCTCGGGGTGACGCCGTGAGCTGGCGGTCCCTGTCGATCCGGGTGCGGATCACGGTGTCGAGCCTGCTGGTCGCGATGCTGTTCTTCGGGATCGTCGCGGTCGTCGTGCGCGAGCAGCTCGATCACATCCTCGATGCCTCCACGATCGAGCTGGTCCGCTCGGGAGCGTCGCAGGCGCTGATCGAGGAGAGCCGCGACACCGCCGAGGCCGTCGTCGGCGGCGTCAGCACGACGCTCCTGATCGCCCTCGCGATCCTGTTCGTCGCGTTCGCTGTGACGTCCTGGGTCCTGGTCGGCCTCGCGCTGCGCCCCGTCGGCAGGATGCGCGCGATCGCCGACCGGCTGCGCCAGGGACGCTCCACCGAGCTGCTCCCGGTCGGGCCCGCCCGCGACGAGCTCTCCGACCTCGCCTCGACCCTGAACGCGCTGATCGCGGACCTGCGGGAGTCGGCGGACCGGGAGCGGCGGCTCGTCGCCGACGCGAGCCACGAGCTGCGCACCCCGCTCGCCGCGCTGCGCACCCGGCTCGAGCTCGCTGAGCGGGTCCGCGACGATCCGGCGGCTCTCTACGCCGATGTCGTCGACGCGCGCCGCTCGATCGACCGCCTGCAGTCCCTGACGGACGGGCTGCTGATCCTGTCGAGGATCGACGCGGGCATCGCTACCGGCGACGCCTCCTCGGCGGCTCTGCGGGAGGAGGTAGCCGACAGCGTCGACCGCGCCCGGATGCTCGCCCGCGAGCGGGACCTCGCGATCGACTTCGTCGCCCCCGCCTCGATCGTCGCCGCCCGGTACCCGATCTCCCCGACCGATTTCGGCCGGATCCTGGACAACCTGCTCGCGAACGCCGTCACTGCGACGCCCGACGGCGGCAGCGTCAGCGCGACCCTCGTCGAGCGCGCCGAAGAGATCGTCCTCTCCGTCGACGACGACGGCCCGGGCGTTCCTGACGCGTTCCTCGCGGTCGCGACCGACCGTTTCACCCGCCCCGACGCCGCCCGCTCCCGCGACGGCGGCGCCGGCCTCGGGCTCGCGATCGTCGCCGGTCTCAGCCGCGCCGCCGGCGGCGAGCTCCGACTCCGCAACCTCGCCCCCCACGGCCTCGGTGTCGACGTCCGCATCCCCGCGACGCAGCCCCACCCGACCTCTCGCAAGGAGAACCGATGATCGACCCCCAATCCCTCCTCGACGGCGCCGGCCCCTGGGCGATCGCCCTGGTCTGCCTGATCGCCTTCGTCGAGACGGGCCTGCTGATCGGGTTCTTCCTCCCCGGTGACACCCTGCTCTTCTTCACCGGTGTCTTCGTCGCGACCGGCGTGATCTCCCTGCCGGTGCCGCTGGTGATCCTGATGGTCGCCGCCGCCGCGTTCCTCGGCGACCAGCTCGGGTTCGTCATCGGCCGCGCGAGCGGGCCGCGGATCTTCGAGCGCAAGGACAGCGGCCTCTTCAGCCGCTCGAGCGTCGCCCGCACCCAGTCGTTCTTCGACCGGTTCGGCGGCTGGGCGGTCACCATCGCCCGCTTCGTCCCGGTCGTGCGCACCTTCGCCCCCGTCGCCGCGGGCGTCGGGAAGATGCACTACGGCCACTTCGTCGGCTTCAACGCCCTCGGCGCCGCCGTCTGGTCCACCGGCGTGATCCTCCTCGGCTTCTTCCTCGGGCAGATCCCCGGCGTCGCGGACTTCGTGGGGAAGTACATCGACATCGTCCTCGTCGGCATCGTCGTGATCAGCCTCGCCGGCATCGCCCTCACCTACTGGCGGCAGCAGAACCGCGCCGGACGCGACGCCTGAGCCCAGCGCTCAGGGGGTCGCCGTGACGGCCGCGCGCGGTCGGCGGAGCGCGATCACCGCGACCAGCAGCAGGAACACCGCGAGGGCCGCGAGCGTGACCGGGCCGGTGCCCAGGCCCAGGCCCTTCCGGTCGACCGGATCCGCGAGCCAGTCGCAGACCGAGGCGCCGAGCGGTCGCGTGACGACGTAGGCGGCCCAGAACGCGAGGACCGCGTTCCGCCCCGTGAACCGGTGCGCGAGCGCCGGCACCGCGATGACCGCCGCGAACAGGACCGCGGACGGCAGGTAGCCGAACCCGAGCGTCGACGCGGTCAGATCGCCCGCGGCCGTGCCGAGCGCGAAGGTCCCGGAGACGGCGAGCCAGTAGAACGCGGCCCGGCGCGGCGTCGTGATCGAGTGGATCGACAGCGTCCGCTCCACCCGCCACCACACGACGAAGACCGCCGCGAGAGCCAGCGCGAACCCGAGAGTGGAGACGAGATACGGGACCCCGGCGACCACGTGCAGCACGTCGGCGGCCATCGTGCCGAAGACACTCACCATCAGCACGGCCAACCAGTACACCCACGGGATGTACCGGCGGACCGCGAACTGCAGCCCGAGGGCCGCGAGGAACGCGAGCCCGGTCGCGCCGACCACGATCACCGGGTCGAACGCGGTCGCGAGGAAGTCCGACGCCGTCTCGCCCATCCCCGTCGTCAGCACCTTGAGGATCCAGAACAGCGCCGTCGCCTCGGGCACCGTCGAGGCGGCGTACCGGCCGGCGACGAGATGTGAGCGGATCCGAGGGAGCGGAGGGCGGCGCTGATCGGTGAGATGCGTCATGCCGCCATGCTCGGGCAGCCTGCGGTACCCGGGGCTGGGGGCTTCGCCGGGTCCGTTGAACAAGCGCACAGCGACCCGCTCACCGGCAGCGCTGCCCGCTGCCTTCCGCCGTCATCTGGTCGGACGGTGCCCGGAGAAGCGCCGCCAACGGAACGACGGTGATGCAGCACGTTCGGTGTGCAGCCTGACCGCGAGCGGCGCCCAGACGATCAACGCCACCCCGGCGCCCAGGAGCAGCCCGCCGACGGTGTCGGAGATCCAGTGCGCACCGAGGTAGGTGCGGCTGAGCATCATCGCCACCGTGTAAAGGGCTCCGGCGATGCGGACCCACCACAGCGGGAAGACGATCGCGAGGACCATCGCGGTCGTGGCGGCGTTCGCGCTGTGGCCGGAGGGGAACGAGCCGAAGTCGGCGTTCACGAGGATCTCCAGCGGCCGCGGACGACCGACAGCGTTCTTGAGGATCTGCACCAGCAGCCCGCTCAGCGGCGCGGCGATCGCGAAGTACGTCGCCGCCCACCGACCCCGCCAGACCAGCAGCCCCACGAACACGACGAGCGGAATCACGATCGTGCCGACGATCCCGCCGCCGAGGCTGTTCATCACCAGCGACGGCACCAACCAGAACGTCGACCGGTGCTCGATGATCTCGTTCATCCAGGCGGTGTCGAACCCGAACGGCTTGTCGTGCTCCCGGTAGAAGATCAGCGCGGCCAGAAGTCCCGTGAGCAGCACCGCGAGGCCCGCCGAGATCAGCGGCCAGCGTCGCGCCGCCCGATAGGCGATCGCACCATCGGCCAGGGGTCCGCTGTTCGGCATCAGTTCCGTCCTCCTCGCTCGGCGCGCAGCACGCCGGAGGAGTCCACGCTACGAATGCGCGGGCTCCGGGTGCGGAGGATTCCCCCGCATCCGTTGTGAAAGCACAGAACCTGAGCCCATCGGCTCGGTACCGACCTGGTCGAACCGCGGAGCTTCGGGTCGTTGTGAGCAAACACAACGCAGCACGGCGCATCCCGAGCCGCCGCCCACGTCCCGGCTGGGACTCTGCGGGCATGGACATCTCAACGACGGCAGCACCGTCCCGCGGCCGGCGGCTGCTCAGCAAGGTCCCCGAGGTCACGATCTGGTTCTGGATAATCAAGATCCTCTGCACCACGGTCGGTGAGAGCTTCGCCGACTGGATCAACATGGTCCTCGGCGTCGGCCTCATCGCGACGGCTGTGATCTTCATCATCGTCACCGCGGTCGTGCTCGCCGTGCAGATGCGGCTGCGACGCTACGTGCCCGCCGCGTACTGGCTGACTGTCGTGGTGATGAGCGTCACCGGCACCCTGCTCACCGACATCCTCACCGACCAGCTCGGAGTGCCTCTCTGGGCCAGCTCCCTCGTCTTCTCGCTGCTGCTCGTGATCGTGTTCGGCGTCTGGTATTCGAAGGAGCGCACCCTCTCGATCCACAGCATCGACACCACCCCGCGGGAGGCGTTCTATTGGGTCACCGTCCTGGTCACCTTCGCGCTCGGCACCGCCCTCGGCGACTGGACTCTCGAGCTCACCGGCTGGGGCCCTGGCGTCTCGATCCTCCTGCCCCTCACGCTGCTCGCGATCGTCACCGGCCTCTGGCGCTACGGCGCGAACCCGGTCCTCGCGTTCTGGATCGCCTACATCCTCACCCGCCCCCTCGGCGCCAATATCGGCGACTGGCTCGGCCTGTCCCCCGACGAGCAGGGCCTCGGGCTCGGCACCTTCGTCACCAGCATCATCTTCCTGCTCGCGATCCTCGCCACCGTCGTCTACCTCTCCCTCAGCAAGGCCGATGTCGACAAGGGCGCATCCGAGCACTACACCACGCCAGTCGCCCGCGAACGCCGTTCACTCGTCGCCTTCGCGGTCCTCGCCGTCGCCGTCGTCGGGCTGCTCGCCTTCACCAACAGCCAGCCGCACACCAGTCCGGCACCGGAAGGCGCAGCCCCGGCCTGCGATGCGTCGGGAACGCTGTCCGCAGCTGACGCGAAGGCATCCGTTCAGACCGACTTCCCCTCCGCCGACGTGCAGAACTTCCAGACGATCACCGCCGACACCCTCGCCCTCGTCACCAGCGGCGATCAGGCCGGCGCGAAAGCCCGCGCCACCGACCTTGAGACCGCCTGGGACGACGCGGAGCCCGCACTGAGCGCCGCGAACTGCCAGACGTGGACCTACGTCGACCAGCAGATCGACCCCGTTCTCTCCTCCGTCCGCTCCAGCAGCCCCGACCCTGCCGCCGAGACGACGAGCATCCAGGACCTGCTGACCACCCTGACCGGGAAGTAGAGAGGTCGGAGCGAGAGACCTCCTCTTCCGCGAACCGCCCCCGGTGCCCCGCTCCCTCCCTGGGACGCTGGGACGCCGGGGGCGTTCTGCGTCCAGCCGGTCGACGCCCTTCCGCCTCGGACACCGAAGTGTCGAGGCCGGCTCTATCCCGTTACCCCGACGACGACCGGACGAGGAGCACTCCGGCGCAGTAGCTGCGCACCGAAGAGCGTCCCGACCACGACGAGGTACCCGAGCCAGGCGGCGAAGCGGGCGGCGCTGGGATCGGGCGCGACGTTGAAGATTCCTGCCAGGACGACCCCGTACCAGCTCGTCGGCGGGATGAGCGACGACATGTCGAACAGCGCATTCCCCTCTCCGGGGATGAGGCCGGCCTCCTGGAAATCGTGCACGGCGTAGCCGAGCACGCCCGCCGCGACGATCACCAGGAACCATCCAGTCCACGCGAAGAAGCGGCCCAGATCGATCCGGACGAAGCCGAGCGACAGGACGACGGCGAGGACCGCCGCCGTGAGCAGACCGAGGACCGCGCCCCACGCCGCGGCTCCAGCGTTCTGATTCGAGGACACGGCCGCCCACAGGAAGAGTGCCGTCTCGACGCCCTCGCGCGCGACGCTCACGAAGCCGAGGACCGCGACCCCGAGAGCACCGCCCGCGATCGCTACTCGTCCCTCGAGATCGCCCTTCAGGGTGCGGGCGTTGCGCGCCATCCAGAAGATCATCCATGTCACCAGAGCCACCGACAGGACCGACAGCGTCCCACCGAGGATCTCCTTCGCCTGAAAACTGAGACCGTACGGACCCCACGTCAGCGCCGCGCCAACTCCGAGCGAGACGGCGATCGCGAAAGCGACGCCGAGCCACAATGCAGGGATCAGGTGCCGGCGGCCGGTTTTCGTCAGCGCGGCGATCAGGACGCCGGCAACGATGCCCGCTTCGAGGCCCTCCCGAAGAGCGATCAGATAATTCGAAAGCACGCAGCATCACCTTTCACCGGAAGTTTGGTGAGGCTTACCTTAGAAATTGACGCTGCCATTGAAGCTGGCTCGCCGCCGTGAACCGCTGTACATCCACACAACGGCTCCCGGCCTGTCCCCGCCCTAACTTCTTGCCGAGCTCGCCGACGTTCGCATCGGGTCCGCTCATCGACACCATCGCGAGCCGTATCTCGTCCCGGCGTCATCATGAAGAACCAGTCGCCGTGGCGACCGTGGGCTCGGGAGGAGGCGAGGCCCGCAGCGTTAGCGATGCGGAACCGGCGGGGTCTGTGGGTGGAGGGCTGTAACGGGTCTGGTCACGGAACATCGCCCAGATCACGTTGATTCGTCGCCGAGCGAGAGCGATCAGTGCCTGCTTGTGAGACTTGCCTTCCTGTCGCTTGCGTTCGTAGAACGAGCGAGAGACTGGGCAGTTTCTCGAGGCGATGAATGCCGCCTGGAAGCAGGCGTTCAGCAGACGCCGGTCGTAGCGGCGGGGCCGGTGGTGCTTGCCGGAGATCTTGCCGGAGTCACGAGGCACAGGAGCGAGGCCCGCGAAGCTGGCCAGTCGGTCGGGCGTCTCGAACGCGGCGAGGTCGGCGCCGGTCGCGGCGAGGAAGTCTGCAGCAAGCCTTCGGCCGAATCCAGGAATCGAAACCAAGAGCTCCGCAGAAGGACTGCCCTGAAGCACGGCATCCATTTCCGCCTCGAGTTCGGCCAGCTCGTCCCGGATGCGCAGCAGGTCGTGCGCAGACCGGCTCACCAGCCGAGCCGCAGCCGCCCCCCCAGCGACGGCCGAGGTCTGCTCGCGCGCGGCATCGACCGCGACTTCGGCCACCGCCGTGGACTTCCAGCAGCCCTGCCCCTTCAACCATGCCGTCAACCTGCTCTCCCCCATCCGCCGGATCGCTCAGGGCGTCGCGTACCGGGTGAGCAGCACCAGCGGTCCCCTCGTCGTCGCGTAGTTGAACGCACCCTCCAGCGACGGAAAGTAGTGGACCAGGATGGCGCGCAGCCGGTTCACGGCGCGGGTGCGGTCGGAATAGGATCCCCCGAAACCCTTCTATGAGTCAGAGTCAATTCAGGCGTAGCAGCGCCTGTCGCTGGCCGGACTAGCTCAAATTGTCCGGGCGCCCCGTAGCCGCCCATCGGGAGGCATTGGCCTGGTGGCGGTAGAGCGTCGCGCGACTCCACCCGACGAGCCGCGCGGCGTCCTCGGGGCAGTGCGGCCGCGAGCTCGCCCGTCGGCGGCGATCAACAGGCGACTCCGACACGATCCAGCGCTCGGCACGCGCCGCACTGGAGCTGGTCGATGCTCCCCCTCAATTCCGGTTCCATCGGGACGTCGGCATTGTGCGCGCAGATCCCAAGACGCTGCGCCGCCTTCGTCGCTGGGCAAAGTAGGCCAAACCACTCGCACTAGCAGCAACAGCCCGTGGGACTCCCTTGAGCCGTACTCGCCTGGCCACGCCCATCCACGTTGACCAAAAAGAAAGAGGAGCGCTCGTGACTGACGACATCAGCTTGCTCTACGACGCCGAGACGGCTGACCGCGCCCTGCGAGCTTTCGTGGAGAAGATGGTCGGCTTCACGGGACTCGACATGTGGACCTTGTTCTGCAGTATGGAGCGCGACTCGAACGTCGAGGGCGTCCCCGACGACTCAGGGCTGTGGACCGACTGGATGTTCGAGCTGTGGACCGCGAGCGGCTTCACATACGACGTACCCGCAGCAGAACTCGTGAGCTTCGCGGCCCCACCGAGACGACAGGACGTCACGAACTCCTACTACCCCGTCACTGTGCAGGTTGGCGTCAGCGTGTACCCAGTCAAGATGATGCTCGGCACCGACTCGCTCTGGCCAGCCGAGGCGTCGTCTCTCTCCCGCCCCGGAGGGCGGACCGAGGGAGAGCACTTCGACCTCATCGTCCGAAATCTGCACCTCCTCCTGACCCGGAACCCCGACCTCGAGGACAAGCGCTCGATGCTCGGCCTCCTGTCCTCCTGGGACGTCCCCGGTGCCAGCACGCACCGCGGACCTACCCGGGTGAGGTAAGCCACTGGTGGAGAGTTCGGTTACGGGTCTCCCGACCCGACCGCCGTGCTTACCCACAGACCTCTGGGGTGACACCAGCCCTCGGAACTGACCGGTTGACGATCGTGCACCGGACGGATTCGCTAGTGGCCCTCGCTCGCCGGTCCTTCTGTGTCAGCGAGGAAGGTGGCGGCGAGTCGAAGGACCTTCTGGCGGTATCGCTCGCCGGCTCCGATGCCTCGTGCGTCGAGCTCGTCATCGACCTCGACAAGGGGCTGCGCAGCTGCCGGTCCTTCGTGGCCAATGCGGTCGTGCACCCAGGAGGAGAAGGAGCGGAGATCCCAGTCCCCGTCGAGCAACCGGAGGCATGCGACGCGCAGCGCGAGAAGCGGGATCTCTTCCCCGTCCCGATCTAGCGGTCGCGCGCCCGCCTCGATGAGTGCCGCGAAGCTGAGGTCGAAAGCGTCGGCGGGAGTGGCGCTGGAGTAGAGAGACGCGAGTGCGACGAGGGACACGCCGTCACTCCCCGCTGCGAGAAGATCTGCCGCCAGAGCGATGACATCTCTGGGCTGGACCAGCCCGAAGAAGAGAGCGGCTGTCGCTTCGCGCAGGGTCGCGATCGAAGAGGCGTCACGGTCTTCTTTTGCGACCCGAATCTGGCCTCCTCCGACCGATTGATCACTGCCGCCCTGCCCTGCCGCCGCCGCAGCGGCATCAGCGCGACTCAACACATCGATCGGAACCGGTCGGTGACAAATCGGTCCGCTACTGAACCCATGCTCGAGCTCGTAGACGCACTCCGAGCACACGGGGCTGCCGACCAGGCCGGCGTCCGCGAGGTGCTCCACCCAGGGGTGCGAGCACTCACCACAAACCTCAGCGAGCAGAACCCGGAACCGGGCGCGGAGCGAACGGCGAGCGTCAGCTCGCCGGCGCCACTGCGAGAGGCCGACCATCACGTGAGCGTAGCGAGCGCGCCACCAAGCAATCGCGCGCTTCGCCTCATCCGCATCGCCTCTGGCGTCCCGTTTGGGGATTCCCATACGGACGGTAACTAAGGATCTATCCGGCGGTGATCAGCTCGCCGGGCGCACCGAGAGACGCGAGGTCGACATCGCCCTGTGACGTCAGGAGCTCTCCGCTGATCCCGTCGTAGACGGCGGTGAAGACGTCCACCCGATGGAGGTCGAAGCCATAGGGCACGTCTGTTCTCTCCGCGGGCGCGTGCACGGTCAGCGCCCAGACCGGCTCGTCCTGTGCGACCCAGTAGTGGTCCGCGAGAGCGGGGTCATAAGCGGCGAGCTCCTCGTACGTGGTTCCGACCGCGTAGATCGGGTACTGCTTCTTCTCCTCCGCACTGAGCGTCGAGAGCTGGACTCCGGTGCCGTTGGCCAGGTCGAGCGCCGGATTTGTCAGCTGCTGGACGTCGATGATCGGCCCCTCAGAGGCGGCGGCGGCGATGGGGGTGCCCGGCGGGCCCTGTGTCGGGACGGTGGGTGTCAGGGCCTCCGTCGTCTCCGTTGGTTGGGCAGGCGTCTCGGTGGAGATGGGGGTCGTGCTGGCGGTGGCGTCGATGGTGACGGGGCCGGAGCGGATGCGCATCGTCGTGGAGGTCTGGGTGAGGCTGACGTCCTCGGCGCCCAGCACGTCCATGAGCCACTGCTCTCGTTCGTCGGCGGCGTCGAGGCAGCCGACGTACGTCGTCGCGGGGCCTCCGGTGACCACCCATACGGAGGTCTGCAGACCCGCGGACTGGAGGTCGTAGGTCAGCGTGTTGCACGGCCCGTCGACACTGAGCTGCGACCGGCCGTCGATGCCGATGATGCGAAGACTGACGGGGTGATCGAGCAGCCATCCGCCTGATCCTTGATCGCCGATGACAGCGGTGGTCTCGTAGACGGACCTGGTCGCGTCCTCGGCGCTGAGCAGCTCGCCGGGTATCTGCGTCGTCGGTGGGGAACCGGGGCTGCCGGCGCTCGTCGCGCATCCACTGACGAGGAGCGCCGCGGAGAGGCAGAGGATTATGAGGGGGAGGACTCTCGCCCGCCTGACGGTCACTGGTCCACTCCGGTCTGCGTCGCGGGCGGGTTGGTGCAGTCGACCGCGGTGGTCAGTCCCGTGAATATCTCGATCCGGCCGCCCTTTTGGCACACCTGCGTTCCTGCGAGGGAGAACAAGGCGGCGTCCGTCCCGTCTGCGTCGGTCCCAGCGAGCGCAGCACACGCCGCTGCGAGCGATGCAGTGGACTGCTTCGCGGGCGTCTGAATCTCGCCCGACAGGGCGACGCCCTGCCCGTCCTGTTCCCAGCAGGTGACGGGCGCTGCGACCGGAGTGCCGCGCTCCGTCGTCACCGCCGTGAGGACAGCGACGCTGAGAATCGCGCCCGCGATGCCGGCGAGGGTCACCGCCGCGGCCTGGCCGAGACGTCGGCGGCGGCGGATGCGGTGCGCGAGGCGTGCGCTGATGCGCTCGAGCTGCTCGTCGCTCAGGTCAGGATCGTCCATGGTCTTCTGTCCGTTCCGTCAGGGTTCTCGCCAGTGATGTCCGCACCCGCGAGAGGCGGTTGCGGACAGTCCCGTGGGACAGGCCGAGGGAGCGAGCGGCATCGCTGTAGCTGAGGTCGTCCTCGATGCACGCCGTCCAGATCGCCCGGTCCGTCGCGCTCATCTGCTCGACCAGACGCCGCACGTCGAGCAGCCGGTCGCTCGTCTCCGCGTCGACGCCGCGAGAGGCGGTGTCGTCGGAGAGGGGCAGGTGGCGTCGGCGCTGCTCGCGGCGGTTGGTCGAGCAGCTGAGGTTGCGTACCGTGACCAGCAGCCAGGGCAGCACCGACTCCCCCACGATGCGCACGCCCGAGCGGCGCTGCCAGAGCAGGAAGAAGCTCTCCTGCACGACGTCCTCGGCATGACCGGCGTCCGCGAGGAAGCTTCCCGCGGCCCGGTAGACCGCGCGGCCGTGCATCCGGAAGAGAGCATCCAGCGCCGACGGGTCACCGCCGCGAAGACGATTTACCAGCGTCACCTCAGCAGCACCGACCATCCGACATCACCCCCTCAGTAGTGAATGCCCTCAGAGCACGGTTTCGTCTCAAACTTCACGAACGAACATCGCCGGTCCCGCAATGCGTCTGTGAACGATCGCCTTGCGGACGCTCTCGGTCGCGAGCCGGTTGCTCCTCGTGGTGAGAGCCGCATCACGCCTACTCTTCTCCCGTGGGCGGACTCGAGCTGGGCAGCGGTCGAGGCCGTTTCTCGCCCATTGAGGGGAGACGCCGTGGTTGAAGGTCTGGACAGTTGGGATCCGAGCGGGCTCTCGCCGGACCGGCAGACGCCACCCCGCCAACGACGGTCGGTGAGACTGTCGATCGCGCTGGGCGCTCTAGCCGTCGTGGCGGCCGCGGTTCTGTGGGTAGGTGATCTGCTGTTCGGAGCGCATGGCCCTTCCCACTACGTCAGCATCACCAACGACACCGGAGCCTCACTCACCTGGTCCTGCTCCTGGTCCGATCTTCACCTCGCCGCCGGGGAGACAGGTCAGCTGCGCATCCTCGACCAGCCCGACCAGGACTACGGCTGCGTCCCACAAGCAGCGACCCCCTTCGTAGCGGCGGCGCACAACAACGACATCTGCCCGTCACTGAACTCCATGACCGAGGGAAGGCAGTTCACGGCAACCGACTTCGCGAAGACCTACCGCTGCCCGTAGCTGATGCGCGCTTGCGGCGTCGTTCCGAGCTGGCTCGACAGCTGTTCGGGATCATCGCGTCGGGCGGGCGCACCGAGAGCAGCTGTCGGCACGTCCCCCTCGGTCCGGAGGACGGCTAGACCGGCGTCGTACACGGGAGCGCAGAGAACGGCTGCAGCCGCGATCGTCGCTCCCGCGACGACGAAAGGGCGTCCGCGCTCTCTGGGCTCATCCACGAGCCCGGCCACGAGCAATGCGCTGTGGCCCCTGAGGGAACTGCGGCCACTCCATCCGGTCGCCCCAACCTCACGAGAAAGGGAGGAGCGGGGATGACGGCGGATGACCTGCTCTCCCTCAACCCGTTCCGCTTCCCTTCGGACGAGATTCTGCGTGTCGGTGAAGTGTCGCTGCGCGATGACCTCCCTGCGGGGCGCTCGCAGCCGCCTCTGTTGTTCCGGTTCTTGATCGATCCCGTGAAGTGCAGTGCATGATGTCCCGATGACCGTTGGAGAGCCCCCGCGACCGAGTGCAGCGACGCCCGTCGTTCTCGCCTTGGTCTTCGGCGGTCTCGCAGCCGTCATGGGAGCGGTTGCCTCCATCTACATGTGGGACCCGAGCGAGACGTGCCGGACCCGCGGCGGAGGCAGCCTGACCGGAAAGGGGTTCCTCTGGAACCCGCTGTGCTCGGACGGTTCGACCGTTCAGCCGACATGGATGACGTTGACGACTGCTGCGGCGTTGATCGTGGCTGTGACATGCGTCGTCCTCGCGGCCATCCGACGAGCTGAACGCGACGGACAGGAAACGGCGTCGTCCGACGTTCTGCACGACTTCTCGCGCCAGACCCTGCCGGAGGACAACCGGCTCCGCAAGCTGGGCGACGAATGGTGAGAGACGGCGGCTCCCAGGGGTTCTATCGTCCCGCCGTCGCGATGCGGCGTGCGTCGGCCCACGAATCGGCGTTTAGGTGATCGCTCGACGATCCCCATACGGGACGCGCACAAGGCGCTCGGGTTCGCGAGACTGAACTGATGTCGGGGTTGCTGGTCATCGATCTCGTGTCGCGCGTGATCAGAGCCCGCCGCGGCCGAGCCGCGACGCACGAGAGGTGACGCGCCCGACGTCGGGAATCAGCACGCCTCATGATTCACGGCGACGGAGGACAGGACATCAACCGGCCGATCTGCGGCGTCGGCTCAGTGCCCAGACGAGCGCGCCCGCAAGGAGCACCGCGCAGGTCAGCCCGGCGACGTGCCGGACGAGCGACGGCATTCCGTTCTCGGGGAGCAGGAAACCGTACGGCACCCACCCGTCGGTCGCTCCGCGGACGAGCACGACGACGACCCAGACGATCGGGTAGGGCAGGACCACCCACAGCCGGCGCCAGGAGAGCGGTCCGCGGTCGGCGACGACGATCCAGTCGAGGAGGACGAGCGCGGGGAGCACCACGTGCAGGACGGCGCTGACCCAGGGCGGAGCCGTCCCGGTACCGGGTACGAGGGTGTTGTAGATCACGGCGACGACGATCGAGTAGGCCGTCGCCGCGCCGCGGACGTAGCTCAGCCACACCGGCGTCGGACGGCGGGCGAGCGCGACCGATCCGGCGACGATGAGCACCGCGCTCGCGAGGAGGCTGGTCTGGTTCGTGAAGTAGCCGAAGTAGTCGAACGGATTCGGGTCGCCGGCCGCGATGCTCAGCGCGTAGGTGTGGAGGATCACCGCGACCGCGGCTGCACCGACGGCGATGCGCGCTACACCCACGAAAGGGCGGGTCAGTGCCGGGGAACTCATCGGGTCAGCCTAGGAGCCGTTGGGCTTCCTGCTGGCCCGCAGCAGACCGGCTGACAGCGGTCAGCCCGCCGGCACCGTCCGCATCTCCTCGCCCACCGAGGTGTGCAGATCGCCGCTTCGACTGGGGCTCTGCACCATCGATGACTCTGTCCGAGTGCGAATGACGGGGGTCCGTGTCACCCTGACTGCATGGGTTAACTCCCGGCCGGCGCTGGGCTCTGCCTCTCCCCTTCGTCTCTTCCCAGCCGGTGCAGCACTGACGGGATCGGGCAGGCTCGCCTGGCTAGCGCTACCGAGGGGTGGGTGCTTGCATGGCCCTCATGTCGACCCCATTCACGCCTCAGCCCTCCTCGCCCCGCGCGGAACCGCACGACAGCGCGATTTCAGGGCGGCTGAACTGGTTGCGAGCGGGCGTGCTCGGCGCGAACGACGGCATCGTCTCGGTCGCCGCTCTCGTCGTGGGTGTCGCCGGAGCGACGACCGCCACGGCACCGATCCTGACGGCGGGCGTCGCAGGGGTCGTCGGCGGTGCGATCTCGATGGCGCTCGGCGAGTACGTGTCGGTGAGCAGCCAGAGCGACAGCCAGCGCGCACTGATCGCGAAGGAGCGGGTCGAGCTGGCCGAGGATCCCGACGGGGAGCTGGAAGAACTCGCCTGGCTCTATCGAGCGCGTGGCCTGACCCCGGAGACAGCGCATCAGGTCGCCCGCGAGCTGACCGAGAACGACGCTCTGACCGCACATCTGGAAGCGGAGCTCGGATTGAACGAGGAAGCGGTCGCCAGCCCGCTCGCCGCCGCCGGCGCCTCGGCGCTGGCGTTCCTCCTGGGAGCCGTGCTGCCGCTGCTGGCGATCCTGCTCCCTCCGCCGGACTGGAGGGTTCCGGTGACCTTCGCCGTGGTGCTGATCGCCCTCGCCGCGACCGGATACATCAGCGCACGGGTCGGCGGCAGCCCGGCTCTGCGCCCGATGATCCGCATCGTCGTCGGCGGCGCTCTGGCCCTCGCGGCGACGTTCCTGATCGGCCTGCTGCTCGGCACGTCCGGCGCAGTCTGATGTCCCGGATCCTCGTCGTCGAGGACGACCCGCAGATGGGTGCCCTCGTCGAGCGGGGACTGCGGGAGGACGGCTACGACGTGCAGCTCGTCGACAACGGCGTCGACGCGCTGATCGCCTTCACCGCGGGAGACGTCGATGTCGCCGTCGTCGACGTGATGCTGCCAGGGATGACCGGGTTCGAGGTCTGCCGACGGATGCGGGAGTCGGGCAGCACCGTCCCGGTCGTGCTGATCACGGCGCGGGACGCCGTCGAGGACCGGATCTTCGGGCTGGACTCGGGCGCCGACGACTACGTCACGAAGCCGTTCCACTTCGGCGAGCTGAGCGCCCGGATCCGCGCACAGATCCGGCGCCGAGCCAGCGGCCCGCAGCCAGTGGTCCAGATCGGAGCGCTGCGCCTGGATGCCCTGTCCGTGCGCGCGACGGTCCGAGAGCGTCCCTTCGCGCTGAGTGTCAAGGAGCTCACGCTGCTGCGCTTCTTCGCCGTGCATCTCGATGAGGTACTGACCCGGACGGAGATCCTCGCCGAAGTGTGGGGGTCTACGGAGACATTCGAGCCGACCCTCGTGGATCAGTACGTCAGCTACCTCCGCAAGAAGCTCGCCCTCGCCGACACAGGCCTCCGGATCACGACCGTCCGCGGCGCCGGATACCGGCTGGAGCGCGCCGAGTGAGGCTGCTGCGCTCCCTGTCGATCCGCTCCCGGATCACCCTCGGCAGCCTCCTCGTCGCGCTGATCGGGGTCGGCGTGATCACCCTCGTGCTGCACGGGCAGTTCCGCAGCATCGTCGTCGCGTCCGAGGTGACCCTCGCCGAGGGCGACCTCGCCCCGTATCTCGCCGATCTGGGATCGGACCCGACCGAGACCCCCGACCCTCCGGCCGAGGGGATCCTGATCTTCGCGCGCGCTCCCGGCGGGGCGGTCCCCGTCGATACGATGCCGCACGACGTCCACGAGGTTCTGGAGCGCAGCACCGGCAGCGACGGCACCTCGACGGTGATGACCGACGAGGACGTCCGGTTCACGATCGTCTCCCGGACCCTGGACACGAGTGCGGGCACGTGGGAGCTGTGGGCGGCTCGCAGCGGCGCGGGCAGCGACCTGACCGTCGCGGCCCTGGACCGGACGCTGCTCGTCAGCGCCGCGGCCCTCGTGATCCTGTCCGCCCTCGCCGCATGGCTGCTCACCGGCGCCGCCCTGCGTCCGGTCGAGCGGATGCGCCGCACCGCCGCGTCGCTCGGCGACCGGCACGGCGGCGAGCTTCCCGTAGGCCCGGCGACTGATGAGCTGTCGGATCTGGCGGAGACGTTGAACGCGTTCATCGCCCGGACGCGGGACACCGCCGATCGGGAGCGGCAGATGGTGTCCGCGGCAAGCCACGAGATCCGCACGCCGCTGGCAGTCGTCATCACCCAGCTCGAACTCGCGCACCGGCACTTCGGCGACGCGGACGCCCTCGAAGAAGAGATCCGCGCCGCCGAGGGGTCCCTCGCCCGCCTGTCCCGCCTGGCGACGAACCTCCTGGAGCTCTCCCGGCTGGACGCCGCCCCGCCCGTCACCGCGCGCGCGACGGCGAGCGAGCTGGAGACCGAGCTGATGGACTCCGTCGACCGGCTGAGGACGATCACCGGCGGCACCGGCCCCGACATCGAGCTCGATACCGCGATCGAGCGCGCCGACGCGCCCTACCCGCTCTCGGTGAGCGCGTTCTCGCGGATCCTCGACAATCTCGGCGCGAATGCGATCGCCGCAACACCTCCTGCCGGACGCATCACCCTCCTCCTCGAGCAGCACGATTCCACCCTCGAGCTGAGCGTCCGGGACACTGGGCACGGCATCCCGGAGGAGTTCGTGCCGCACGCGTTCGAGCGCTTCTCTCGACCCGACGAGGCGCGCACCAGCCGCGACGGCGGCAGCGGGCTCGGGCTCGCCCTCGTCGCAGCTCTCGTTGACACCGCGGACGGATCGGTCACCATCGAGAACTGTCGACCCGCCGGAGTGAGGGTGACGGTCGTGCTGCCCGAGCGGTGACATGTGAGACCTCGAACACGAATCGGACTCCGGCGGGGAATCGGCACGCATCCCTCATAGTCGACACCAAGACTCCCCCGCGACGGTAGGAGCGCGCCCCCGGAAACCCGAGGTCGGCGCATGCGACACCGACCGGAGGGCGCCGCCGTGAGCACCACGATCCGACCGACCAACGCACCCGCACCCCACGCGCCGACCACGCTGCGGCGGTCGCAGGCCGACCGCGAGCGATCCCTGCGTCGGCGCCTGCGTTCCGCGGACGCGCTCGTCACCGCCAGCTGGGTCTCGGTCGCCCTCGCCATCGCGCTCTACCTCGCAGCCGGCGGGCCCGCGGAGGCCACCGATATCGCCGGAGCTCTCACGGCCGCAGGGATCGTCGCCGGCCTCGTCGGCACCGACCTGATCCTGGTCACGCTCGTCCTCGCCGCCCGGATCCCCTGGATCGATCGCACCTTCGGCCAGGACACCGCGATGGCGCTGCACCGTCGCCTCGGCAAGCCCGCCCTGTCTCTGATCCTCGGGCACGGTGCCCTGCTCACCGTCGGCTACGCCCTCACCGACGGGCTGACGCTGTGGAACGAGACACTCGCTCTGTACTCCGGCGCCGACATGCTCCTGGCGCTGCTCGGCAGCACCCTGCTGGTTCTCGTCGTCGTCACCTCCCTCGTCGCCGTGCGCCGCCGCTTCGCCTACGAGGCGTGGCACGCGATCCACCTGCTCAGCTACGCGGCCGTCCTCGTCGCCGTCCCCCACCAGCTCTCCGCCGGCCAGGTCCTCGCCGAGAGCACCCCGCAGCGCGTCTACTGGATCGCCCTCTACGTCCTGGCGTTCGGAGCGATCGCCTGGTTCCGGTT
The DNA here is from genome assembly GCF_002932235.1 of Rathayibacter sp. AY1E3. NCBI lineage: Bacteria > Bacillati > Actinomycetota > Actinomycetes > Micrococcales > Microbacteriaceae > Rathayibacter > Rathayibacter sp. AY1E3. The sequence goes on from NZ_PSVN01000015.1 coordinate 18,735, forward strand.
CGCGGTGCCCGTGCTCGCGACCCTGCGGCACCGGATCCGGGTCGAGGCCGTCGAGACGATCGCCCCCGGCGTCTTCTCGATCCACCTCTCCGGCCGCGACCTCGCACGCCTCGGCGTGATCGGCGGGCAGTACGCGATCTGGCGGTTCTGGAGCCGCGGCACCTGGTGGCACGCGCACCCGATCTCCTTCTCCGCCGTCCCGACCGACACCCGCGCGCGGATCACCGTCCGCGCACTCGGAGCCGGGACCGACCGCCTCGCACGACTGCGCCTCGGGACTGCGGTCTCGATCGAGGGCCCCTACGGGATCTTCACCGACGTCGCCCGCACCGCCCCGCGCCTCGCGATCATCGCCGCCGGCATCGGCATCACCCCCGCCCGGGCGCTCCTCGAGCACGGCGGCCTCCGACCCGGCGAGGCCACCGTCCTGCTGCGCGCCACCGACGACTCCCAGACCTACCTCTGGGACGAGACGCAGACCCTGGTGCGCAGCAGCCGCGGCGCGCTGTTCGGGATGATCGGCCGCCGGCCCGCGGGGCTCGCGACGTGGATGTCCGCCGAGTCCGTCGCTCGGGGTGTGACGATCACCTCCGCGCTGCCCGGCCTGCTCGACTCCGACCTCTATGTCTGCGGTCCCACCGCTTGGGCCGACCTCGTCGTCCGCGACGCGCGAGCGGCAGGCCTGCCCGACCGGCAGATCCACGTGGAGAGGTTCGACTGGTGAGAACACGAGCAGCAGTCGCCAGCGTCCTCGCCTCCCTCGCCGTCCTCGTCGGCGGCTGGCAGATGGGATCCGCCGGCGCCACCGGGTCCCCGCTCGCCACCGGGACGAGCGCCACCACAGCCACGGAAGGAGCGGCTCCCGCGGTGACCACGCCGACCCCGGCCGGCGCCCCCGCCTCGACGACGCCCTCCGCCGGCGCGCCCACCGAGCCGTCGGCCGGTACGAGCTCGACGGCCACTGCGAGCCCGTCCGCCTCGGCCGACGGCACGTGGACCGGCTCAGCTGTTCCGACTCGCTTCGGCGCTGTGCAGGTCGCGATCACCGTCGCCGGCGGGCAGATCACCGACGTCACGGCCGTGCACCTCACGGACAAGGACGGCCGGTCCGTGTCGATCTCGCACCGGGCCGCGCCGATCCTGCGTCAAGAAGTCCTCGCCGCCCAGTCCGCGAACGTGCAGGCGGTCAGCGGAGCGACCTACACCAGCGACGGGTACCTCACCTCCCTGCAATCGGCGATCGACCAGGCCGGACTCTGACCGTGCACACGTTCACGACGATGGGCACCGTCGTCAGCCTGCTCGCCGCCGACGACACCCCGGTCGGCGACGTCGAAGCCGTCTTCGCCGACGCCGACGCCCGCTTCAGCCTGTACCGGCCGGAGTCGGAGGCGTCCCGGATCGCCCGCGGCGAGCTCGCGCTGACGGCCGCGTCCGAGCAGATGCGGACCGCCTACACCGAATCGCTGCACTGGCGAACGGCGACGGACGGCGCCTTCACCCCGCACCGGCCCGACGGGGTCATCGACCTCGCCGGAACCGTCAAAGCGACCACCATGGCGCACGCGGCCCGGCTGCTCGGCGACGGCGAATGGCTCCTCGATGTCGGGGGAGACGTCCTCACCTCGCCCGCCGACAGCTGGACGATCGGGATCGTGGATCCCGGCGACCGGCAGGCGCTGCTCTGCATCGTCCCCCTCGGCGACGGTCGCCGCGCGATCGCCACCTCCGGGACCGCCGAACGCGGAGAGCACGTCTGGCGCCGACCTGCCGAGCCCGGTGACGTCCCCTTCGTGCAGGTGTCCGTGATCGCCGAGGACATCGTCACCGCCGACGTCCTCGCGACCGCGATCCTCGCCGGCGGCGTCGGGACGCTCGACACCGTCACCGACCGCTTCGACGTCGACGTCCTCACCATCGACGCCGCCGGTGCCCTTCTCGTGACCGACCGGCTCCGCCGCCTGATCGCACCGGCGAGCCGGCACACGTCCTGACTCCGCTCGGTCGGCTCCTCGCATATCGGCGGTGAAGCGGGGAGTCGGCTCGGAGGACGGGCGAGTGATCGTTCGAGGGCTCACACGAACACGTCCAACGGCAGAGCGCGCAGGGCGGGGCGCGTTAGCGTCACGAGGACAGCCCCCCTCTCGACCGAAGGCGCCCCCGATGAACGACTGGCAGATCAACGGCCTCCCCCTCCACCCGCTCCTCGTGCACGCCGTCGTGGTTCTGCTCCCCCTCGCCGCACTGATGCTCGTCCTCGGCAGCCTCTGGCCGGCCGCCCGCCGCAAGTTCGGGATCCTCACCCCGATCATCGCCCTCGCCGCGCTGATCGCCGTCCCGCTCACCACGCAGGCCGGTGAAGCGCTCGAACGACAGACGGAGCCGTCCGCGATCCTCGAGAAGCACACCGAGCTCGGCGACCACCTGCTCCCCTGGGCTGCCGGCCTGTTCCTCGTCGCCCTGGTCCAGTTGCTCTGGTTCCGCCGCACGCGACGAACCGAGGACCGAGCCGCCACCACCCGCCGCCCCCTCGTCGGAATCGTGCTCGCCGTCGCAGCGATCGCCATCTCCGTCGGAGCAACCATCGACGTCATCCGCATCGGCGACTCCGGCGCACAAGCCGTCTGGTCCGACTCCACCTCGAGCACCAGCACCGATCAGGCACCCGCGCCCGACAGCGACGACGACTGACCCACCCGCTCTCGGGCACTGCCCTCTCCGGCTGACACCGCCCCCTCTTCGCAGGAGGATGGTGTGAGTGCCTCAGCACTCGACGCCATCTGCGAGGTCCTCGGCTGCCAGGTGGGCGACATCCCGACTCACGTGCCGGACGACGTCGGGAGCAGTACGGATCGGCTCGGTGACCGAGCGGCCCGCTGACACATCGCACCTCGGTGGTCGACTGGTCACCGCGGGCGTCGTCCAGCTGGTGGCCGTCGTCGCGCTCAATGTGCTGGGGCCGATCGTGCCCGTCTGAAGGATCTCCGGCCCGAGCGCTCAGGGTCCACTGCGGTCCCCGATCTGTCGCCTCTGCTCCGCTGGGCGATCGCCGCGGCGGTGTTCCTCGTCTGGGCCTGGTCGACGGCGTGGCCGGCCGGCCCGGAACGCACCCGCGACCTCGCCCGCCACGAGGACCGATCCCGGAAGCTGGTCGACTCGCTCATCATCGCCGCCACCTTCTTCAGCCTCGTCCTCGTAGTCGTCGCACTCCTCCGCAGCCAGCAGAAGGACCCCGTCGGATCCGCGGCCGCGATCCTCGCGGTCGTCGGGGTCGTCGCGGCCTGGGCGCTCGTCAACACCGTCTACGCCTTCAAGTACGCGCGCATGTACTACCTCGACGACCGCCACCGCTTCGACTTCGACCAGGACGAGGACCCGTCCTACAGCGACTTCGCCTACACCGCGTTCTCGATCGGGATGGCCTACAGCGCGAGCAGCATCACCCAGTCCTCCACCCCCTCACGCCGCGTAGCCCTGGCCCACGCCCTGCTGTCCTACTTCTTCGGCACCTTCGTCGTCGCCGTCGCCATCAACCTCATCACCGGCCTCACCCAGGGCGGGTGAGGAGTGCCGCACATCCTCAGGCAGGCGTGTCGGAGCTCGATACTGAGGTCATGGCATCACCGCTCGTCTCCGACGTCGCTCACTCCGGTCTCACCGTGGCCGACCTCGACGACGCGCTGGTGCTGTGGTGCTTCGGTCTCGGGTTCGTGCTCGAGCGCACCTTCACGCTCGACCTCGACGTCACGGCGGCGACCACCGGCGTCCGTGGAGCCGTGATCCGCGCAGCGACGGTGACCCTCGGCCCCCACCGGGTGGAGCTGCTGCAGTACGACCCGCCCCGACAGCTCGAGTCCGCCGGCTCGCCCGCACAGGTCGGCACGGTGCACATCGCGCTCACGGTCTCGGACCTCGATCGTGTCCTCGAGCTCTGCGCTGGACACGGCTGGAGACCGGTGGGGACACCTCACCGGATGACCGGTGGCGCCCGAGCCGGCACGCGCATCATCTACCTCGAAGGTGCCCTCGGTGGATTCCTCGAACTGATCGCGCCCCCGCAGCTCCCGTAGTCCGCGTCGGCCGATCGCGTCGAGGGCCCGATCTCTCAGCCCGCCAACCTCGCCATCCACTCCTCCACCGCGTCGGGCGTGCGCGGCATCGCCGCCGAGAGCAGGATCGACGACGTCTCCGTGACCACGAGGTTGTCCTCGATCCGGATGCCCAGGCCCCGCAGCTCGGCGGGGACCGTCAGGTCGCCCGGCTGGAAGTAGAGGCCCGGCTCCACGGTGAGGGTGTGGCCGGCCGCGAGCACTCCGCCGAGGTACGTCTCGTGCGGAGCGTGGTTGCAGTCGTGCACGTCCATCCCGAGCATGTGCCCGGCGCGGGAGATGCTCCACCGGCGGTGGTACGACGCGGACGGGGCCATGGCCTCGTCGACCGAGCAGCGGATCAGGCCGAGGTCGATCAGCCCTTCGGTGAGGGCTCGCCCGCACGCGTCCTGGTAGTCCTGGAAGCGCACTCCCGCGCGCAGGGAGTCGATGCCGGCCTGCTGCGCGCGCAGCACGATCGAGTACACGTCCCGTTGCAGCGGGGTGAACTCCCCGCTGACCGGGAAGGTCCGGGTGATGTCGGCGGCGTAGGGCGAGGGCAGCTCGACCCCCATGTCCATCAGGACGAGATCGCCCTCGGCGAGGGGCCCGGTGTTCCGCGTGTAGTGCAGGGTCGTGGCGTGCGCTCCCGAGGCGACGACCGATCCGTAGGCCGGCCCCTGTCCCTCGACCAGGGCGCGGCGGGCGAAGGTGCCCTCGAGGTAGCGCTCGCCGCGGGGCATCGCGCGGGCGACCGGCCACGCCTCGAGGCAGTCGTCGAATCCCCGCGCCGTGCCGTCGACGGCGAGCTGCAGGCGTCCGATCTCCCAGTCGTTCTTGATCAGGCGCAGCTCGTCGAGCGTCGACTTGAGCACGAGGTGCGGTCCGAGCTCCGGCCCGCAGATGCTCCGCACCAGCTCGTCGACGCTCTCGTCGAGGGTGGGCAGGACCCGGATGCGCCGGGCCCGCCGCGCAGCCCGCTCCACGTCGCGGGTGAAGTCGGCCAGCGGCCGGGTCTCGATGCCCAGTGCTGCCTGCGTCTCGGCGAGCGACGGCCGCGGCCCGACCCAGAGGTCGCCGAGCGCGTCGTTCTGCCAGAACTCGTCGCCGTCGCGGCCGGAGGGAGCACGCCGGTACAGGATCGAGCCGGCCTCCCCTCCCGTCGTGTCGACGACGAGCACGCTCTCGGCGACTCCGTTGCCCGTCAGCCACACGTGGTCGGTGCCCGGGCGGAAGCGGTGGTCGCTGTCGTTCGAGCGCACCCGCGGCAGGCCGGAGGGGATGATCAGCAGCTCGGCGGGCAGCGCCTGCGCCAGTCGCGACCGGCGCTCCGCGGTGTAGGCGAGCACCGGCTCGTCGGGGTCGATCACCGGCTCCGGATCGGCCCAGCCGGCGGTCATGAACGCGCCGTCCCCGGGGAGCGGGCTGCGGTTCACGGCCCTCGGCATGCTCCAGAGTGCGGACTCCTCTGCCCGGGCCTCCTCCACAGCGCTCACGCGCCCGCCCGCTCCAGCGTGTGCGGTCGCTGGACAAAGCGCGGGCCGGCTCGACGACCTCAATCTGCGCATCCTCGCCGTCCTGCGCGAGAACGGGCGCATCTCGATGTCAGCCTTGGCCGAGCGGGTGAACGTCTCGCGGGCGAGCGTCTACAACCGGGTCGAGCAGCTGACCGCATCCGGCATCATCACCGGGTTCTCGGCCCTGGTCGATCCGGGGAAGGTGGGGCTCGACGTCTGCGCCCTGGTGTTCGTGACTGTGCACCCGCAGTCGTGGCACCGGTTCCGCGAGGGCATCCTCCAGATGCCCGACGTCGAGTACTGCTGCATCACGACCGGCGAGCACGACGCGATGCTCCTGGTCCGCTCGCTCGACATCGGCGGCGTGCACGACTTCGTCACCGGCGTGGTCGCGGCCCGGCCAGAGGTGAAGTCGGTGGTCTCGGTCGTCGTGCTCGACGAGGTGGTGCGCAAGGCCTATCTGCTGCCCTCCGACATCCCCGACCGCTCCGGATCGACGAACCGGCTCGGCAGGACGCGGTTCACCACCGCGGGGAACGGCCGCGACGCGGCGCGCTGAGCGTCAGACCTCGACGCAGATGCTGACGTGGTCGTCGCCGTCGATCTCGAACTCCTCGACGAGCCGCAGCAGGCCCTCGCCGTCGAGCTCGACGCGGCTGCCGCCGGTGCCGCTGACCACGGTCCCGCCGTCGATCAGCTGGTGCACGAACGAGACCTGCAGGGCGTCGCCGGTGCGCGTGCCCACGAACCGGCCGAAGGTCACGGTGTCGCCGACGTAGTCGCCCCAGACCACTCCGTCGCGCTCGGAGTAGTGGAACCGCGACGGCGACTCCGGGTCGACCGCGCTGTTGGTCGAGGAGGTCATCACGAACTCGCGGCCGTCGAGACTGGGGGCGGTGGTGGCGTCGTTCACGTCATGGAGTATGCCGGAGAGGTCGAGGTGTCCTGGCCGCGGGCCGATTTCGTCTCATCCTTCGGGTGGCGAACCCGTGGAACTGGACGAAAGTGTCGTCACGGCGTCCCTCCACGGTTCATTCGTCTGCGGTCGCGGACCGACCGACGTCGCTCGGATCGCGCCGAAGGCCCTCCGGCGTGGAGCGGGCGACTCCACGGACAGGACGTCGTCCGGTGTCTGCGAGGCGTCCGGACCTCCCCGGCCGCCTCGATGCTCCAGCGATTCGTCCGCGATCGGATTCTTTCCCGTACTCTCAAAACCCGTACGGGGAACGAACCGGGGGCTCATTCGCATCCGATTCGAATTCAGCATCTTGGGGGCGCAATGGATCCGCAGCAATCGGTGAAGAGTGATCGCGCCCTGTGCGCCAACGCGAGGAGCGACGGATGACGGGATCGAGCACGGCAGGGGCCGTCGTGAAGCGCCCCGAGTCGCGAGAGTGGATCGACTTCGCCAAGGGCGTCGCGATCAGTCTCGTCGTGCTCTACCACTCGTCGTTGTTCCTGGGATTCTTCGGCCTCGAGGGGTACGTCCCGAAGCTCCGCACTGTGCTGCTCTACTTCCCCATGCCCGTGTTCTTCTTCATCGCGGGCCTCACGGCCGCCCGGATGCTGACGTGGACGTTCGCCGAGCTGTGGCGCCGCCGGGTCCTCGCGCTGGTGTACCTCTATCTGCTGTGGTCGTTCATCCGGGTCGTCTTCTACCTCATCGTCCCGTTCTCACGGTCGGAGGCCACCTCACCGACGGACCCGCTCAACGTGCTGGTGCTCCCCATCCTGCCGTCGAGCAGCTACTGGTTCATCTGGGCTCTCGCGATCTTCAGCATCCTCGCCTGGGCGATCCGCAAGGTGCCCCGGTGGATCCAGCTCTCTGTGGCCGGGCTGCTGTCCGTCGCGTCCACGACCACGGGCCTGCTGGACACCGACAACATCGGCTGGGACCGGGTGCTCCAGAACTTCATCTTCTTCCTCGTGGCGATGTTCATCCCCCGCACGTTCTACCGCTTCGCCGCCCGCGTGAAGGTCTGGCAGGCGCTCGCGCTCGCAGTGTCCTACATCGGCATCATCGCGGTGATCGTCGCCTTCGACGCCAACCGCATTCCGGGCGTCATCCTGATCGCCAGTTCGGTCGCGATCGTCCTGGGCATCGCCGGCTCCCAGTACCTCGTCAAGGTCCGCGCACTGAAGATCTTCGTCACCATGGGGCAGCAGAGCTTCCAGATCTATCTCCTGCACCTCTTCGTGATCGCTGTCGTCGTCGCGTTCGTCCCCCTGCTCGGCGAGACGAATGTCCCGACCGGCCCGGCGACGGTCTTCCCGTTCGCCCTGACGGTGTTCTCCCTCTGGGCGTCGCTGTTCCTCTTCCAGTCGCTGCGGCGCTTCTCCTGGTTGTGGGTGAGCCCGTTCAGCACCGGCAAGTCCCAGAAGAAGCGCCTCGCCGCCAAGGAGGCGAGATCGGCCGCGGTCCAGCCCACCGCGGTCGAGTCCGCAGCTCCTGTCGCCCCGGCCGATGAGCCCGCTGACGCGGGGACTGCGGGCAGACCGGAGAAGGACTGACCGGCGAGCACCTCCCGGGCGACTCCCCGGGCGACCCTTCTGCAGGCCCGAGTCGTCTCGGGCGCTGGTGAGTCCGCCTCAGACCGGGCCGGCCCGCGCTGCTCGGTCTCGGGTGAGCCGAGGGAGCAGTCGGACGAGGACGACCATGCCGACGAGTTCCACGAGGGTCTGCGTGACGACGACGACGGGCGCGAGCGACAGCGGTGCCGGGAGCGCGAGTGCGAGGGGCAGCACGACGAGCGAGTTGCGGGTCGCGCCGCTGAACACGAGGGCGCGCGTCGCGGGCACGTCGAGTCGGAAGACGCGTCCAGCACCCAGCCCCAGAGCGGTCATGACCACGAGGAATCCCGCGTAGAGCGGGACGAGAACGAGAAGCCGGCCGGCCGAGGCGCCCACGGCGCCGGACTGGGAGGCGACGACGGTGAAGAGCGTGGCCGTCATGAGCGGCACCATGAGCCCGAGCATCGTGGACTCGACGATCCGGCCGGACACGTGTCGGCGCGCCAGGGCCTGCACCAGCCCGGCCGCGGACAGCGGCACCACGATCAGCAGCAGGAACGCCCGCGCGAACGGACCGGCGTCGACCACCGCCACCCCCGCAGGACCGATGAAGAGCACCATATACACGGGGAGGAGGAGGATCTGCGCGAGCATCAGCAGCGGTGCGGCGGCGAGCAGCCGGTCGGACGCCCCTCCGGCGAGCCTGGCGAACACGATCACGTAGTCGATGCACGGCGTCAGGAGCACCAGGAGGACCCCGAACAGCAGCACCGGAGTGTCGGCGACGAATCGGGACAGCCCGTAGGCGACGAGCGGCACGACGACGAAGTTCAGCACCCCGACCGCGGCGAGGAAGCGGCCGTCGCGCAGAGACCGTCCGATCGCGGCGAACGGGACACCGAGGAACGTGGCGAACAGCAGCAGCGCGAGCACCGGTTCGATCGCGACCTCGAGGTGGTGCGCGGCGGGCAGCAGCAGTCCGAGAGCGGCGCCGGCGGCGATCGCGGCGAGGTAGAGCGGGATCTGGCGGTGCTCGAGCCAGGCGACGAACACTCTCACGACAGCAGGTCGGCGAGAAGGAGGGGCACGGGTGCAACGGTAGAGGCTCGCCGCCCGGCTCACCGCCGTGGCCGAGACCACCCGCGAACCGCCGGCGCTGACCTGATCGCGCGTCGAGCGGAAGCACCGCCGCACAGTGAGTCCGCTGACGACCGCGACCTGGCGCGCCCGGGCGGATGATGGTCGGGTGAACCGCACCGATCGTCTGTACGGGCTCGTCGAGGAGCTGCGGGCGGTCTCGCCCCGGCCGCGGAGCGCGCGCCGTCTCGCCGAGCGGTTCGAGGTGTCGGTGCGGACCATCGAGCGGGACCTGTCCGCGCTGCAGCAGGCGGGTCTGCCGATCTGGGCGGAGCCCGGCCGCACGGGCGGCTACGTCATCGACGCGTCGGCGACCCTCGGGCCGGCCGGATTCACGGTGGAGGAGGCCGTCGCCGTGCTGATCGGCCTCAGCGCGCTGCAGCGCAGTCCGTTCCGGCAGGCAGCCAGGACCGCTGTCCGGAAGACGCTCGCGGTCCTGCCGGACGACGTGGCCGCCCGCGCCGGCGCGGTCGCCTCCCGGGTGCACTTCCTCGAGAGCGAGGAGGAGGCGGTCGTCCCGGCGGAGTTCGCGACGGCCCTCCGAGCGGATCGTGTCGTCCGGCTCCGCTACCGCGACAGCAGCGGCGCGGAATCGGTCCGAGACGTCGAACCGCTCGGCTCGATCGGGAAGGAGGAGCACTGGTACCTGATCGCGTGGTGCCGGCTGCGGGAGGGGGTCAGGGCGTTCCGCGGCGACCGGATGCTGTCGGTCGAGGTGACCGACGAGCGGCCTCCGCAGCGCACCCTCCGAGCCGAGGACCTCGCGCTCCAGTACGGACGACTGCGGTCCGTCGTCGACGACTGACCTTCTCCGGGACGTCGACGGCCGCCGCGGACCTCGCGGAGACGAGGACGATCTGCGGAAACACCGACAGGACGGTGTCGCGACGACAGGCGAGCCTGGTGCCTCCACCTCGTCCCCGCCCCTGAAGGAGCCCCATGCCGTTCACCTCCCTCCGCCTCGTCACCGACGACCTCGACGGCCTCGTCGCCTTCTACGAGCAGGTCATCGGCCGTCCGGCCGAGCGCCCGGCGCCGGTCTTCGCGCAGTTCACCGGAGCGGGCGCGCCCCTCGCGATCGCCCACACCACGACCGTCGGGATGCTCGACGGCGCCGTCGTCCCCGCGTCGAACCGCTCCGCGCTGCTCGAGTTCGAGGTGCCCGACGTCGACCGCGCCTTCGCCGAGCTCGCACCCCGGAGCGAGGACGTGGTGCTCCCGCCGAGCACCATGCCGTGGGGCAACCGCTCCACCCTCGTCCGCGACCCGGACGGGAACATCGTCAATCTGTTCAGCAGGCCCGCCGGCTGATCGGGCGCACTCCGTCGGTCCGAGCACGCCCATGCCTGGCCGGTGGGACCCGACGGGGATCGCGGGGACCACCGGGGATCCTCTCTCGCGACGCGATCCTCCCGAGCCGGCGTGGCCTCGGGCCGACCGCGACCGGTCTGCGGTTCGCAGCCGGGAGCACGGCGACTCCGTCCAGCGTGACGTCCCGACCGCACTCCGACCGTCGGGACGGCCACCCGCCGTCGGTGTCCTCGGCGGTACCCTCGCGGCATGACCTTCGTGAACGTCGGCACCCTCGGGGCCGTCCCCGGCAGACGCGACGAGCTCGTCGCCGTCCTCACCGAGCACAACGACGACCTCGTCGACGCCGGCTGCCTGCTCTACGAGGTCGGGGTCGACGACGAGCAGCCCGACACCGTCTTCGTCGTCGAGCTGTGGGAGAGCGCCGAGGCGCATCGGGCCTCCCTCGCCCTCCCCCGGGTCCAGGCCGCGGTCGCGACGGCGCGCCCGCTGCTCAGCGGCGCCTTCGGCGGCTACCGCTTCGACGCAGCAGGCTCTCCCCTCCGGAGCTGACTCGCGCCGAAGGCCTGCCGGCCGTCGGCACAAGCCGACCTGGAGTGAGCGGGCCGACCGTCAACGGAAGGCCTCTTCCTCTCCCGCCACCCCGACACCTTGGAGCGGAGCACCGTGATCAGCACGTTCCTCGTCGACCACGCCGCGCTCGTCCCGATCGCCTTCTGGATCGCGGTCGCGGTGGTCACGGCGATCGCCTGGCTGCTGCACCGGCGCGGCACGGAAAGGTCTCTTCTCGTCCTCGCCGCGCTCGCCTTCGTCGTGGGGATCGCGCTGACCGTGTATCCGCCCGACGGGACGCCGCGGGTCTTCTGCACCGTGCAGTTCTCGGTGCCGTTCGACGGCATCGACACCCTCGCGAACATCGCGCTCCTGCTCCCCGGGGCCCTGCTGCTCGCGGTCGCGGTCGGCCGGCCCCTGCTCGTCGCCGCCGCCGTCTCCGGCCTGTCCGCCCTGATCGAGGTGTTCCAGGCGTGCGTTCCGGCGATCGGCCGCTCTTGCGACACGAACGACTGGTTCATGAACACCATCGGCGCACTCCTCGCCGCGTTCCTCGCGGCCCTGATCCTCAGAGGGGAGAAGCGGCGCGGGCGTCGGCGAATGGTCCGCTGACACCGCCTGTCACGTCGCCCTGCTCTCGGCCGGGTGTCTCGGCGGCCGACATCAGCACGGGTCCGTCGATCCACGTCCCTGTGACGCGGACCTGCTCAGAGGACGGCCGACGCCACGGGTGCCGTCTCGGCGACGCCGAGGACGACCGGGCGCGACCGGGCGTCACCGGGTGCCGCGGTCGCGTCTGTCGACCGCCCCCGGAGCTGTCAAGTCTCTCCCCCATCGGCCTCGGCGCTGCGCACGCTGGGGGCATGAAGCATCTCCTCTTCGCGAACAAGACGATGCTGGTCGGAGACGACGCGGCGGACGCTCTGATCGAGTACGGCGTCGCCCTCGCCGTGAGCAGCACGGCGGACCGCGTGGAGTACACCGGCATCGGCGGCGACGGCGGCACCGTGCAGGCGGTGTTCCTGCTCAACGCCGGCGCCGCCCTGGTCGCCGAGACCACTCCCTCCGATCTCCCGGAGCCGGACAACACGGCCGAGGTCGCCCGCATCCGCGAACGCACCAGGACGCTCACGGGAGTGTTCCCCGTGCAGCCGAGCGAGGACGACGTCACCTTCGACGTCGAGCTCGAGCACGGCTTCGGGTACTGACCGGCTCGCCCATGCCCTCCCTCCACGCCTCCTGGCCGACGCTCTGACCGAGGACACGGACGACGCCGAGGTCCGTCGCTGGGCGGCGTCCCGCGCCCCGCTCACGCCGGGGACGATCGCCGTGCTGCAGGCCGTCGGCTTCATCAGCGCAGCGCAGCGGGTCCCCGGCGACACGGCCCTCGCTCTCCTGCTGACGGCGGCGGAGGACGACCGGCGCGATCCGCCCGACGTGACTCGCGATGTCCTCGCGCGCCGCCATCCCCTGGCCGATCCCGGTGACGATCGCGGCGTGTCGGTGACCCCGTGATCACCGCCCTTCCAGAGCCGTGGTCGGTCCGCCGCCGGAGGCGCTGTCTCCCGAGTCCGCGACGTGAAGCGCACCGCGCGCCGCCCGCCCCGCGCGCTGGATGCGCGCCCGCACCAGCCGCTGCAGCAGCGCGGGGTAGAGCTGGACGGCGATCGTCGACCCGAGCAGCCAGGCCGCGCCGCCCGTCGCACCCGTGACCGTCGCGGCGAGGGCGAGCGCGACTCCGACGGCCGTGCACGCGAGGTGCACCGCCTCGGAGCGGCGGGTGTGCTGATCGAGAGCGGTCAGTCCCGCGCGCGTGCCGTCGAAGCCGCGCTCGCGGGTGACGAGGCGGTTCCACCCGACGACGTCGAGCAGCCGGCCGAAGACGCCGACCCCGAGCGCCCGCAGCAGCGCCGGCTCGCGGCGACCCACGTCGAACCAGGACTGCTCGAGCGGACGCGTGCGCGCACCGAAGGTCAGGGCCGCCCAGCTGGTGAGGACCATCTGCGCGACCGCGGCGAAGACCGGATGCGAGGGTCCGATCGCGGTCCAGCCGGCCGCGAGGAGGGCGGCCGCGAGGACGGTGGCGACGAGGATCCGGATCACGTCCGCTCCCTCCTGCTCGTGCTGCGGTGCTCGAGGCCAGTCCAGCAGATCCGCGGCATCCGTGCGCCGAGTCCTCCTCCGGACGCCCCGCGCCGGGCATCAACCGCCTTCTCGGCAGCGCTTCCTTGACACCGCCGCCGGCCGGTCATCATCATGCAGTCACGACCGGCGGCGGCGCGCCACCGGCGTCCCGACAGGAACGGTGCACCGATGCCCACCATGCTCTTCGTCAACCTGGCCGTCGCCGATCTCGCCCGGGCGAGGGCCTTCTATGAGTCGCTCGGCTACTCGATCAACGAGGGCTTCAGCGACGAGAACGCCGTCAGCGTGGTGATCAGCGACACGATCACCACGATGCTGCTCACGAGGGAGTTCTTCGCCGAGTTCACCAGCAAGCCGATCATCGACGCCACCACCTCGACCGAGGTGCAGCTCGCCCTCAGCGCCGACAGCAGGGAGGAGGTCGACACCCTCCACGGGAAGGCCCTCGCCGCGGGGGCGACCCCGGCCGGCGAGCAGGACCACGGATTCATGTACTCCAAGAGCTTCGACGACCTCGACGGCCACCACTGGGACTTCGTCTGGATGGACCCGGCGGCGGCAGCGGGCGGCGCACCGGAGCTGTCCGTCGAGGAGATCCGAGCGAACACGACGCACAGCTGAGGCACGACCCGCGGACTCCGAGCGGTCGACGTCCACGACCCGCGACAGCACCCCTCGCAGTCACACTCCGTCACGATCCGGCGCGCACTCCCCTCGGCCTGACAGGCTCCCGGCATCCGCCTTCAGGGCGTCTGGACAGGAGCACACCGTGACGATCACTGCACCGGCGACCACCGCGACCACCGCTGCGGCGACCACAGCGACCACTGCGGCGAGCGCCGCGACCTCGACCCCGGCGCCCGAAGACCGTGCCTCCGCGGCGGCCGGCTTCACCACGCGCCAGGTGCACGCCGGTGCCGCGCCCGACGGCGCCCACGGAGCGCGCGTCACGCCCGTGCACCTCAGCGCGGGCTTCGTGTTCGACAGCTTCGAGCACGCCCGCGAGCGGTTCGCCGGCGAGGACGAGGGCTACCTCTACACCCGCAACGGGAACCCGACCACCGAGGAGGTCGAGCGTCGGCTCGCCGATCTCGAGGGCGGCGCCGAGGCGATCCTGGTGGCGAGCGGCCAGGCGGCCACCGCCTCCGCTCTCCTGGGGATCCTGCAGGCCGGCGACCGGGTGCTCTCGTCGCGCCGCCTCTACGAGGGCAACCGCGGGCTGCTGGTGCAGAACTTCGGGCGGCTCGGGATCGGCGTGGACTTCGTCGACGACGCGTCGGACCTCGGCGAGTGGGAACGGCGGATCGGGCCCGACACCCGGGTCCTCTTCGGCGAGCCGATCCCGAACCCGAAGAACGATCTGCTGGACCTCCCGGCGCTGGCCGCGGTCGCGCATCGGCACGGGCTGCCGTTCGTGGTCGACAACACGCTCGCGACCCCGTACCTCCTCCGCCCGATCGAGCACGGGGCCGACGTGGTCGTGCACTCGACCAGCAAGTTCCTCGCCGGGCACGGCTCCGCCCTCGGCGGCGTGATCGTCGACGCCGGCACGTTCGACTGGGCGGCGCGCCCCGCGCTCTTCCCGCACCTCAACCAGGAGGAGCGGTCGTTCGGCGGCCGCAGCTGGACCGAGCAGCACGGCCGGCGCGCCTTCGTCTCGTACACGCGGGACATCGTGGTCTCCCGCCTCGGACCGACGCCGTCACCGCTGAACTCCTTCCTGCTGCGGCAGGGCGTCGAGACGCTGTCGCTGCGGGTCGAGCGGCACTCCGCGAACGCCCTCGCCGTCGCCTGCTTCCTCGAGGGGCGGCCCGAGGTCGTGTCGGTCGACTACTCCGGCCTGGAGTCGAGCCCGTCGTTCGCCCTCGCGCAGCGGCTGCTCCCCCGCGGGCAGGGCTCCGTCTTCTCCTTCACCGTGGCCGGAGGCGAGGCGGGCGCGGCCGCCTTCATCGACGCCGTCGAGCTGTTCAGCCACATGACCCACCTCGGCGACGTGCGCTCGCTGGTGCTGCATCCCGCGTCGACCACCCACGCCGGACGCACCCCCGCCGAGCGCGCCGCCGCCGGGATCCACCCCGGGCTCCTCCGGCTGTCGATCGGGATCGAGGACGTCGACGACCTCCTCCGCGACCTCGAGCGCGGGCTCGCCGCGGTGCGCGCACGCGCCCTCCCCGCGCTCGCGGAGGTGTGAGCGTGGCGCGCCGTCAGCACTTCGGCTGGTTCTTCTCCCGGGGCTTCGGACCGCAGGGGTGGGGGCACCCCTACCGGGAGTGGAACCACGACTGGACGAAGCCGGGCCTCTACCAGCAGTCGGCCCGCGAGCTGGAGCAGGCCGGCTTCGAGCTGATCGTGATGGAGGACGCCGTCTCGCTCGGCTCCCCGGAGACGCTCGACCTGCGGGTGCGGGGAGCGTACGGCGGGCCGAAGCACGATCCGCTCCTCCTGGCGCCGTACCTGTTCGCAGCGACCGAGCGGATCGGGCTGGCACCGACGATCAACGCTGGCATCACGCCCCCGTACCTCGCCGCCCGGCAGGCGGCGACCCTTCAGCACCTCAGCTCCGACCGCTTCGGGATCAACCTGGTCACCGACGTCGGCAGCGCCCGCCACGTGGGGCTGGAGCCGCTGTCGCACGACGCGGCCTACGACCGGGCCGACGAGTGGATGGCGGTCGTCCGCCGGCTCTGGCACAGCTGGGGCGAGGGCGCGCTGGTCGCCGACCCCGGGTCGGGCCGCTACGCCGACGGCACCCGGATCGACGCGTTCCGGCACCGCGGGGAGCACTTCCGCGTGGACGGCCCCCTCAACGCCGTCCCCTTCGAGAACGGCGACCCGATCGTGGTCTCCCCCGGCGGCTCGCCCCGCGGGCTGGCTTTCGCCGGCACGCAGTCGGACGTGCAGCTCGCTCTCGCACCGCTGGAGGCCCGGGCGGTGCGCGACTACCGGGCGCGCGTGCTCGCCGCGGCCGAGCAGCACGGGCGGACGGCGGACGACCTGCGCGTGCTCTTCGTCGTGAAGCCCGAGATCGTGTCGAGCCCGGAGGAGGCCGCGCGCGTCGTCGAGGCGTCGCGCCACCCCGACGAGGACGCGCTGCGGCGGATCGCGCTCGGCTGGTCGAGCGACCTGGAGACCGACCTCACCGGGCTGGACCTGGACCTCCCCGTCCCGCGGTCGGTGTTCGGCGAGCACGTCTCGCACGGCACCATCGCCGGCCTGTACGGCGGCACGGAGGACGCTCCGCTGCCGGAGCTGCTCACCAGGAAGGCGCGCAAGGGCCGCGTCGCCGAGCGCGCCGGCTTCGTCGGCACCGCGGAGGAGTTCGCCGACTTCGTCGAGGAGCTCGGCGACGACGGCGGCAGCGACGGGCTCCTCCTCTCCGGGGACCTGCACCCGGTCACCCTGCACCGGATGCTCGACGACCTCGTCCCCGTCCTGCGCCGCCGCGGGATCCTCCGCGACGAGCTCGCTCCCGGCGGGACCCGCGCCAACCTCTTCGGGACGTAAGGGGGGGTCCGCCCCGTCTCACTCCGGATCCTGCGCCCGGCCGGGCACCGGGCGGAAGAACCCGTGCTCGATCTCGTGGGCGAGCTGCACAGCCTCGACACGCGAGGCCGCCCGGTCCACCGCCGGCGGCCCGGCCTCATCGGGGGTGCAGAGGGAGCGGAGGCGCTGAAGGACGGCTCCTCGCCACTGTCGTGCGATGCCGCCCGCCTCGGTGCTCCGCCGTCCCACCTCGTCGAGTCCCCGCGAAGGCGCTCCGCCGTTCACACGGCGGCCCGCACGGCTTCGAGCGCCTCGAGGAGGAGGGGACGCGGCATGGCGAAGACGAGACGCACGTGGTCGGCGTAGCCGGCGCCGCACAGGCGTCCGGAGGTGAGCGTCACTCCCGCCTCGCGCTGCAGGTGCTGCGCGGGATCGGCGAGGCCGAGAGCACCCAGGTCGAACCAGGCGAGATACGTCGCCTCCGGGGTGCGGTGCCCGATCCGGGGCAGCTCGGAGGCGAGGAAGTCGGCGATGAGGCGCCGGTTGCCGTCGAGGTAGTCGACGACCTCGTCGAGCCACGCTCCGCCCTCCCGGTAGGCGGCCGTCGAGGCGATCACGCCGAGATTCGAAGCGCCGTGCTGCACCGCGAACCCGAAGCGCGAGTAGACGTCCTCGTCTGCGTCGTTCGTGGTGATCAGCTGCGCGGCCTTCAGGCCGGGGATGTTCCATGCCTTCGAGGCGCTCATTCCGGTGACGGAATGCCGGGCGGCCTCCTCCGAGACCGAGGCGTAAGGGATGTGGGGGACGCCGTCGAACCGCAGCGGCGCGTGGATCTCGTCGGCGAAGACCCGCCCGCCGTGGCGCTCGACGACAGCGGCGAGACCTTCGAGCTCGGACCGCGGCAGGACCGAGCCCGTCGGGTTGTGCGGATTGCAGAGCACCAGGGTGCCCGCTCCCTGCGCGAAGGCCGCATCGATCCCGTCGAGGTCGTGCTCCCAGCGGCCGTCGACGATCGTTCCCGGGACCTCGATCACCTCGCGTCCGATGGCCGACAGGTAGGTGAGGAACGGCATGTACGCGGGGGTAGGCACGATCACCGGTGAGCCGGGGCGGGAGAACTCGGTGACGGCCACTCCGAGCGCGGCCATGACATCCGAGACGGAGTGCACGCGGGCGGGGTCGACCGTCCACGCGTAGTGCTCAGCGAGGTACTCCGCGGCGGCCTCGCCCAGCTCGCCCGCAGTCGAGGGGGACAGATAGCCCAGCACGTCGCCGGCCACGGCGTCGTGCAGTGCCCTCCGAACGGCCGGCGCCGTACCGAAGTCCATCTCGGCGACCCAGGCTCCGATGGTGCCGGGGCGGAGGCTCCACTTGCGGCTCGTCGGGCGGTCGAGTCGTTCGCGCGTGAGCGAGTCGAACAGGTGCATGGGAGTCCTCGGGGAAGCGGGCGGAGGGCGCCGCGCTGGTCGAACGGGGCGCCCGAGGCGGGGGCGGCTCAGCTGTTGTCGAGCGGGAGCCCGGGCGGGTTCACCAGGGCCTCGTCCACGGCCTCGTCCTGCAGGCCGTAGGCCGACAGCCAGTCCTGGTACTGACCGTTCCCGATGAGGTAGCCGAGGGCCTGGTCGATCGGCTCGGCGAGTCCGGAGTCCTTCTTCACAGTCGCCGCGATCAGCCCGTCGAGCGATTCGCCCGCTCCGGAGAACGTGCCGGCGTTGCGGGTCGGGTCGGCGCCGTCCTCCGAGATCCGGTTCTGGTAGACCGTCGTCGGGTTGGGCCCGAAGTAGGCGTCGATCCGGCCGGAGCCGAGAGCGAGAGTGACGGAGTTGGCATCGGGCAGTCGCGTGATCTCCAGGGACCTGCCCTCGGACTGCAGACGGGCCTGCCACTCGAGCAGGATCTTCTCCTGGTTGGTGCCGCTGCTGACCGCGACGGTGAGTCCGTCGAGGTTCTCGTAGTCGCCGTCGAACTCCCAGTCGTTCGAGGCGAGGACCTGGAACGCGAGGGTGTCGGCGCGGTAGGAGGCGAAGTCGTACTTCTCCTTGCGCTTCTCCGTGACGGTGATGTTCGAGAAGCCGACGTCGCTGCCTCCGGTGTCGATGCCCACGAAGAGGTTGTCCCAGGTGGAGTTCTCCACCTCGGGCTGCAGCCCGAGGACGGCGGCGACGAGGCGGCCGAGATCGGGCTCCGAGCCGGTGAGGGTCTCGGTGTCGGTCCCGGTGAACGCGAGCGGAGGGAAGCCTGCGGGGAGAGCGCCGACGCCGATCGTCAGGGTCCCGCGGTCGAGGATCTCCTGCGGCAGCGTGCCGCGGATCTCGTCGACGACCGGCACGTCGATGTCCGTCTCGGTCGCCGCTCCGTTGGAGAGGGCACCCACGGTGACGGTGGTGGTGCCGGAGGCGGCTCCCGGGGAGGCCGGGTCGGAGGCGGCGGCACCGGAGCAGGCCGCGAGGCCCGTCGTCAGCGCGGCGGCAGCGAGAAGCGCCCCGACTCTGGTCCAACGAGTGATGTGCGGTCTGGTCATGATTCGATTCCTGTGTCTGTCGTGCGGATGGAGAGGAGGAGGAGTGCGGGGGCTCAGCCGAGGACTCGGCCGAGGAAGTCGCGGGTCCGCGGATTCTGCGGGCGGTCGAGGACCTCGCTCGGGCTGCCCTGCTCGACGACGAGGCCGTCGTCGACGAACACCACCCGGTCGGCGACCTCGCGGGCGAAGCCGATCTCGTGGGTCACGACGATGAGGGTGCGGCCGCTCTCGGCCAGCGACCGGATGACCTGCAGCACCTCCCCGACGAGCTCGGGATCGAGAGCCGAGGTCGGCTCGTCGAAGAGGATCACCTCGGGGTCGAGCGCGAGCGCACGCGCGATGGCCACGCGCTGCTGCTGGCCGCCGGAGAGCTGCCTCGGATAGGCCGCCGCCTTGTCGGCGAGACGGACGTGCTCGAGCAGGGCGCGTGCCCGCTCGCGGGCCTCCGCCGGCGGCTGCCCCTGCGAGATCGGCGCCTCGGTGACGTTCTCGAGGATCGTCAGGTGCGGGAAGAGGTTGAAGCTCTGGAAGACGAAGCCGATCCTCGCCCTCTGGCGCAGGATCTCCTTCTCGCGCAGCTCCTTGAGCCGACCGCCGCGCAGCCGCACCCCGATCAGCTCGCCGTTCACGGAGACGAACCCCTCGTCGAGCTTCTCGAGATGGTTGATCGCCCGCAGCAGGGTCGACTTGCCCGAGCCGCTCGGACCGAGGATGACCGTGACGGTGCCCGCCTCGACGCGCAGGTCGACTCCCCGGAGCACGGTCCGGTCGCCGTAGGACTTGGTCGCGTTGTGGATCTCGATGGCGGCGGTCATCGCGCACTCCTCAGGCCGGCGAGCGAGCGCCGCACCCGCTGGAGGGGCGTGGGCGCGAGCTCCCGGTGCGCGCCGCGGGCGTAGAAGCGCTCGATGTAGAACTGCACGACCGAGATCGCCGAGGTCAGCACCAGGTACCAGATCGTCGCGACGACGAGCAGGGGGATGATGTCCGTCGGGTACGTGCTGCCGAGGTTCTGAGCGACCCCGAACAGGTCGAGCAGCGAGACGTAGAACAGCAGCGAGCTCGCCTTCAGCAGGCCGATGATCTGGTTCACGTAGGCGGGCACGATCGAGCGGAGCGCCTGCGGGAGGACGATGCGGGTGAACTGGCGGCGCTGCGGGATCCCGAGCGCCTTCGCCGCTTCGTGCTGCCCCTGATCGACCGCGAGCACCCCGGAACGGACGACCTCGGCGCTGTAGGCGATCTCGGACAGGCTCAGGCCGATCACGCCGAGGGCGAGCGGAGGCAGCAGCGACACCGTCGGCACCGACCACTGCGGACCGAAGGGGATGCCGATGCCGACGGTCGGATACAGGTTGCCGAGATTGAACAGGAAGATGAGGACGAGGATCAGCGGCACCGAGCGGAACAGCCAGATGTAGACCCAGCTGAGCGTCGACAGCACCGGATTGCCCGAGAGCCGGGCTACGGCGACGACGATGCCTCCGACGAAGCTGATCACGGCGCTGATGGCGGTGGCGAGGAGTGTCAGCTGCAGCCCCTTCAGGATCGCCGGACTGAAGAGCCAGGTCCCGACCTTCGGCCACTCCCACGACGGGTTCGTGAAGAGGGTCTGTCCGGCGTTCAGCAGGAGCACGAGGACCAGTGCGGCGACCACCCAGCGCACCGGGTGGCGCAGCGGCAGCACCGGCCGCTCGCCGAGTCGGGCGAGGTCGATGCCTCCGGGAAGGGGGCCGGACGTGTCCCGCGGTCGAGGCGGCGCGATCGTGCCGCTCATGAGGCACGCCCCGTGACGCGACCGCGCAGGCGTGCTCCGCCGTCGGGCAAGGACGCGGTGAGCTGCGCGAAGGAGTCGTCGTGCGCGGTCCGGATCCTCGCGACGTCGAGCGGCCGATCGGTGAGCGTCCGCGCATAGCCGTGCAGGACGACCACCTCCGGAGGCTGGGTCACGTCGTAGAGCGGTGTGTAGCCCGCGGTGAGGTAGAGCCGCTGCGCCTCCGGCTGGAGCGGCCCGGTCGTGAGGTAGACGGTCGAGTAGCCGAGCCGGCGGGCCTCCGCCTCGAGCTCGGCGACCACGCGCAGGGCGAGTCCCTGCCGACGGTGCGCCGAGGATGTCCAGATGCGCTTGAGCTCGGCGGTCGTGTCGTCGAATCTCTTCAGCGCGCCTCCGGCGATCGCGGTGCCGTCGCGCAGAAGCAGGACGAAGGATCCCTCCGGCGGGGCGAACACCTCGCTCGGGTAGCGCGCGAGCTCGGCCGATGCCGGCTCGCCCCAGGCGGTGCCGTAGCGGGTGTCGTACTCGCGCTCGAGCTCGTCGAGCAGGGGCCGGGCCCGCGGGTCATCGGCCCGCACATGGACGAACTCGTCGGCCGCGACGGTGTCAGACGAGGACACGAGCGGCCTCCTCGGCGGCCTGGGCGGCCGCGGCGTCGCGTCGAGCGACCTCCTCGCGCACCAGCGGTATCACGTGGCGACCGAAGTCGAGGGTGTCGTCGACGTAGTCGTAGCCGCGCGCCGAGATGATGTCGACCCCGAGATCGACGTAGTCGAGCAGCGCGGCGGCCACCGTCTCCGGCGTCCCGACGAGGGCGTTCGAGTTGCCGCGCGCTCCCGCGGCGACTCCCGCCCTGGTCCAGAGCGCGCGATCGAAACGGTCGCCTGCGGCGGCGATCGCGAGGAGGCGCTGCGAGCCGGTGTTCTCCGGCGCGGCGAGGCCTCCGGGGGCGGTCTCGCGGGTGCGCGCCTCGATGCGGCGGAGGATCCCCTCCGCCTTCTCCCAGGCCTGCTCCTCGGTGGCCCCGAGGATGGGTCGGAAGGCGACCTGGATGCGCGGCGCGACGTCGCGGCCGGCCGCCGCCGCCGCCTCCCGGATGCTGCGGATCTGCTCGGCGGTGTCCCGCAGCGGCTCGCCCCAGAGCGCGTAGACGTCGCTCTCGGCGGCACCGACGGACAGAGCGGCGGGAGAGGAGCCTCCGAACGAGATCTGCGGCCGAGGCTGCTGCACCGGCCAGACGTCGCTGACGAACCGGGAGAAGCGGTAGTGCTCCCCGACGTGATCGAACGGCTCACGGGTCGTCCAGACCTGCTTGACGATCCTGATGTACTCGGCGGTGCGCGCGTAGCGCTCGTCCTTGCTCAGGTAGTCGCCCTCCGCGGCCTGGTCCGCGTCCGACCCGCCCGTGATCACGTGGACGCTCAGGCGGCCTCCACTCAGCTGATCGAGGGTCGCGAAGGCTTTCGCCGCGACCGTGGGGTAGGAGACGTTGGGCCGGTGCGCCAGCAGCAGCTGGATGCGCTCGAGCCGCGACGCGATGAAAGCGGCGGCGACGGCGGGGTCGGGGGCTCCGGAGTGGTAGGCGAACAGGATGCGGTCCCACCCGCTGTCCTCATGAGCCGCGGCCAGACGCACCGTGTACTCCGGGTCGAAGCTCGCGCCGCTGCGTGCTCGTATCTCGCTGCCGTCGTTGAGCGCGGCGATGCCGAGGAATTCGATGGGCACTCGAGGCTCCTGCCTGTCGGGGCGCACCGTTCTGCACGCCGTGGGGGCCGACGCTAGGGTCCGCGGCCACCCGGCTCCAACCCGCCGCTACACACTTCTTCACATCGTCACGAGTCGTCACAGAGCGGCGTCCTCACGGGGGAAGAGTCATCGTGGACGCATGTCAGCGCCATCGGACGGGACCCGCTCCCTCGTGATCGTCGGGGGAGGTCCCCGCGCGGTCGGGGTCCTCGAGCGCCTCGCCGCGAACGCCGCCGAGGACGCCCTCGGGCCGGCCGCGCTCGTCGTCCACGTCGTCGACCCGTACCCCGTCGGCCCCGGCCGGATCTGGCGCTACGAGCAGTCGCCGCTGCTGAAGCTCAACTCGCTCGCAGCCGACGTGACGATGTTCACCGACGCGAGCGCGACGATCGAGGGGCCGGTGCGCCCCGGACCCTCGCTGATCGAGTGGGCGGAGGCGGTGCGGGCCGGCCGGATCGCGCTCGCAGAGGGCGACGAAGCCGTGCGCCGCGAGCTCGACGGGCTCCGCGCCGACAGCTTCCCCACCCGCCGGCTGCAGAGCCTCTATCTGCGCTGGTTCCACCGGGAGGCGCTCGCCGCTCTCCGCCCTGACGTCGAGGTCCGCGAGCACGCGGCGCGTGTCGTCGAGGTGCTCGGCCGCGACGACGGTGCGCAGCGGGTCGTCCTCGACTCCGGCGACGTGATCGAGGCGGACCTGGTCCTGTTCTCGCTCGGGCACAGCGGCGCTCTGCCGACGGTCGACGAGACCCGGCTGGCCGGGTTCGCCGAGCGCCACGGCCTCGCCTACCTGCCGCCGTCGTTCACGGCCGACGCCGACCTCGGATCCCTCCGCGCCGGACGCGACGTGATCGTGCGCGGCTTCGGCCTCGTCGCGGTCGATCTCCTGGTGCTGCTCACCGAGGGCCGGGGCGGCCGCTTCGAACGGGACGACGCCGGCGGACTGCGCTACCACCCGTCGGGACGTGAGCCGCGCATCCTGATCGGCAGCCGCCGCGGGGTCCCCTACCACTCGAAGATCGGCTCGACGCTCCAGGGAGCCGCGCCCGAGCCCCGCTGGTTCTCGGCGTCCGTCGTGGAGGAGCTGCGCTCGCGACACCGCCCGCTCGACTTCAGCGAGGACGTCTGGCCCCTGATCGCCCAGGAGATGCTCTGGGGCTACTACCGTGAGCTCTTCACCGGGCACCCCGACCGGGTGAGCACCGACTGGACGCACTTCTCGGAGGTGTTCTCGCGGCTCGACCCGCGCGCCTCGGTCCTCGCCGGCTCCCGCGGCCCGCGACCCGAAGCGGGACAGGGGTACGCTCTCCCCGCACTCGGGGCCGACGCCGAGCGGGTCCTCGGAGATGCGCGGACCCTGACCGCGCTCGTCGCGGACACTGTGCCGGACAGCCTCGACAGGCTGCTCCTCCCCGATCTCGACCGCCCGTTCGCCGATGTGCGGTTCGCCGACGGCTCGGCGCTGCAGGAGGCGGTGCGCGCCTACATCCGGGACGACCTGGCTCTGCGCAGCCGGCAGGAGCACAGCGCCACGATGGCGCTCTTCCTCGCGCTTCTGCGCAGCCACTTCCTCGTCGCCGATCTCACCGCGTCCGCGAGGTGGACGCCCCGCTCGCGGATCGAGGATCTGCACGGATGGTGGCTCGGCTGGTTCAGCTTCCTCGCGAGCGGGCCGCCCGCGCACCGTCTCGAGGAGCTGCTCGCACTCTCGGACGCGGGCGTCGTCGACTTCCTCGGCCCGGGCATCCGTGTGGAGACCTCCGAAGAGGAGGGCCGCTTCGTCGCGAGCGGCGGGGCGACCGATCAGGTCGTCCTCGCTGACGCTCTCGTCGACGCGCGCCTCCCCCGGACGTCCGTTGCGAGGAGTGACGACGCGCTGATGCGAGCGCTCGTCGCGTCGGGGTCGGCGGTCGAGGACCTCGTCGACGTCGGCGACACTCTCCTGTCGACCGGGAGGCTGCGCGTGCACCAGGACGACACCCTGCTGCGCTCGACGGCGGGAGGCCGCGTCGGCCGCCGGTACGCGATCGGCCCGTACACCGACTCGCCGTTCGTCGGCGCCTTCTCCCGGCCGGGCACGAACGCGGTGTCGTTCCGCGAGAACGACAAGGTCGCGCGCGCGCTGCTGCGCCGCCTCCGCGCACTCGACGACGAGGAGCTCGTCCGAGCCGGCACCCTGATCCGAGGAGCACGATGACCGCCGCCCCACCCCTCAGCCTCGCCGTCGCCCTCGAGGGCGCCGGCTGGCACCCCGCGTCCTGGCGCGAGCCTGGCGCCCGTCCCGACGCGCTCTTCACCGGCGCGTACTGGGCGGACATCGTGCAGCGGGCGGAGCGCGGCGGGATCGACTTCGTGACGATCGAGGACTCCTTCGCCCTGCAATCGGCGGACCCCTTCCTGGCCGACGACCGCACCGACGAGGTCCGCGGCCGGCTCGACGCGCTGCTGATCGCCTCCTACGTCGCCCCCCTCACGAGCCGCATCGGTCTCGTGCCCACGGTCACCGTGACGCACACGGAGCCCTTCCACGTGTCGAAGGCCGTCGCGACGCTCGACCACCTGAGCCGGGGGCGGGGCGGTTGGCAGGTCAGGGTGTCGTCACGCGTCGACGAAGCCTCGCACGTCGGACGACGAATCGCGGCGATCGTGCCGCCGGAGCCGGGCACGCCCCTTCTCGAGGACCCCGCGATCCGCGCCGTCGTCGACGAGCTCTTCGAGGAGGCGGCCGACGCCGTCGAGGTCGCACGGAGACTCTGGGACAGCTGGGAGGACGACGCCGAGATCCGCGACGTCGCCACCGATCGCTTCCTCGACGCCGACAAGGTGCACCGCGTCGACTTCACAGGACGCTGGTTCTCGGTGCGCGGCCCCGCGATCACTCCCCGGCCGCCGCAGGGGCAGCCCGTCGTCGCCGCGCTCGCACACGCCGACATCCCGTACCGTTTCGCCGCGCGCTCGGCCGACGTCGTGTTCGCGACGCCTCAGAACGCAGCGGACGCCGAGAGGATCCTCCAGGAGATCGCCGAGGCGGAGCGCGGGGCGGGGCGCACGGGCGAGCGCCTGCGGGTCCTCGCCGACCTCGTCGTCGTCATCGACACCCCGGCGGAGTCCGCCGCGGCCAGACTCTCGCGCCTCGACGCTCTCGGCCGACCGCTCACCGGCGACGCCGCCGTCGCCGCCGGGTCGGCCGCGTCCGTCGCCGACCGCATCGCCGAGCTCTCACGGCTCGGCTACGACGGCGTCCGCCTCCGACCCGCGGTTCTCGCCACCGATCTGCCGCTGATCGCCGACGACCTCGTGCCCGAGCTGCGCCGACGCGGTCTGCTCGTCGGGACGGAGGAGGGCCGCACCCTCCGCTCAGCCCTGGGCCTGCCCACGTCGATCCCGAACCGCTACGCCTCCGAGGAGCAGTCATGACGCGGCGACCGAAGCAGATCGTCCTCGCCGCCTACGTGGGCGGGGTGAACGAGCACACCCTGTGGGAGCACCCCGACGCCGGCAGCCAGGTCGACTTCTCGACGTTCCGCCGCGTCGCAGAGACCGCGGAGCGCGGGCGGTTCGACTACTTCTTCCTCGCCGAGGGTCTGGCCCTGCGGGAGCGCGCGGGGCGCCCGTTCGACCATGACATCGCCGGACGACCGGACACTCTGCCGCTCCTCGCCGCGCTGGCCGCGGTCACGGAGCACATCGGCCTGGTCGGCACGCTCAACGCGACGTTCAACGAGCCCTTCGAGCTCGCCCGTCAGATCGCGACCCTCGACCACCTCTCAGGCGGACGAGCGGGGTGGAACGTGGTCACGTCCTTCGACGCCTTCACGGGCGCGAACTTCCGCCGCGGCGGCTTCCTCGACCGCGCCGACCGCTACGCCCGTGCCGAGGAGGCCGTCCGCGCGGTGACGACGCTCTGGGACACCTGGACCTCCGACGCCGTGCGAGCCGATGCCCCCTCCGGCGAGTTCCTCGCCGACTCGTCGACGGGGTCGTTCGCCGTCTCGAGCAGCCAGTTCGACGTCTCCGGCCGTTTCACCGTGCCGCGCAGCCCGCAGGGCCGCCCGGTGATCGTGCAGGCGGGCGTCTCTCCGCAGGGTCGCGACTTCGCGGCGTCGAGCGCCGACGTGATCTTCTCCCCCTACCACCGGGGACCTGAGGCGCACGAGTTCGCGCGCGACATCGCGGCCCGGGTCGCGGCGGCGGGTCGCCCGGCCGGCTCCGTGCGGATCCTCCCGTCAGCCGCCGTCGTCCTCGGCGGCACCGCTGCGGAGGCGGAGGAGAGAGCGCGGTGGATCCGCGATCAGCAACTCACACCGCGCACGATCCAGGTGCTCTTCGAGCAGGTCTGGAACCGGGACCTGTCGGGCTTCGACGTCGACGGGCCGGTACCCGATCTCGAGCCCGACCTCGAGGCGCCGCCGCTGATCGAGGGCCGCGCACTGATCCACGGTGATCGCGCGGGGACCGTGCGCGCCTGGCGTGCGCTCGCTCAGGAGCGCGACCTCACCCTCCGCGGTCTCGCCGAGACCGTCTTCGACCGCACGGAGTACGTGGGCACGGCTGAGCAGGTCGCCGACCGTCTCGACGAGTTCGTGCAGAGCGGAGGCGGCGACGGGGTCGTCCTCGGATCGCACCTGCACCCGGGTGGTCTGGACGAGTTCGTCGACCGCGTCGTGCCGCTGCTGCAGGAGCGCGGTTCGCTGCGCACCGAGTACGAGGGCACGACCCTGCGGGAGAACCTCGGCCTGGAGATCCCCGCCCGGCCGTGACCTCATCCCCTCCGCCCCCTCTCCGACCTCCGAAGGAAGACCATGACCGACGCCTACTACGACCGCGCAGCCGACCGCCGCTACACCGCCGCCTACAAGAAGGAGACCCCCGACGTCCTTGCGGCGTTCACCGCCTTCGACACCGCCGTCTTCGCTCCGCAGGGTCGCGAGATCCCGCTCAAGTACCGCGAGCTCATCGCCTACGCCGTGGGCATCAGCAAGCAGTGCGTCTACTGCATCGACGGCCACGGCCAGAACGCCGTGCGCGCCGGTGCGACCGAGACCGAGCTCGCCGAATCAGCCTGGGTCGCGGCCGCCATCGGAGCCGGAGCCGCCTTCGCGCACGGCCGACTCGGCTTCAAGCTGACCGAGGACCACCCGCACTGATCGTGCCCCCGCCCCAGTCCCTCCTACCGATCGGCCGATCATGACGAACGAACCCGCCTTCAGCATCACCCTCACCCCCTTCGACGAGGACTACTCGCCGGCCCAGAGCTCCCGGATCACCACCAACTTCGCGAATCTGGCCCGCGGCGAGCGCCGCCGGGAGAACCTCCGGACCGCGCTGCGGATGATCGACGACCGGTTGAACGATCTCGTGCCGGGCGACGATCCGAGCCGCGGCCGCTACACGGTCGGGCTCGACATCGTCTCCGTCGGGCTGCGGCTCACCACGGACGGCGAGGACCGGGAGTTCCCCCTGCTGGAGGTCCTGCGCACCCGGATCCTCGACCGCCGCACCGGCCGATGTCAGCCGGGGACACTGGGGAACAACTTCTCCTCCTACCTCCGCGACCACGACTTCAGCGTGCGGCTGCCGGCGGTCAACGCCTCGCAGGCCGGCTTCACCGTCCCCGACGACTTCGGCGTCCTGCACGGCGCGCTCTTCCAGCACTTCCGGGACTCCGCGCAGTACGCGGAGCTCTCGTCGGCGCCGCCCGTCATCTGCATCAGCGTCTCGACGAGCAGGACGTACCGGCGCACCGGGACCCTCCATCCGGTCCTCGGCGTCGAGTACCGGCAGGACGAGCTCTCGCTGACCGACCGGTACTTCGCGGAGATGGGCCTCGGGGTCCGCTTCTTCATGCCGCCCGGCAGCACGGCGCCGCTCGCGTTCTACTGCGGCGGCGACCTGCTGGAGGACTACTCGGACCCCCAGCTCATCGCCACCATCAGCACGATGGAGACGTTCCAGAGGATCTACCGGCCCGAGATCTACGGCGCGCGCTCGGCCGCCGCCGACGTCTACCGGCCGGACCTGGAGCAGCAGGACTACGTGCGGCCCGCGGTCTCCTACGACCGCGAGGAGCGCGGCCGGCTCGCGGTCGAGCAGGGGCGGTTCGCGGAGGAGCACCTCATGAAGCCGCACGGGGAGCGGCTGCGGCAGTGGGCCGCCGGGTACGCGGGAGCGGTCCGATGAGCGCCCGCGGATCCTCGACGTCCCTCCCGCTCCTGCCCACCTCGATCGCCGGCAGCCTGCCGAAGCCGTCGTGGCTCGCGCAGCCGGAGACCCTGTGGTCCCCGTGGCGCCTGACCGGCGACGCCCTGGCCGAGGGCAAGCAGGACGCCCTGCGCGCCGCTGTCCACGAGCAGCACCACCGGGGCCTGGACATCGTCAGTGACGGGGAGCAGACCCGGCAGCACTTCGTCACGACGTTCATCGAGCACCTCACGGGCGTCGACTTCGAGCGGCGCGAGACGGTGCGCATCCGCGACCGGTACGACGCGAGCGTGCCGACGGTCGTCGGCGCCGTGGGCCTCGAGATGCCCGTGTTCGCCGACGACGCCCGGTTCCTGCGCGAGCAGACCGATCAGCCGATCAAGTGGGCGCTGCCCGGCCCGATGACGATGATCGACACCCTCTCCGACCGGCACTACGGGAGCCGCGAGAAGCTGGCGTGGGAGTTCGCGAGCATCCTCAACGAGGAGGCGCGGGCCCTCCAGGACGCCGGAGTCGACATCGTCCAGTTCGACGAGCCCGCCTTCACCGTCTTCTTCGACGAGGTGCACGACTGGGGTGTGGCCGCGCTGGAGAGGGCGGCGGAGGGACTCCGCATCGAGACCGCGGTGCACATCTGCTACGGCTACGGGATCAAGGCGAACACCGACTGGAAGGCGACCCTCGGGTCGGAGTGGCGGCAGTACGAGGAGTCGTTGCCGCTCCTCCAGCAGTCCTCGCTCGACATCGTCTCGCTGGAGAGCCACCACTCCCACGTGCCGATGGAGCTGATCGAGCTCGTCCGCGGCAAGAAGGTCATGCTCGGAGCGATCGACGTGGCGAGCGGGACCGTCGAGACGCCCGAGGAGGTCGCCGACACCCTGCGCCGCGCCCTCCGGTTCGTCGACGCGGACCTGCTCCTCCCCAGCACGAACTGCGGCATGGCACCGCTGCCCCGCGACCTCGCCTGGGGGAAGCTCAGCGCGCTGAGCGCGGGAGCGGCGATCGTCCGCGAGGAGCTCGCGCCCTGACGGGCCTCCGGGGAGACGTGTCGCGGCCGGCCCGTCTCCCCGGAGGTCCCGCCCGCCTCACCCCTCCGCTCGCGCCTCCTGCGCCGCGATGTCCTTCATCGCCAGGTCCGCCCGGCGGAACTGGTCCGTCTCCGGAAGCGCGAGGTGCAGTCCGGCGACGGTCGTGAGCGAGACCGTCACCTCGGCCACGGTCACGTCGAGGACGTGCCCGCCCTTCTCGCGGGCGTCGTCGACGTAGTGCAGGTGGTACCCGGGGACCGACACGGCCTGCTCGAACTGCGGAGTGCGGAAGCCCGCGATCGTGCCGCGGGTGTCGGCGATGCCGGTGACGCTCTGGTGGGCGGTCGCCTCGATCAGGGGCGGGTACGGCTCGGTCTGCGCGCCCACGGTCCGGGTTCGGACCTCGGTGAACCGGCCGTCGATCCGCAGGGCGACGGGGATGTTCCCGCCGTCGACCGCGTCGCCGATCAGCCGGGTGAGGCCGGCGAGACCGGTCGGCTCCTCCACCGTGAACGTCGTGGTCGCGTGGAAGGGCAGCACGGCGGCGAAGGGCGTCCGGTCGTCGCCGTCCGCGACCTGGACGGAGCCGTCGCTGCGCAGGTGGTAGCAGACGCCGTCGACGATCACCATCTCGCCGTCCAGGTGGTTGAAGGTGCCCAGCCCGAGGTCGCCGTGGGTGAGCAGCTCGCGGATCGTCAGGTCCCCGTCGTAGACCCCGGCCAGCAGCGCGGCCATGGTCGAGCTCTGGTAGATCGCGTAGTCGTCGGTCGAGTCGACCGTGTGCGTGCTCATTCGAAGGCGTCCTCGACCAGGTGGGCGGCGATGTCGACGTTGCGGCTGTAGTCCACCGCGACGTCGATGATCGAGACGCCCGGCTCGGCGAGAGAGGCGCGGAACGCCTCCTCGAACTCGGCGAGGCCGCTCACCCGCCTGCCCGTGGCGCCGAACGCCGCCGCGAACTTCTCGATGTCGTAGTCGCCGAGCTGGACCCCGGATTTGCGGCCGTACTTCAGCAGCTGCTGGAAGCCGACCATGTCGTAGGTGTCGTCCCGCATGATCACGTGCGTGAACGAGAGGCCGAGCCGCGTCGCCGTCTCGATCTCCGTCGCGGAGAACAGGAAACCTCCGTCGCCCGAGACGGAGACCACCGGGGTCCCGGGGCGCAGGAGGCTCGCCGCCATGCCCCACGGGAAGGAGACGCCGAGGGTCTGCTGCCCGTTCGAGAAGAGCAGGTGCTTGGGCTCGTACACGCGGAAGTGCCGGGCCATGAAGATGTAGTTCGAGCCGATGTCGCAGGCCACGGTGGCGTCGTCCGAGAGCAGGTCGCGCATCAGGAGCACGAGGCGGGCGGGATCGACGGTCCCGGGAGCCGCCTCGGCCGTCCGCGCCGCGTCGTCGATCCGCTCCAGCTCGCTCCGGTGCCGGGCGACCCGGTCGGCCGCGTCCTCGTCGAGCTGCAGGCCGGAGACGAGGGGCGTGAGGGCCGCGACCGTCTGCGCGAGATCGCCCTTCAGCTCCAGCGCCGGCAGGTAGTGGTTGTCCAGCGGGGCGTCGACGGAGTCGATGTGGACGATCCGGCGGTCGACGTCGCTGTTCCAGATCACCGGGTCGTACTCGACGGCGTCGTAGCCGATCGCGACGACGAGATCGGACTCGGCGAGGGCGAGGTCGGCGGGCTGGTTCTTGAAGAGGCCGACGCGGCCCAGGTAGTGGTCCTCGAGCTCGCGGGAGACGAGGCCGGCCGCCTGGAACGTCTCGATCACCGGCAGCTCCGTCTCGCTGATCAGGACCCGCAGTGCCGCCACGGTCGCCGGCTCCGACGCGCGGAGTCCCACGAGGAGGACGGGCCGCTCCGCCGTGTTGATCAGGTCGGCGGCGTGGGCGAGGTCCTCGGCGCGCGCCGGACCGCTCGTCGGCCCCGTGGCCGCCCGGGTGATGACCTGCGAGGTCGGCGCGGCCATCACGCTGGCCGACAGGACGACCGCCGCGGCGCCGCGGGGCTCGGTGACCGCGGCGCGGAAGGCGTTGCTGACCGCCTCCGAGACGTCGTCCGGATCCGTCGACTCGACCGTGTACTTCGTCACGGTGGTGAGGAAGGCGGCCGCGTCCATCGACTGGTGCGTGCGCTTGAGGCGGTCGGAGAGCTGCACGGCCCCGGCGAGCGCGACGACCGGGTCCTGCTCCGTGTTGGCCGTGAGCAGGCCGGTGGCGAGGTTGGTCGTGCCGGGGCCGGAGGTCACCAGGACGACGCCCGGGCTGCCCGTGAGCCGCCCCACCGCGGCGGCCATGAAGGCGGCGTTCTGCTCGTGCCGGCAGACGATCAGCTCCGGCCCCTCGTCGGCGAGGACGTCGAAGACCGCATCGATCTTCGCTCCCGGGATCCCGAAGACGTACTTCACGCCGTTGGCGGTCAGGGTCTCGATCACCCGCCGTGCACTGCGCGTCTCGACGTTCGGCTGCTCCATGGTCCGCTCCGCTCTCTCCTCGGTTGTACCGACGAGCGTAGGAACGGGGGCACCCGGAGCGACCCGGTCAGATGACTCGTTCCCACCGGTGCATCTCCGGCGGCGTACCGATCGCAGTGACGGAGCGCTCGGGCGGGACACGCCCCGCTCCCCCGCCGACGGTCTGCTCCGAGAGTCGTCCGACGCTCGCCGCGACGTCCCCGGCCGTGATGGACTTGCCCGCATGATGATCTCTCCGCGCGAGTCCGCGCACGACATGAAGGCAGGCGTCTGATGGCCGAGGAGCGCGCGATCCTCGCGGGCGGATGCTTCTGGGGGCTCCAGGAGCTCATCCGCGACATGCCGGGCGTCTTCAGCACCCGCGCCGGGTACGCCGGCGGCAGCACGCCGAACGCGACCTACCGCCACCACGGCGACCACGCGGAGGCGGTCGAGATCGAGTTCGATCCCGAGCAGCTCTCCTACCGCGACCTGCTCGAGTTCTTCTTCCAGGTGCACGACCCGACGACGAAGAACCGTCAGGGCAACGACATCGGCACGGCCTACCGCTCCGTGATCCTCTTCCTCTCGCCTGAGCAGGAGAGGGTCGCGCGTCAGACGATCACCGACATCGACGCGTCGGGCCGCTGGCCCGGACCGGTCGTCACCGAGGTCGAGCCCGCCGGCGAGTTCTGGGACGCCGAGGAGGAGCACCAGGACTACCTGCGCAAGCACCCCGGCGGCTACACCTGCCACTGGGTCCGGCCGAAGTGGGCGCTCGACGCCTGATCCCGGTCACGCGGGACGCGGGGCCCCGGGCTCCGCTCCCGCGGGCACGGCTCGCGCGCGGTGCGCGAAGAGAAGCACGACGGCGACCGCCGAGAGCACCAGGGCCGGCGTCGGGGCCCAGGCCGGAGCGAGCGTCACGGTCGCCGCTCCGACGACGGCCCCGACCGCGAGGCTCGCGACGATGAGCGCCTGGACGGTCCTCGACCCGGACGAGCGCTCGGCGAGCTCCTGCATCAGGCTCGTGAGCGTGCCCGTGACGAACGTGGTCGTCAGGCCTGCGGCGCCGGAGATCCGCTTCGCGAGCACGGTCTGCAGCCCCAGCGCCGCCGCGCTGGTCGCGATGAACGCGCACTCCACGAGCAGCGACGTGCCCCCCTGCACCGTCGGCCAGGCGACCGCGACGGCGAGCTGCAGGACGACCCCCACGAGCGCGATCGCGCGGAGCGGACGTCTCCCGTCGCCGGTCGACGGCGTGCGCGCCCGGGTCGTGCGGAACCCGGCGTAGACCGCTCCGGCGAAGAAGACGATCGCTGTGACCGCTCCGGCCGCGGTCGTCAGCCAGGCGGAGCGGGGGTACAGCCCCAGCAGCACCAGGTTGCCCGTCATGTTCGCGGTGAAGATGCCGCCGAGCAGGAGGAACGCGAACGCGTCGGTCGCGCCCGAGGCGATGGCCAGCAGCACCAGGGCGAGCCTGAGGCGCGCGGGGCCGGTCACCGCCGTCACGCGCGGCCCTCACCCATGGAGCTGCCGCCAGGTGACGATCTGCTCTCCGCGGAGCTCGTAGCTCCCGAAGCAGCGGAGCCAGTGGCCCTCCCCCGTGTCCGAGCGGAGGTGCAGGGCGTGCTCGGTGAGGACGACGCTGCCGGCGACGGCGATCGTGACGAGGGCGATCCGGATCTCGGTGAACGCCCGGTGGACCTCGTCGCACATCTCGAGGACCCGCGCCCGCCCCGCGATCTCCTGCGAGCTCGACGCGCTGTAGACGACCTCCGGATGCAGGAACGGGACGAGCTGGCGGCTGTCGCGAGCGCTCCACACCTCGAGGAAGTCGCGCACGACCAGCTCGTTCTCGATCATCGCGACGCCCCGCACCGATGCGTCCTGCCAGCTCTCGGCCATGGGTCCTCCCGCCGTCCCCGCACCGACACTCGTCGATGGCGACGAGCCTGCCCGAGAGCGCCCCGGGCGCCTACGCGTCGGATGACCCGATCTCCCCGCCGGCGGGCTCACCGCGCGTGGGCCGTCGCCAGCTCGCCCCAGTGCGTCGTCGCCCGGAGCGAGAGGGCGTCGCGCTTCATCGTCCACACCGGCCCCGTGCGGATGCCCGCCAGCCCGAGGCCGACCGCGGACCGGCCGTGGCGCTTCGTCACGGCGTCGATGGTGGCGCCGAGGCCCTTCGTGTCGAAGGCGGTGTGGAAGATCTCGAGCAGCGCGTGGGAGTGCCGCGGCGACAGGTTCGTGAGGATGACGCCGGCCCGCACGTAGCGCGCGCCCTCCCGCAGCCGCGGGCGCAGGGTGCCGATCGCGGCCCTCACCATCGCCACCGGGTCGTCCGTGGGGACGGGGAAGCCGGCCAGGCCGCCGGCGGACTCGTACGGCGCGTCCGCGAACGGCGACGTCGACGCGAACACGCTCATCGTCCTGGTGACCGACTCCTGAGCGCGGAGGCGGTGGGCGGCGCGCTGCGCGTAGACGGAGAGCACCTGCTCCATGTCGGAGATCGTCGTCACGGGAGTGGCGAACGACCGGGAGAAGATCAGCTGGTCGCGGACGGTGCGGGCGGCCTCGAGGGGGATGCAGTCGACGCCGCGCAGCTCGTAGACGGAGCGCTGCAGGACGACCGAGAACTTCTTGCGGATAAGCACGGGGTCCGCGTCGCGGAGGTCGCGGACGGTGTGGATGGACAGCTCCGCGAGGCGCTTCCCTGTGCGGCCGGCGACTCCCCACAGCTCGGTGACGTGCTGCGAGGCCATGAGCGCGTCGAGCTGCTCGGGCGTGTACCAGTCGGTGTCGCAGACGCCCCCCAGGCGCGGGTGCTTCTTCGCTCCGCCCTTGTTGACGAACTTCGCGAGAGTCTTGCTCGGCCCGAATCCGACGCAGACGGGCAGGCCGACGTTCTTCGCGACGGCCGCCCGCATCGCCCGGCCGATCTTCGCCCGCTCCGCCACGTCGCCGTCGACGCCGAGGAAGGACTCGTCGATCGAGTACACCTCCTGCCAGGCGGAGTAGCGGCCCAGCAGCTCCATCACGCGCGCGGACAGCTCGCCGTACAGCTCGTAGTTGCTCGATCGGGCGATCACCTCCGGGAGGCGACCGGAGCGGATGAGCGGCTCGATCTGGAACCAGGGCGTGCCGTTCTCGATCCCGAGCCTCTTCACCTCGTCGGAGCGGGCGACCACGCAGCCGTCGTTGTTCGAGAGGACGACGACCGGCCGGCCCGCGAGCCTCGGATCGAACAGCCGCTCGCAGGAGACGTAGAACGAGTTCACGTCGACCAGGGCGATGCGCCGCTCAGAGCGCACGGTGCAGCCGGTGGAGGCAGACGGTGACGACGCCCCACACCTGGAGGTCGCTCAGCTCGGCGACGTGGATCGGCGGGTACTCCGGGTTCTCGGCCCGCAGCACCACTCCCCCGGGGTGCAGCTCGAGGCGCTTGACGGTCAGCTCGCCGTCCAGGATCGCGATGACGACGCTCCCGTGCGTCGGCGTGATCGACCGGTCGACCACGAGTTCGTCGCCGTCGCTGATGCCCGCGCCGACCATGCTCTCGCCCGAGACGCGGACGATGAACGTCGACGTCCTGTCGCGGATCAGGTGGTCGTTGAGGTCGAGGGACCCGTCGAAGTAGTCCTGCGCCGGCGACGGGAACCCCGCCGCCACCGCCTCGCTGGTGACGAGGAAGGTGACGGCGACGGCGTCCGAGGCCGGAGTCGCGATGCGCTCCACGACGGTCACGCTCATGGTCGACTCCCTCCTCGTGGTATGGAACGTGTGTTCGAACGCGTCCGAGTGTAGGTCGGGGGCACCGACATTCGGGGGGCGCTCGGCGCCGTCCTCGACCGCCGGCGAGGAGGATCACCGGCGACGCCGCTGGGCGCACGGAGGAGTGGCGCGTCGGCCGACGCGGGCCCAGCCTCCCTGGAGCCTTCTCCGGCACGATCCGACCTCATCCCCTCGGAAGGAGCCCCTCCCATGCGCGCATCCCGTCCCCTTCCCGGCGACCCCTGGCCGTCGGAGATGGTCATCACGGTCGAGGACAACCCCTCGGCGCTGCTCGAGCTCCTCTGGATCCGCGAGGCGCGGGGCCTCACCCCGGCGGGCGACGGGCCGCCGCCGCTCGAGCGGTCCCCGGAGCGGGTCGGGTCGGCGGAGCCCGGCGCCGACGAGCAGCGCGCCTGGCCTCAGCTGTGGCAGGACTGCGTCGAGCATCTGGCGGTCGAGACCGGCCCGCTCCTCCGACGGCTCTCCAGCACCGCCGACGGATCGCCCGAGCGCGCACGCCTCCTCGACCTTGCTCGCGGCCCCGGCTGGCGCGAGCACTTCGGCGACGACTCCCTTGGAGCCCCCTTCCGCGCCTGGCACGACGAGCTGCGGTCCGCCCGGATGGACGCGCGGGACGTCCCGCTGGACGCCGCCCCGGAGCGGCGCTGCCTCGGCTCCCTCGTCCCCGCCTGGGTGGCCGGACTGAGGACGGTGGTCACCCTCCCCTGCCGCGGCGAGTACACGCGCGCCGTCTCCGGCTCGGTACTGCTCCTGACCGACAGCGACCACCGGGACCCGGACCGCTACGCGGCCGCGCTCCGCCGGTTCGCCGACGGCTCTCTGGAGTGACGGGGCACGGATCTCCGGATCGGATGAACGCTCGCGCGCTCCGGACGGTATCCCCCTCCGAGCCGCCGATCTCCGGCGACCGCAAGTCTCGAGGAGTGCACGATGACCAGGAACATCAGAGTCGGTATCGCAGCTGTCGCCGTCGCGGGCGTGATGGCGGTGGCACCCGTGCTCGCCGGTGCGAGCAGCGTCGCTCCCGCCGCGGCGACCAGCGACTCCAGCAGCGCGTCGGACAGGAACCTGATCAACGCGGTCCGCTCCGTAGCGGCGAAGCTGCGGGTCGTCGGACTCTCCGACGGCGGCACGAAGCTCGTGCAGTTCAACCCGACCAAGCCCGGCAAGGTCACGAACCGCGTCGCCGTCACCGGCCTCACCGGCGGCGACACCGCGCTCATCGGCATCGACTACCGGGTCCAGGACGGCGCCCTCTACGGCGTCGGCGACAACGCGGCGAGCGCCGGCGTCTACTCCATCAACCCGTCCACCGGCGTGGCCACCCAGGTGACCCGTCTCACCGTGGCGCTGAGCGGCACCTCCTTCGGCGTCGACTTCAACCCCGCCGCGAACGCGCTCCGCGTGGTCAGCGACACGGGCCAGAACCTCCGTCAGCCGTTCGCCACCGCGGGCGCCGCGACGGTCGCCGACGGCACGCTCAGCTACGCCGCGCCCGCCGTGGCCACCGGTGTCGCCGGGGCCGCGTACACGAACAACGACCTCGACGCGAACAGCGCGACCACCCTGTTCGTCCTCGACACGGCCCTCGACCAGATCGCCATCCAGTCCCCGGCCAACGCCGGCACCCTGGCGCCGACCGGGAAGCTCGGCCTCGACGCAGTGGGTGCGACCGGCTTCGACATCTACTCCGTCCTCCGCAACGGCAGCTCCATCGGCTCGGTCGGCCTCGCCGCCGTCAACGGGTCGCTCTACGAGATCGGACTGCTGAACGGCACGGCGACTCCGCTCGGCGCCATCGGCGCGGACGTCACGGACATCGCCGTCCCGCTCGTCCAGCGCTGACCCGAAAGGCTCCCGGCGACCGCGCCCCTGCCGACCGACGCTCCCGGTGAGCGCCGGTCGGCAGGACGCCGGTCGGCAGGACGCTCCGGCGGGCCGCCGGGGCCGAGAGCCCTCGTCGGAAAGTTCACTCAGCTATGCATCACCGTTCACCCACCGATGCGGCGATGAGGAGTGAGATGAGCGTGCCCCTTTCCGGGGTCTCACCTCTCAAGGAGTCCACGACGTGACACGACTGTTCCGCTCCGCGAACCGCGGACGCTCCGCTCTGGCCCTCTCGGCCGCTGCTCTGGTCTGCGCCGCCGCCCTGGCCGCACCCGGCGCCGCCACTGCCGTCGGTGCCGCCGACCTCTCCGCCACCGGCGGAGCCGCCCGCATCTCCCCGGTCGACGCCGACCTCTCCGACTCGCTGCGCGCAGCGGTGAAGGAGCAGGACGCGAAGAACGTCATCCTCCTCATCGGGGACGGCATGGGCGATTCGGAGATCACCGTCGCCCGCAACTACCAGTACGGAGCGGCCGGCCGCTTCCCCGGGATCGACGCCCTGCCGATCACCGGCCAGTACACGACCTACTCGCTCTACCGCGCGGACGACCCGGCGACGGGCGCCGTCAAGGGCGCCCCGGACTACGTGCCCGACTCCGCCGCCACCGGCAGCGCCTGGGCCACCGGCACCAAGACCTACGACAACGCCATCTCGGTCGACATCGACCAGCAGCGCAAGGACACCCTCCTCGAGATCGCGAAGGCGAACGGCCTGAAGACCGGCAACGTCACCACCGCCGAGATCCAGGACGCCACCCCGGCCGTGCAGGCCGCCCACGTCGACGCCCGCAGCTGCTACGGACCCGACAGCGCGAGCTGCGGCGACGACGCGCTGGAGAACGGCGGACTCGGCTCGATCAGCGAGCAGATCCTCGACACCCGCGCAGACCTGACCCTCGGCGGAGGGTCGGCCAGCTTCGCGCAGGTCGCCCGCGCCGGCGACTGGAGCGGCGAGCCGCTGTTCCAGCAGGCCGCGGAGCGCGGCTTCCAGGTGCTCGGGGACGCCACGACTCCCGCCACCGCCGCGCAGCTCGACGCGCTGACCGTCGCCGACCAGGACGCGCCCGTGCTCGGACTGTTCAACTCCGGCAACCTGCCCGTCCGCTACGCGCCCACCCCGGCGACGGTCGGCGGAGCGGACGCCGCCCCGCATACCTGCGTCGCGAACCCCGACCGTCCGGCCGAGCAGCCGACGCTCCGCTCCATGACCGAGAAGGCGATCGACCTCCTCGACACCGGCGACCAGGGCTTCTTCCTCCAGGTCGAGGGCGCGAGCATCGACAAGCAGGACCACGCCGCGAACGCGTGCGGCCAGATCGGCGAGACCGTCGACCTCGACGAGGCCGTCCAGGCCGCGCTCGCGTTCGCCGAGGCGGACGGGAACACCCTCGTCATCGTCACCGCCGACCACGCCCACTCCAGCCAGATCGTCGACTCCACCCCGCCGACCTCGCTCAGCACCGCGCTGAAGACCGCCGACGGCAGCACCATGAAGGTGTCGTACGGCACGGCCGCCGAGGGCGGATCGCAGCAGCACACCGGAACGCAGCTGCGCATCGCCGCCTACGGGCCGGGCGCGGCGAACGTCGCCGGGCTCACCGACCAGACCGACACGTTCTTCACCATCACGAACGCGCTCGGAGTGGACCGCGACATCCGCTCGATGAGCTTCGGAGCCACCGCCGAGCTCTCCGGCTCGTCGTTCGGCCCCGGAGCCGACGTCACTCTCACCGCGAAGGGCTTCAACGGAGACACGCAGCTGATCGGCTCCGCGCCCCTCTTCACGGACCGCACCGCGACCCGCGACCTCGCCGGCGGCGGCCTCACCGTCACGGCGAAGGCGCCCGCCACGCCCGGCGACTACAGCGTCACGGTGACCGGCGACCAGACCGGCAAGGCGATCACCCTGCCGTTCACCGTCACCGAGCGCCCGAAGTCGAGCACCCCCATCACCGACAAGGTCAAGGACATCGGCGGGAAGCTGATCGACAAGATCCGCCAGCACTGAGCACTCGTCGGCCCGGCTCCTCTGGAGGAGCGCGGGCCGACGGAGTCGCGGGAAGGGCCGTCCCTCGGGGCGGCCCTTCCTCGCGTCCGGGGGGGGTGTCGGCACGACCGGACCGGTGAGCCCGCCTCCGATCAGGACGCGCCGACTCCCGGCGACCGGTCGCGATGCGGCACGGCCCCCGCGCGCTGCACGATCGAGCGGATCAGCGCTTCGAGCAGCAGCGCCGCCCGGCTCGCTGTCAGCGGAGTGGGCTGCCGATCCGACGAACCACTGCGACTCCCCTCGGAGGAACAGCCCGCTGCTCGAAAAGGTCCGGCTCATCAGAGGGAAGCGCGACTCGGCGGTCGGTGCGGTTGATGTAGAAATCGAACCCGCTGCCGTCGATCGTCCGCCGCGAGTGGAAGACGGCGCCGACCATCTCCGACGGGAGCTCGGAGGCCACTCCGGCGGCCTCGAGAAGTTCGGCGACGACATCGAGGAGGTCACCCCCTCGGAGACGGGTCGAGACGTAGGAGGCGCTGCCCGCTCCGGCCGCGCGCCGCGTCACCGCCGGCTCGCCCGCGTGCGGTCCTGTCGCGTAGCGGCGGACCACCCGCGTCTCAGGACTGCGGAGCTGGATCCCCTCGGTCCACAGGGATCCGCGCAGGTCACCCTCCAGCAGGACGTGCTCCTCCTCGAGGAGCGGGTGGAACTCCTCCACTCGGATGCCGAGGAGGTCGCGCAGAGCACCCGGGTAGCCGCTGGCGACGACGTGGTCGTTCTCGTCGGCGATCCCCGAGAAGTACGTGGTGATCAGGTTCCCGCCGCCCTCGACGTAGCCGGTCAGCTCGCGACCTGTCCGCCCGGAGACGAGGTAGAGCATCGGAGCGACGACGACGTCGTACGGGGTCAGGTCGGTGCCCGGGGTGATCACGTCCGCGCGGACGCCCGCGTCGGCGAGCGCGCGCCACCAGTCCAGCGCCTCGCGTCGGTAGCGCAGCAGCGTGCTGGGGTGCGATTCCAGCTCGCTCGCCCACCAGGAGTCCCAGTCGAACAGGACGGCGACCGGGGCCGCCTCGCGCCGGCTCCCCGCCACATCGTCCAGCCGGCGCAGCCGCTCCCCCAGCTGGACGACGTCGCGGAACAGCTGGCTGTCCTCGCCTGCGTGGGGCAGCATCGCGGAGTGGAACTTCTCCGCTCCGGCGACGGACTGCCGCCACTGGAAGTAGCAGACGGCGTCGGCGCCGTAGGCGACGTGGGTGAGGGCGTCGCGCGCCACCTCCCCCGGCTGCTTGGGCTGGTTGACCGGCTGCCAGTTCACCGCGCTGGTCGAGTGCTCCATCAGGAACCAGGGCGATCCCTGCGCGACGCCTGAGGTCAGCGCCGCTGAGAAGGCCAGCTCGTCGAAGGACTGCTCCCCGGCGAAGCGGTAGTGGTCGTTGGAGACGAAGTCGACCTCCCGCGCCCAGTCGTCGTAGGCGGCGTGGTTCTTGCCCTCCATGATCATGAAGTTGGTCGTGACCGGGATGTCGGGGGTGATCCGCCGCAGCACCTCGCGCTCGGCGACGAGGTACTCCTTCAGGGCGTCGGAGGAGAAACGGAGGAAGTCCAGGCGCTGGGTCGGGTTCGGCAGGGCCGCCACCAGACGCGGAGTGAGCACCTCCTCGAACGAGCTGTAGCGCTGCGACCAGAACGCTGTCCCCCACGCCGCGTTGAGGCCGTCGATGCCGGTGTAGCGGTGCTCGAGCCAGGTGCGGAACGCCCGCGTGGCGTCCTCGGAGTGGTCCCAGGCGTTGTGGCAGCCGAGCTCGTTGCTGACATGCCAGGCGACGATCGCGGGGTGGTCCCGGTAGCGCTCGGCGATGCGCTCGACGAGCTCGAGGGCGTGCGCTCGGAAGACCGCCGAGGTGGGACGCCAGTGCTGCCGGCCCCCGGGCGAGAGGATCCTGCCGTCGGCGGTGACGGGGAGGATCTCCGGGTGGGCCAGCGTGAGCCAGGGCGGCGGGGAGGCGGTCGCCGTCGCCAGATCGACTCCGATGCCTCCGGCGTGCAGCAGGTCGAGGACCTCGTCGAGCCAGGCGAAGTCCCACTGGTCGGGGGCGGGCTGGATCTTCGCCCAGGAGAAGATGGCGACGGAGACGACGTCGACCCCGGCCTCCTGCATCAGCCGGACGTCCTCGGCCCAGACCTCGCGCGGCCACTGATCCGGGTTGTAGTCGGCGCCGAAGGAGATGCGCGGGGTGCGCTCCTCGCCGGTGCGGAGCCATCGGTGGTTCATGGGAGCCTCTCGTCGGTGTCCGGGCGCCGTGAAGACGGCGACCGCGGGTCGTGTGGGGTCGAGCGCGGGTCGAGCGCGGGTCGAGCGCGATCAGGCGGAGCGCTGGGAGAGCGGGGAGATGACGAGCTCGTCGATCCGCACGTGGCGGGGTGCGTCGACCACGAACATCGCCGAGCGGGCGATATCGGCGGGCGCGAGCATCACCGATCGGGCCGCCGCGCCGGGGATCTCGGGCCGCTGGCGCAGGAAGTCGCTGTCGATGTCCCCGGGGCAGAGGAGTGTCGCGCGGACGCCCGAGTCCGCCTCCTGGTCGTTGAGGGTGCGGACGACCGGCGCGAGCGCCGTCTTCCCGGCGCTGTAGGCGACTCCGGCGCCGGGCGAGGGGCGCCAGCCCGCGATCGAGGAGACCACGACGATCACGCCGGATGCGGCGCGCAGTCCCGGAAGTGCGGCGTCGGCACTGCGGACGACGCCGAGGAGGTTGGTCTGCACGACGCTCGCGAACTCCGCCATCGACTGGTCCGCCCACGCCCGCCGCGGGGTGTTGGCACCGGCGGAGAGAATGACGGCGTCCAGGCGGTCGGTGCCGGTCGCGGCGGCGATCGCCTCGACGCGCTCACGGGCGTCGTCCGCGGCGACGTCGAACGGCAGCTCGAGGGCGGTGCCGCCTGCGGCGCGGACGAGTCCCGCCGTCTCGGACAGCTCGGGCGCCCTGCGCCCCGAGAGGGCGACGGTCCACCCCCGCTCCCCCAGGGCCGTCGCGCAGGCGCGCCCCACTCCGCTTCCGGCTCCTGTCACCCAGGCGACTCGCATCTCCGCGTCCATGAGATCTATAATAAGCAGACTTTTTAGAACGACGGGGGTAGGACATGCTGATGGATCTCACGGATCGGGTCGTCCTGGTGACGGGTGGCGGCCGGGGCATCGGGCGGGCGCTCGCTGAGCGGTTCGCCCTCGAGGGTGCGAAGGTGGCGGCGTTCGACGTCGCCTTCCCGGAGGGCGCGCCCGAGGGCGTCCTCCAGATCGAGGGTGACGTGACCGAGCCCGACTCCGTGGCGAGCGGCGTCGCTCGCGTCGCCGAGGAGTTCGGCGGTATCGATGTCCTGGTCAACAACGCGGGCATCAACGTCGAGGGCCGGGTGGAGGATCTCGATCTGGCCGCCTGGCGCCGCTGCTTCGACGTGAACGTCGGCGGCGTGTTCCTGATGTCGCAGGCGGTGCTTCCGCATGTGAAGGCCTCCGGTCATGGACGCATCCTCAACGCGGCCTCGTTCGCGGCGATCGTCCCCTCGGTGGGCGCGGCCGCCTACGGCGCATCGAAGGCGGCCGTCGTGCAGTTCAGCCGGGTGCTCGCCGGCGA
The DNA here is from genome assembly GCF_002932235.1 of Rathayibacter sp. AY1E3. Lineage (NCBI taxonomy): Bacteria > Bacillati > Actinomycetota > Actinomycetes > Micrococcales > Microbacteriaceae > Rathayibacter > Rathayibacter sp. AY1E3. The sequence continues at coordinate 62,494 of NZ_PSVN01000015.1, forward strand.
GCTGGGGCCGTGGGGCGTCACGGTCAACGCCTACGCTCCCGGTATGATCCCGAGCGCCATGAACGGTTTCGAGACGATGCCCCAGGCGGCTCAGGACCGGCTGCTCGACACGCTGACCCTCCGCCGCTGGGGCACCGCCGACAGCATCGCCGATCTGCTCGTGTTCCTCGCGAGCGACGCCGCCGACTACATCACGGGCACGCTCATCGACGTGAGCGGCGGAAAGCTCGCCACGCAGCTCCCGCAGCGCGCCTACGAGGGAGTGGTCCCACCCGTCTCATGACTCATCAACGCTCCCTCGTCGACACCATCGGCACCGCCATCGTCGGTGGAGATCCGCCGACGGGCACGGTGCTGAACATCGAGACGCTCACCCGCGAGCACGGCGTCTCGCGGTCGGTGATCCGAGAGGCTCTGCGCATCCTCGAGACGCTCGGGATGATAGTCGCCCGCCAGCGGGTGGGGATCACCGTCCTCGGCCGCGAGCACTGGCAGCTCCTGGATCCGCGGGTCATCGCCTGGCGGTCGCACACGGACGACGCGCAGATCCAGCTCCGCGAGCTCATGCAGCTGCGCACCATCATCGAGCCGGCGGCGGCGGAGCTCGCCGCGGTCCAAGGCACGGAGGAGCAGCTGACCGCGATCGTCCGGGCCGCCGAGGAGATGACCGCGACCTACCGCGACCGGCGCGTCGCCGCGTTCACGCGGGCCGACCTCGACTTCCACTCCGCGATCGTCGTCGCGGCCTCGAGCTCCGTCCTCGCGCAGCTCTCCGACACCGTCCTCGCCGCCCTCCGGCTGCGCTACTCCGGCAGCGTGCCGGTGTTCGACGAGGAGGGCGAGCGGGCCCTGGCCATCCACGTCCGGCTCGCCGACGCGCTCACCGCACGCGACGCCGGAGCAGCGGTCGGCCTCACCCGTGCGCTCGTCGATCAGACCCGGGGCCGCCTGGAGGAGCCCGTGGAGCACCCGGACGACGCGGTCGCGGCGACGCCGGGAGGCGGCGCATGAGCTCCGCCGTCCCCGCCTACTGGGAGGCCGCGGTGTGCATCCCGCCCGTGTCGCATCACGCCGAGGGCCCGCTCTGGGACCCGCGCGGCGACACGCTGATATGGGTCGACCAGTACGCGGGACTCGTCCGCTCCGCGACCCCGGAGGGTACGAGCTTCCTGCTCCGCCCCCCGATCGCCTTCGACGGTCCCGTGGGCGCCGTCGTCGGAGACGTGCGCGGCGGCTGGCTCGTCGCGGCTGCGGACGGCCTGTGGTCCCTCTCCCCAGAGGGCACCGTCCCCCCCGTCGTCGACGTCCTTCCGCGCGACGGCGTGCACCGGCGCATGAACGACGGGAAGGTCGATCCGGCCGGCCGGTTCTGGTTCGGCACGATGGCGATGGACAAGCGCTCGGGCGCAGGCTCCCTCTACGCCCTCGACCAGGGCGTCGTCACGGAGGCGGTCCCCGAGGTCACGATCTCCAACGGTCTGGCCTGGTCCCCAGACGGCGGCACGATGCATTACATCGACACCCCGACCCACCGCATCGACCGGTATCTCACGGAGGGGTCCGCCCTCCGTCGTGACGGATCGCTCGATCTGTCGTCGCGGCCAGGGAGCCCGGACGGCATGACGATCGACGACGAGGGGGCGCTGTGGGTAGCGATGTGGGGTGCTTCGGCAGTGCATCGCTACGACCCCTCCGGCGAGCTGATCGGTGTCGTCCACGTCGACGCCCCGCAGGTCTCCAGCGTGACCTTCGGCGGACCCGATCTGGACACCCTGTTCATCACGACGTCCCGCGAGGACTACTCTCCCGCCGATGCCGCCGCGCACCCTCTCGCCGGAGCGCTGTTCCAGGCGCGGCCGGGAGTCCGCGGCACAGCGGCCGTCCTGTACCGGCCCTGATCGCTCCGCGCCGATCCTCTCCGGTCCCGCGGAGCGCGGCGGCTGTCGCGGGACAGTCGATCGCGCCCTCGACCGCGCAGGAGAGCGCGGCGCGGGGAGGCCCCGCGCCGCGCTCTCGTATCGCTCAGCGACTCCGTATCACTTGTTGACGGAGAAGCCCTGCTGGTCGCCGTACTCGACGAGCTGGTCCTGCCAGTCCATCAGTCCGCTGCCGATGTCCTCGTGGTTGACGAAGGACTGACCGACGGTGTCCGGGAAGACACTGTTGGCGTAGACCTGGAAGGGCAGGTACTGCCAGCCCGTGCTGACGGTGCGGGACGCTTCGACGAGGATCTCGTTGATCGCCTGCCCGCCGAAGTACTCGGGGGTCTGCGCCAGGAACTCGTCCGACTCGAGGTCGGCGACGGTCGCGGGGAAGCCGCCGGACTGGAGGAAGATGTCGATGCTCTCGTCGTCCGAGTTCAGCCACCGCACGAACGCAGCGGCCAGAGCCTTGTTCTCGCTCTGCTCGAGCACGACCTGTCCGCCGCCGCCGTTCTCCGAGTTGCCGCCCGTGCTGCCGCCGTCGGCGGTGGGCAGGGCTGCGGCGCGCCAGTCGCCCGCGGCCTCGGGCACGGAGGACTCCAGCACGCCGGGCATCCAGGCCCCGCTGAGGAGCGTGGCGATGGTGCCGTCGCCGAGTGCGCGGTACCACTCGTCGCTCCAGCTCGGGATGTCCGGCAAGAGCTCGCCCTCGGTCAGGCGGGACCAGTTCGCGGCGAAGGCCTGAGAGCCCTCGTCCTCGAGGTCGACGGAGATCGTCGTGCCGTCGTCCGCGACCTCGAACGGGCGGCCGCCGGCCTGCCAGATCATGCTCGTCGCGAAGCCGGGGTCGCTGGTGTCGCCGGCGATGTAGGCGTCGGGGTTCGCTGTGTGCAGCTTCTGTGCGGCGGCGTAGTACTCGTCCCAGGTAGTGGGGACCTCGATGCCGTACTGGTCGAAGACGGCCTGGTTGTAGAACATGGCCATGGGGCCGGAGTCCTGCGGCAGGCCGTACAGGCCGCCGCCGATGCTGACCGAGCTCCAGGGACCGGTACTGTACAGATCCTCGAGGTCGGCGAGGCCGTACGGAGTCAGGTCGACGAAGGAGTCGGCCAGCGCGAACTGCGGGATGGCGAAGTACTCGACCTGGGCGACGTCGGGCGCGCCGGAGCCGGCGGTGATCGCGTTCTGCAGCTGCGTGTACTCGGTCGTGCCGGTGCCGACGTTCACGACGTTCACATCGACGTTCGGGTAGGCCTTCTCGAACGCGGCGACCTGCGCCTCGGCGGACGGAGTCCATGTCCAGTAGGTCAGGGCGCCGCCCTCTTCGAGGGCCGCGTCCAGGTCGGCCGCATCGGCGTCCGAGTTCGTCGCGCCGCCGGCGGCGGAGCAGCCGGAGAGCACCAGGCCGAGGGTGAGCGCGGCGCCCGCCAGGGTGCCGAAGCGGCCGAGACGCCGCCTGCTGGTGGAGTGAGTCATGGGAGTTCCTTTCGAGTGACTTCGTTGTACGGGAAGGGAGGGGAGGAAGGAGGTGCGGAGGTTCACTGCTTGACGCTTCCGGCGGTCAGACCCGACTGCCAGTAGCGCTGCAGGAACAGGAACGCGATGACGATCGGGACGATCGTGAGCAGCGAGCCGGTGATCACGAGGTTGTAGATCGGCTGGGCTCCGACGCCGGTCGCCTGCGCGCTCCACTGGCTGAGGCCGACCGTGAGCGGATACCACGTCGGCTCGCTGAGCATGATGAGCGGCAGGAAGTAGTTGTTCCAGGTGGCGACGACGGTGAGGAGGACGACCGTGACGATGCCCGGGGAGAGCAGTCGCAGCGAGATGGTGAAGAAAGTGCGGAACTCGCTCGACCCGTCCATGCGTGCCGCCTCGAGCAGCTCGGTCGGGACGGCCTCGGTGGCGAAGCTCCAGATGAGGTAGAGCGCGAAGGGGCTCACGAGCGAGGGCAGGATGACCGCCCAGGGCGTGTTCGTCAGTCCCACCTGGCTGAACATCAGGAAGGTCGGCACGGCCAGGGCGGTCCCGGGCACCGCCACCGCCCCGAGGATCAGGGCGAAGACGCCCCGCTTCCCGGGGAAGTCGAACTTGGCGAGTCCGTAGCCGGCGACCGTGGCGAGGAGTGTCGCTCCGCCCGCTCCGACGACGACGTAGAGCAGGGTGTTGGCGAACCACTGCAGGAACACGCCGTCGCGGTAGGTGAGTGTCTCGTAGATGTTCTGGAAGAGCGCGAACTCGCCGCCGAAGCCGAGGCCGAAGGTGGAGAGCAGATCGCTCTGGCTCTTGGTCGCGTTGATGAGGAGCCAGACCAGCGGGACCACTGAGTACACGACGAAGACGACCATCATGACGGCGAGCAGGATCGAGCGGCGCGGGCGTCGAGCGCGGGGGCTGGTGCGTGCATAGGAGACGGTCATCTCAGCGCACCTCGGAGCGCTGTCCGCGCAGCTGCACGATGTAGGCGATAACGGCGGTCAAGAGCCCCATGACGATCGCCACCGTGGCCGAGTAGTTGTACTGCTGGCCTGCGAAGGAGAGGTTGTAGGCGTACATGTTCGGGGTGAAGTAGGTGGAGATCACGTTGGGGGCCAGCACTTTCAGGAGGTTCGGTTCGTTGAAGAGCTGGAAGCTGCCGATGATCGAGAAGATGGTGGCGATCACGACCGCGCTGCGGATGGCCGGCAGCTTGATGCTCCACACCACTCGCAGGCCGCCCGCTCCGTCGAGGTCCGCCGCCTCGTAGATGTCGGCGGGGATGACCTTCAGTGCCGCGTAGAAGATGAGCATGTTGTAGCCCAGGAACTCCCAGGTGACGATGTTGCCGATCGAGCCCAGCACCCACTCCGAGCTGAACGGCTGCAGGATCTCCGCGCCGAGCAGATCGTTGACGCTGCCCGTGAGGCCGAACTGGTTGCCGTAGAGGAAGCCCCAGATCAGTGCTGCCACGACGCCGGGAACCGCGTAGGGCAGGAACAGCAGGATCCGGAACGCGCCTCGGCCGACGAGGTGGGCGCTGTCGATGGCGAGAGCGGCGACGAGGGAGAGCACCAGCATCACCGGAACCTGCACGACGAGGAACAGCGTGACGCGGCCCAGCGACTCCCAGAAGCGCGGGTCCTGCAGGAGGAGGACGTAGTTCTCCACTCCCACGAACGCGTTGCCGCCGACCAGCTGCTGGCGGAACAGGCTGAGGTAGATCGCGTAGACCACCGGCGCGACCAGGACCGCCAGGAACACGAGCATGAACGGGCCGATGAACCCCCAGCCCCGCCAGTCGCGGCGGGCGCGGCGGGCGCTCACCGGTCGGGCTGTCGTCAGGGACACCATCGTCGCTCCTCAGTCGTTGAGATTTTTGGTCACGTGACCATCCGGGTCCGGACTCTAGCATGGAGCCATGAGCAACGAGAAGGATCCCCGTGCGACGCCTCCTCCCGCGGCCCCGGTGCGCGCGGACGACCAGGATGTCTGAGGCGCACCGTCCCGGTGCGACGAGGCACAAGGGACCGTCTCAAAGCGACGTCGCCGAGCGGGCGGGGGTGTCGAAGCAGACGGTCTCGCGCGTCGCGAACGGGGCGCCCGAGGTCGACTCCTTCACCCGGGAGAAGGTCCTCCTGAGCATGACCGAGCTCGGCTACCGGCCCAATCGCGCGGCCCGCGCGCTCCGATCGGGCCGGTACCGGAACATCGGCGTGGTGCTCTCGACCCTCTCCTCGTTCGGCAACCGCCGAACCCTCGAGGCGATCTCCGCAGAGGCCAACCGGGCCGGGTACTCTCTCACGCTCATCACCGTGGACGTCTCCAGCCGGGACGAGACGAGCAACGCCTTCTCGGTGCTCGCCGACCAGGCCCTGGACGGCATCATCATCGTGCTCGAGCAGTTCCACTACCGAGACAACCCGGACGTGCACCTCCCGCCAGGCGTTCCCGTCGTCTCCCTGGACGCCAGCCGGGAGACCAGCCATCCCGTGGTCGACTCCGACCAGAGGCACGGCGCACTGCTCGCCACCCAGCATCTACTCGACCTCGGGCACGACACGGTCTGGCACGTCAGCGGACCGAGCGACAGCTTCGCGGCTCTGCGACGGGAGGCCGCCTGGCGGGAGGCGCTGCGTGAGCGCGGCATCGAACCGCCGGCCACCCTCGCCGGCGACTGGTCGACCGGATCGGGGTACCGCGCCGGAGTCACGCTGAGAGAGCGGGATGACGTCACCGCAGTGTTCGCCGCCAACGACCAGATGGCGCTAGGAGTCCTCCTCGCCTACCACGAGGCGGACATCCCCGTGCCCGGCCGGGTCAGCGTCGTGGGGTTCGATGACATCGAGGAGGCCGAGGCCTTCTGGCCCCCTCTGACGACGGTCCGCCAGAAATTGATGGAGGTCGGCCGTGTGAGCGTTCGGACACTCGTCGCGGTCATCGAGGGCCGCGAGGCCGTGGATGCTCGAACGACGGTCTCCACCGAACTGATCGTGCGGCGAAGCACGTCGTCCCCTCCTCCGCGAAATGGCAACGCGACCGATCATCGGGGTGGATGAAGCCGTCGGAGCGCCGATTCGAGGTCGACGGCAGGCGGCCGATCGGCGAGTGACGCGAGATGAGCACACGGCTCATCCGAAGATCCTCGGTGCGGCTGGGTGTGGACCGAGCCGAAGCGCTGGCTTGCGTGGACTCGTTGACCAGCGCGCGCCGTCCGGCTCGGCGGCGATCACGAGGGTGCAGTGGTTGGTCGAGGGGATGTGCACGAGCGCGAACCGACGCCCGTGCGAGAAGCTGCCGGTGGGCGAGGGCGTCCTGGTGGTCTCCTGCCCGGACGCGGACAGCGACAGTGCGGATCGGCTCAGCATGCTCTCCGCCTGGGACGGCAGCGCGTCCGGATCCGCGGTGGGCGAACGCGGGTGAAGACGCTGAGGGGGGACGACCTGCGCGCCGTCGCCCGATCCCTCTGCTGCGCCGCCTGCGTCGGCGATCAGTCCGCGGCTGCTGCGCCGAGCGCCGCCTGAACCGCGCGGATGCTCGATCCGAGCACACCCGAGGTCAGGAGTCCCGGACCGAGCGGGCCGGACGGGTCCTCACCGAGGAGCGGCAGGGTCCGCAGCGCCGCCCGCACCTGCCCGCTCATGTGCCCCAGCTGCCACCGGATCTCGGCCTCGCCGCCCTCCCGCGTCGATGCCAGCCCGACCGCCTTCACTGCGTAGGCGGCGGCGCCGAGCGCGTGAGCTCCCATGTGGGCGACGCCGGACGCCTGTCCCGCCGACCGCGCCGCAGCCTTCGCCGCCGGAGAGATCGCCGACTGCGCCGCACGACCCGCGACGAAGCGGAGCCGGATCTCCCCCGCCGCGTCCGACTCGCCCCGCGAGAAGGCTCGGGCGCGGGCGATGCCGTCCCGTGCCCGGACGTCGTCGGGGGCCTCGGCCTCGAAGAGGGGGAGCACCCTCTCCGCGCAGTCGGCGGCCCACGCGGCGACGAGGCGACGATCGGCTTCGGACAACGACTGCGGGGACATGCCAGCACTCTCGCAGACGGCTCGAGCGTCCGTCCGTCCGGAGCCGCCCGTGGCCGCGGTCGTCGGGGCGGATGTGCCGGTAGTTCCCGCTCACCGGCGCCCGACCCGCGGAGGGGCTCGCGGCTAGAGCACGTCGGCGATCGCGGCGAACGTCCTCTCCGGGTCCTCGAGCTGCATGTCGTGGTGCACGCCCGGGAGCCGGCGCACCTGCCAGCCCCGCTGCTCGAGCCGCGCGGCCAGGGCGTCCGGCAGCACCGCCGGCGACTGGTCGGAGAGCACGATCGTCGACGGGACCGCCGGCGCCTCGACCGGGACCGGGTGGAAGGCGACGTCCCGGAACACGCCGACGGCCATCCGCGCGTCGAACCGCTTCTTCGCGTCGTCGAGGAGCGCGCGGGTCTCGGGGCTGTAGGCGGCGCGGACCGCGGCGCTCGCCCGCGCCTGTCCGAGCTGGGCGATGCCGAGCGACAGGAGCGGCGCCGCCCAGAACAGCCGTCCGGCCAGGCCGCTCGTCGGGAGCGCCAGGGCGAACCCGGGATCGAGGTAGACGGCCAGGCCGGGCGCGAGCGCTGCGACGGCGCGCTGCAGCGCCGCGCCGCCGAGCGAGTGGCCGACCACGCTGTGGAGCCCTGCCGGCAGCGTCTCGACCAGATCGGCGGCCATGTCGTCGATCCGGTACGACTCGGCCCGCGGGCTCTCGCCGTGCCCGCGCAGATCGACGGCGGTGACGGTGTGACGGCCGGTCGCGACGAGCCGCTCGACGAGCGGCCCCCAGGTCGCCGCCGACCCGCCGAGACCGTGCACCAGCCCGACGTGTCGTGGTCCGGATCCGGTGGTGAGGGTCTGCAGGCGCATCCCCTGATCCTGCCGGAGACGGCGCCTGAGGCGGAGGCGCCGGGCGGATGCGGAGCCTGCTGCTGCACCCTCTGCGTCGACGATCGCGCCACATCTCCTGCCATCGAGGTGTGTGCTCTTGACTCCGCCGATGAGCGCTGGGAGGTTCTCCGGATGCGGTGGCACTCCGCCGTCCGCCCGAGCAGCCGGCCGACGAGAGGACCTCCATGACAGCGACGAGCAGAGCCACGGGAACGGTCGGCCGGACCGCCGTCGTCTTCGGGGCGGCGGGTCTCGTCGTCGGGGCCGTCGTCGGCGGAGCCGCCGTCTTCGGAGCGGGTCACCTCCTCGACGACTCGAGATCGAGGATCACGATCCGGGACGTCACCCGCGCGGAGCTGGACGGGCTCGAGCGCGCTGCCGCTCCGAGCAGGGAGGCCTGCGGAGATCGTCGTGGGTGCGTGGAGGGCGTCGACGGGCCCGGGGCGTCGATCCACCGCTACCACTCCCTCGATCTCGCGCGGCAGGCGACGGTGTACAACACGAGGGACGTCTACCGGTCGGACCGGCTCGTCGTCGAGTTCGAACCGGATCTGGGCCCCGATGAGCGGCACGACCTGATCCAGGTGATCGAAGGGACCTGGACCGGGAGCAGCGACTGACGGGCGTGAAGCGAGCCGCCCGGACGGCGTCGACGAGCGACCGGAGGGCGGGGCCCTCGACTACTCGCCCAGCGCCGATCCTCCTCCGGAATGCCCACCGGACAGGGGCCTCCACAGGGGGTCCGCCCGGGTGCGGTCCGGGCCTACGCTCGCCCCATGCATCTCCGCACTGTCGCGATGAGGCCTGGCGCCGCCGCTCTCGGGCCGGTCGGCGCGCCCCCACGGACCGCGCTGGACGACGTGCTCGCCCACCTGGTCGCGGCGCTCGCGATCGGATCAGGCCTGCTGCTGGTGCCGACGGGCATCGGCGGAGTGCCGTTCCTCGCCACCGGATCGACCGGAGCGAGCGCCTTCGAGGCGTGGGCGCTGATCCGGACGACGGTGGCCCTGCAGATCGGCATCGCCGTGCTCGCGATCGGGCTCGGCGCCGTGGCGCGGACGCGCGGAGCCGCAGGGACACGAGCGGAGCGCTGGTGCGTGGTGGCCGCGGTGAGCGCCGCGATCGGCGTGGTCCTGCTGGTCGTGCCGCCGGTCTGAGGAGCCTCCGGAGAGCGACGACCACCGGCCCGTCGGAATCGCCGCGCGCGCCCGTGACCGGACCGTCACCTCGCGCCGAGCGGCGTGATCGGATCGTTGCAGGATCCGGCACCGGCTGAGGTTCCGCATAGGACACACTCAGCGACAGGGGGCGAGCGTCCCCCGCTCATGGGGAAGCCGACCGCGATCAGCGGCTCGGAGGAAGCAGGAATCGTGCGCTCTGCGCGACGACGCCACGGCGTCACCGTCATCACCACTGCGGCACTGCTGGGGGCGCTCGCGTTCCCGTCCGTCGCTCTGGCCACCGAGGTCGTCCCGGACGCCGCCTCGAGTCCTGCACCGGCCGAGCCGGCTCCCGCCGCGGAGCCGACCGCGACTCCGGAGCCCACGGCGACGCCGCAGCCGGCCTCGATTCCGGCGCCCACTCCGGCTGCGACCATCACGCCCGTCGAGAGCGCGCAGTCGCCCCTGGCGATCGCCCTCGACCGCACCACCTACGAAGCGGGCTCGGCGTTCTCCGCGATCCCGTCGGCGGAGGGCTGGGCCGGCGGCCTGGACGTGTCCGGGACCGGTTTCCAGCCCGGCACCGTCGCCGTCGTCGTGCTCCGCGACGGCGACTCGGAGGAGGCCGTCACCACCAGCGTGATCACCGCCTCCGGCGAGCTCCGCCTCCGGGACTGGCTCCCCACCGACGCGGACGGCGTCGCGGTGGACCCCCATCTCCCGCTCCCCGGCGAGACGATCTCCGTCATCGCGGAGGGACTCGACGCCTCCGGCGCCCGTGTCGCCTCCGATGCCGTCGAGCTGACCGTGACGCAGCCCGACACGAGCGTCGTCTTCCAGAACCGGGAGGACGGCGGGGTGCTCCCGGCCGGTGCGGACATCCAGGTCGGAGAGTTCCGGATCTACGGCGTCGTCGCCTCGTTCCGCGGATTCGACCGCGGCGAGGACGTGTCCGTCACGCTCACAGCGCCCGACGGCAGCACCTCCGCCCTCGTGCCCCCCGCGCCGACCCCGCTCTCGGGCGAGGCCTTCGTCCTGCTCGACGCCGACACCATGGCGGACCAGCTGGGCACCTTCTCCGTGACCGCCACGGGAGAGACCAGCGGACGCTCCGTGACGTCGTCGCTCGAGCAGGTTCCCTCGCGCACCGCGATCCGGATCTGGCCCCAGGGGGCTTCGCCCGAGCCCGCCCCGGCGGACGGACAGCCCACCAGCGGTGGCGCTCTCCTCGGCTTCGGCGCGGACGAGACCGTCTCGATCGGCGTCTTCTCGACCTCGGGTGCGCGCCAGACGCTCACGGGCGGCGGCTCGAGCCTCGAGGTCGGCGTCGACGCGCTCGGCTGGAGCCTGATCTCCCTCGGCCAGTACCCGCTGCAGGACCCGGCGAGCGAGATCTACTGCGTCATCGCCCGCGGCACGTCGAGCGGTCTCGTGGCGAGCACCTCCTACGACTACACGCTGACGGAGGAGGACCCGATCGCCGGAGAGGCCGACTGCTCCGCCGCGGTCGCCGCGGTCACGGCGCACCCTGTCGGCGCCGGGCCTGCAGGGCACCCGGCCGGCTCCGGACCCGCTGCGCAGACGGGCGGCCACCGCCCTGTCCTCGCCTCGACCGGCGTCTCGACGACCGCGCCGCTCGCCCTGGCCGCCTTCGGCATCCTCGGTGGCCTCGCCCTGACGGTGCGCCGCCGCCGCGCGTAGACGGCCGCGCACCGCGCACGACGAAGGCGCCCGGGCACACCGCCCGGGCGCCTTCGTCGTCGCGAGACCCGTCGGGTCAGTCGGACGGCACCGCGCAGGTCTCCTCCGCCGCGGTCTGGCCCGGAGCGTCGACGGCGACGGGAGCGGGATCCGTCGGAGCCGCGCCGCCGTCCGCGGGCGCCTCCTCCGCGGGCGCCTCCTCCGCCGGAGCGTCGGATGCGAGGGTCACCGGCTGGTCGGTGAGGACGCGGTTCATGAGCTCGGCGCCGACCTCGGCGTTCGGCACGACCTTGCCCGGATAGTCCGGGTCGTCGAGCGCCGGGTACTGCACGAACACCATCTTCGAGAGGTCGACGTCCTTCAGTGCGAGGGCGAGCGAGATCATCGTCGCCGGGCTCGTGAGCGACGTCGACAGGTGCACGTTCGACGAGGTCGCCTGCGCGAGTCCGTAGAGGGCGGGGATGTTCGAGAGGGTGTCGGCCGAGCGGACGGTGCGCATCAGCGAGGCCAGGTACTGCTGCTGCGACGAGATGCGGCTGAGGTCGCTCTGGTCGCCGACGCCGTGGCGGCTGCGGAGGAACGAGAGGGCCATCGACCCGGAAACGGTGGAGGTGCCGGCGGGCAGGTCGAGGCCCGAGTCGGTGTCGAGGATCGGACCCGTGAGGCAGATCGGGACGCCGCCGACGGCGTTGCTCATCTCGATGACGCCGTTGAAGGACACCCAGCCGGCGTAGGGCACCGTCAGGCCGGTGAACTGCTGCAGGGTGTCATTGACGCAGGCGAGCCCGCCGTACTGGAACGCGGAGTTGAGCGGGACACCGGCGGCGGCCTCGGTGACGACGCCCGTCTCGGGGTCGGTGCACGCGGGACGGTCCAGGATCAGGTCGCGCGGGAAGCTGATCACCGTCGCGCTGCGGTGGTCGGCCGAGACGTGGAGCAGGATGTTGACGTCGTTGAGCGTGTCGTCGCGGACGCCGAACGTGTCGCCCTGCGTGGCGTCGTTGTCGGTGCCGACCACCAGGACGTCGAAGCCGCCCTCGACCGCGCCCATCTGCACGTTCCCGGTGGGAGGAGCGACGCCCAGATCGACCGCGTTGTCGGCGACGTTCCGGCTGATGCTCACCGTCGCGATCGCCACGAGCGAGGTGGCGCTGACGGCGAGGACGCCGACCACCGCCGCGATCCCGACCACCACTGTCCGCACCCCAGACCGCCGCCGGAGCCGCCCGTGCCGCACCGCGCGCTCGTGAACCCTCATGCGCTCCCACCCCTCGCCCCGCCCGCCCGTTCGCGGACGCAGTCGCTCGCCAGTGTAGGCAGGCCCCCTCCGATGCGGCGCGGAACGGCCCTGCTACCGTCGTGCGCGCATCGAGGAGCGGAGGAGGAGCCGTGGAACGCCGAGTCGTCGATCCCGTCACGCAGATCGAGTGGATCGTCCCGCCGTTCGCGACGGAGGAGGACACCCTCGCCCGCGCGCGGGCCGATCGGGAGGGGCGGCTCGCCGACCTCCGCCTGTACCCGGACCACTGCGCGGAGTATCCGCTCTGGGCGGTCGACGGCCCGGTCGACGACCCGGGTGCGATCGGCGTCCCGGAGGCCCTGCACGGACCGCTGCTCCGCTGGCAGGAGCTCTGGGCCGCCGGATGCGACGTGTTCGAGGGCTGGAGGAGCGCCGAGGCGGAGGAGCGCTGGCTCGCCCTCGGCCGGGAGCTGCACACCGAGCTCGAGGCCGCCCTCTGGCTGACGACCCGGGTGCTCGCCTGCTTCTGAGGGCTGCTGCCCGGGCATCCGCGGGAAAGCCGCCGCAAGCCGTCCCCGGACCGGCCCCCGCGTGCCTACCCTGGACGGTGCGCTCTCCTCGTCTTCTGCAGCAGGTCGTCGGCAAGCTCGGCGGGCAGCGGCCCGCGGCCCCGGTGAGCCGTCGAGCGCAGCGCGCGCTCCTCGCCGAGCAGACGGTCCGCGGGGTGCTCGAGCTGGCCGTGCGGCTGGGCGAGACGCTGCTCTCGCTGGGGTCCGCGGCCGCCGAGGTGACCGAGACGATCCAGCGGGTGTGCCGCGCCTACGGCATCGAGTGCCAGGTCGACCTCACCTTCACGTCGATCCTGGTCGTGCACGACGGAGGCGACGACTCCCCCAGCGTGAGCGTGCTGCGCGTCGTCCCCTCCCGCAGCGCCGACTACGAGCGGCTCGCCCGCGTGACGGCGCTCGTCACCGCCATCACCGAGGGCTCGCCGGAGGTGCGGGTCGCCGACGCCGTCGATTCCGCCGAGGCCCGCGAGGAGGCCCGGCACCAGTTCGAGGCCGCGCACGACCGGCTCGACGCGATCCTCGTCCAGCCTCACCGCTACCGCCGCGGAGTCGTCACCCTCACGCTCGCGCTGATGGCCGCGGGCGTCGCGCTCCTGCTCGGGGGCGGCCCGCTCGTCGTGCTCCTCGCCGCCGCGACGGCCGCCGCGATCGACCTGGTCAACCAGCTGCTCGCCCGCTGGGGCCTGCCCGCCTTCTTCCAGCAGATCGCGGGCGCCGCGCTGGCGACCGGAGTGGCGGTGGTGCTGCTCGCGGTCGTGCCGCGGCTGCCCGTGGAGCTGGCGGTTCTGCCGCCCGCGCTCGTCGTCGCGTCGGGCGTGGTCGTGCTCCTCGCCGGGCTCTCGTTCGTGGGAGCGGCGGACGACGCGATCAACGGGTTCCCGATCACCGCGGGCGGCCGACTGCTCGAGGTCGGGCTGCTGACGCTGGGCATCGTCGTCGGCATCGCCGTGGTGCTCGACGGCGCGCGCTCGCTCGGGGTCGAGCTGGTGCTGGTCGACTCCTACGCCCGCCCCTGGCCGGCGGCCGTGCAGGTGCTCGGCGCCGGGGTCGCGGCGGGCGCCTGGGCGCTCTCGTCGCACACCCCGCCGCGGCCCGCGCTCATCGCCGCCCTCACCGGCGCCGGTGCGTTCCTCGTCTCCGACTCGCTGACCACCTCGGGCTTCGCGCCGCTCATGGCCAACGCCCTCCCGGCGCTGGCGATCGGCCTGCTCGGCGAGATGCTGGCCGAGCGGATGCGGGTGCCCGCCGTGGTGACGACCGCGTGCGCGATCGTCCCCCTCCTGCCCGGCCTCACCCTCTACCGCGGCGTCCTCGGCCTCACCTCGAACGCCGGCCCGAGCGCCGGGATCGAGCTCCTGCTCCAGGCGGGCATGATCGCGCTGGGCCTCGCCGGCGGAGTCACGCTCGGCCGGATCGCCTACCGCCGCCTGCGCACCCCGATCGTGCGGGCGGTGGCGCCGGTCCGCGCCCGGACCCGCCGGGACCGCGGGATCGAGCAGGCCCTCGCCGCCGACGTCCTCTACCCCGACGGCGCAGAAGCGGGGCAGACGGACGCAGGGCAGGACGCCACGGCGCCGGGCAGCGGACCCGGCCTCCCGGCGTCCGACCCGTCGGCGCCGGCCGCGGTCGACCCCGCGCCGCTGCCCGACGAGCCGGCGGCTCCCGCGGAGGAGCCGTTCACCCGCACCGGGATCGTCCCGATCGTCAGCACGATCGGCGTGACGGAGCCGGTGCCGATCGTCACCGAGGAGGATCCGGCCGACCGGGGCTGACGACAGGGCCTGCTCCCGCGGCCGGCTCCTCGCCGCAGGGGGGGCGCCGGTCAGTCCGCGTGGCCCCGCACGACCGCGGTCCGGCGGGTGTCGATCACGATCACCGAGCCGAGCACGATCAGGGCGAGCGACACCGAGGCGAGCGTGTCGGTCAGCCAGTGGTAGCCGAGGTAGAGCCGGGCGACGATCTGACCGGCGATCATCCCGAGCGAGAGCGCGAAGCCCCCGATCATCCAGCTCCGGGAGGAGCGGCGGGAGGCGAGGAGGAACGTGGTGATCAGGAAGAAGTCGCTCACGCCGGTGACGTGGCCGGAGGGGAACGAGAAGGTCCCGTCGGGCCCGAGCAGCATGTACTCGACCGGCGGGCGCATCCGCATCACGAGGTGCGCGGCCAGCTGCACGCTGAGCATCCCGACGAGCATGCCGCCGGCCAGGAGGATCGGCCGCCAGAGATGGCGGGCGAGGACGAACCAGAGCACGAGCACCGCCAGGATGATGACCGGCAGGTAGACCGGCCCGAAGACGGTGGCGAGCGCGTCCATCACGACCGTGCCCTCGGCGGAGCGCTTCTCGCGGAACCACTCGGCGACGACCGGATCGAGGACGGTGAGGCCGGTGCCGCTCGCGACCTGCGCGGTGAAGGCCGCGAAGAGGACGACGCCGACGCCGATGAGGCCGAAGCCGGCCCGGTCGAGGCCGCGGCGCGCCTCCGGGGCCATCACGCGCTCCTCCACGAGGAACCGCTGGTGGAAGCGGGCGCGGCGCGAGAGGGCGGGGGCGGTCATCCGCTCACCCTAGGGCTGCGGAGGCGCCGCCGACCGGGCCGTTCGCTCAGCGTCCTGCCGTGTAGTGCGTCTGGATCTGCTCCGGCGTGAGGACCGTCGAGTACACCGCGGCGTAGCGCAGGCTCCCGCCGAAGTACGAGGAGCCGACGTTCGGCCACTGGCCGCCCAGGCTGTCGTATCCGATCTTCCAGGTGCCCGTCGTGTTCTCGGCCGTGCGGTACGTGCTGTTCGAGGCGACCTTCACGCCGTCGACCCAGAGCGCGATGCCCGCCGTCGGCGAGAGCGTGGAGACGACGTGGTGCCAGAGCCCGTCGTTGACGGCGCGGGTGCTCGTGATGGTCTGCGCGGCGCCGTTGTAGACGCCGAAGACGAGCTTGCCGTCGGCGCCGATGTAGGTGTGGCGGTCGTACTGGCCGCCGGGAGCGGTGGCTCCCGCGCTGAAGCTGAAGAGCTTGCCGCCCGCGTTCGTGGTCTTGAACCAGATCTCGGTGCTGAAGGTGCCGGGGTTCCTGATCTCCAGCGGCGTGCTCAGGTACTGGTTCGTGCCGTTCGGCGTCCAGGAGCCGCCCGCGTCGCGCGGGCAGGCCTTGGGCGTCGCGGCGGAGCTGACCATCGCGGTCGGGAAGAGGCCGGTGGAGCGGTAGGTGCCCGGGTACTGGCCGGAGTCCGTGTCGGGCGCGGTCGTCGATCCGCTCGGCTGCGCGAGCGTGTAGGAGAAGAGCGCGGCCCCGCGGTCGGCGGCGAGGGCGCCGTCGCAGGTGAAGAACGCGGCGGCGCTGCCGACCGTGTTGGTCGAGTTCAGGATCGAGGCGGTGTACGCGCCGGAGGTGGCCGGGGCGGTGAGCAGCACGGCGGCCAGGGCGGCGGCGGCGAGGGCGGCGACGACAGACCTCGGGCGGGCGAGGAGGGTGCGCAGCCGCGCGGCCGGTGAGGCGGCGGAGAGGCGGTGCCGGCTCATGCCGTCTCCTCCTCGCGGGCGGCGCGGCGGCCGCGCTCGGCGGTCCGCTCCGGCTCGCCGGGGAGGCCGACGAAGACCGTGTAGAGCACCGGGATCGCGCAGAGCAGGACGAAGAGGACCCAGCCCCAGAACGGCAGGTGCAGAGCGGAGGAGAGGGCGTAGGCGTCTCCGTCGTGCGCCGGGATCTGCAGGCGGCCGACCTGTCCGGAGACCAGGTCGACGGGGTCGGCGCCCTCGGCGCTCACGCGGATGGGGAGGACGCCCGTCGAGACGAGCGTGGCGTTCGTCGTGCCGCTGTCGACGGTGGCCTCGAGGACGACGATGCCGACCAGCGGGCGGAGCACGAAGACGGTGACGGACGCGACGAGCGAGAGGCCGAGGATCCGCATCGACGCCCGCTGGGTGGGCGAGGCGATGAAGCGGGTGAGCAGCTGCACGAGGACGGCGCCGATGATCAGCAGCGGCAGGCCGCGCACGAGCCAGCCGAGCACCGGCAGCGCCGTGGTGACGACTCCGATGAGCTGGTCCTGGCCGGTGGCCCACGGATCGACGGCTCCGTTGATGTCGCCCTGGGTGCGGAGCGTGCCGTCGTCGGCGATCTCGACGACCCGGTGGGTGTAGGTCTCGTCGGGCGTGGTGGTGGGGTGGAAGCTGACCGCGTCGCCGACCCGGACGTCCTCGAGGGCCGTCGGCTCGGTGAGGACGAGGGTGCCGACCGGGGCGGCCGTGCCCATGGAGGGCGTCTGCACGATGAACCAGCGTCCGCCGGACGCGTGGAACAGGAGCGCCGCCGCGACC
Source organism: Rathayibacter sp. AY1E3 (assembly GCF_002932235.1). NCBI lineage: Bacteria > Bacillati > Actinomycetota > Actinomycetes > Micrococcales > Microbacteriaceae > Rathayibacter > Rathayibacter sp. AY1E3. The sequence goes on from NZ_PSVN01000015.1 coordinate 79,778, forward strand.
AGGACGGCCAGCAGAGCGGTCGTCGTCCCGATCAGGGCGGTGCGGAGGAGGGACCGGCGGGGGCGGTCATCGCCGGGCGGGCAGTGCTTCTGAAGCAGCCGGCGAAGATCGCGGAGGCGGCCGCCGGCATCGACCCGGCGCTGAGGACGGTGG
>NZ_PSVN01000016.1:0-77641 GCF_002932235.1 Rathayibacter sp. AY1E3
GGCCGGCGGCGCCGGCCCGTGAGGGGCGACCCCCTCACGCTCCCCGGTGTCCCGTTCCGGGGCGCGAGCTGCACTCGCGCAGCGGCGACGGAGCACCGCCAATGGGAGGCCGCGATGCGGCCCGTTCCATCCGTTTTCCTCACCTCTCCGCGGTTCCAACCTATTTCGCTCCACCGGCTGCGTGCCACCGATCCCGGACGCGCCCTACGGGCTTATTTCGCCCGTGATCGGTGTCACTCCGCCGGCTCCACTCAAACGGTTTTCCCCGCCGGAGAGGCAAAGAAAAACGATCAGCCAGGAGCAGGAGCAACACACATGAACACCCTCGAAGCGATCCTCCGTGACCAGACGGTCACCTACCTCGTCAGCAAGAACATCCTCTGCCCGCGCACCGGGGCCGTTCTCGACTCGCGCACCTGTGTCGTCTTCAACGACGCGGACGGGGATCCCGCGGTCGTCATCTCGCCCGAGGGCTGGCAGCAGATCGCGAAGGAGCCCGCCACCCTCGACCGCCTCGCGGAGCGCGGGATCACCGTCGACATCAACACCGCGCTGGCCGCAACCCGCTGAGAGGAACAGACCATGTACCGCACCGACACCGACACCGGCCTCGCGACCCCCGATCAGGTCGCCCTCATCATCACCGACCAGCGCGCTCACTGGGACCAGAACGCCGACGACAGCGACGACGTGATGCTCGCCGCCGTCCGCAACGCCCACGCCCTGCCGGGCGCCGAGCCCGTCGAGGACGACAGCTCCGCCCTCGCCGCCGCACTGATCGCGTTCCTCACCCCGGACCCCGCCCGCACCGCACCGGTCATCGACGCCGACACCGGATGCGCGACGCCCGAGCAGATCGGCCTCATCGTCGCGTTCGAGCGCAACTACTACGAGGAGCACGAGAGCTACAGCACCGAACGGCTGCTCGCGGGCGTCCGCAACACGCTCACCCTCCCCGGGGTGTGGGTGCTCGGAGGGTTCCCCGTCCGGGAGGACGGCACCGACCACGCCGCCGCGCTGATCGCGTTCCTCATCCCGGCGGTGACTACGTGATCGAGCGCAGCCGTGTCGATGAGCGGCCCGGGGCCGCGCGCGCGGCTCATCAGCTCTCGCGCCTGTCCAGCGGCCGACTCCAGCAGGAGGCCGACCGTGTGCGCCTGCACGGCGAGCGGCTGACGGGGCTGAGTCGGAAGACGAGCCGCCGCCTGATCGAGCAGGAGGAGGCGATCCGAGCGAACCGGATCGCCGCGGCGGACAGCGCCGCTGAGCGGCGGCTCATCGTCGGAGTCGTCATCGCGACGGGCGCTCTTCTCGCGGTCGGGCTGCGGCTGATCCTCACCTCAGGGCAGCTCCCTCCTCTGTTCTGACGAGCGGGCCGCGCTGACTTGTTGTCATGCTTACAAGTCGGACCTCGCCCACCGTCCCGCCTCCGCCCGCGCATCCCGTCAGGGCGAGCAGCAGTGCTCCTGCCAGTGCGATCCCTGCGGTCGTCCGCCTCATCGTGTCCCCCGATCACTCCGCCGCGGCACGTCGCCGGGCGCGTCACCTCGACGCCAACAGCAGCCGCCCGCCCGGACGGAGTCGTCCTGGCGGGCGGGCAGCCCCCGTCCCGGTCACGCGCGCGGGATGACCACCGAGACGCTCGCGCGCGAGGCGCCCGAGACGGCCGTGACCGTGCCGGTGCCGGCGGCGATCGAGCTCTTGCCCGTGCGGAACACCTTGGTCACCGTGGCGCCCGGGGCGACCGCGGCCGAGGACGCCGTGCCGTAGGGCGTCACGACGGTCAGATCGGCGGCCGCGCGGCCGGTGTTCGTCGCCGTCACCGTGACGACGACCTTCCCGAGGATCAGCCGCGAGGTCGCCTTCGCGGTGACGGAGGCGCCGGGCGCAACGCTCGCTCCGGCCAGCGCCGTCGTCACGCCGTCGACGCGCGCGGTGATCGAGACGGTGCCGGCGGTGGAGCCGGTGCGGATCCGGGGGAGCGCGGCGACGCCGTCGGCGCCCGACAGCACCGCGGCGGTCGTCGCTCCGCTCTCGAAGGCCGCCGGCCCGGTGATCGCGAAGCCCACCGAGCGGCCCGCGAGGGCGCGACCGGAGGAGTCGCGCACCAGCACGGACTGCGCGAGGTCGCGCGTCGTCGCGGTCGGCACGCTCTGCAGCGTCCCGCGCGCCTCCGCCGAGGCCGCGAGGGCGATGCCGTTCACCTCGATCTCGGCCACGCCCGTGGACCCGCCGTACTCGCCGGCTCCCCACGCCGTGAACACGAGCCGCAGCGCCGTCGTGGTCACCGGAGCGAACGTCGCGCGGTTCAGCACGTCGCGCTCGCGGCCGGGAGCCGCTCCGCTCACGGGAGTCCAGACGTCGCCGACCAGGTGCTCGACCCGCCACGACCGCGCGGGGATCAGCCCGCGTCCGTCGGCGTCGGCCGCGTCGCTCGCGAACAGCACCGAGGCGCTGTCGACGGTCACGGCGCTCGGCCAGCGCAGCTCGACGTGCTGCTCTCCGACCCGGGGCCAGGAGCCCCAGATCGTCGAGGCGGCGCCGTCGGCGACCGCTCCGACCGAGGTCCACGGCGAGGTGTACGAAGCGCTCGTCGACGAGGCGAGCGGAGCGATGTCGCCGACGTAGTCGGTGCACGGCACGGTCACGGTGACCATCGCGGTCCGGGTGAGCTCGTCGATCCGGTCGACCCGCACGGACATGCCGGAGTTGAGCACTGCGCTCTCTCCGGCGAGCACGAACTCGTTCGCCTCGCTCGCGTCGCCCGGACGCTCGAGCAGGTCGCCGGCGTACGGCTGGCCCGGGTTCGAGCGCAGGATCTGCACGCCCGAGACGTCGCGGCGCACCTGGAAGGGACTCGTGTACGCGCCGCCGTCGGACGTCGTGTCGGCGCGGTCGTTGTACTGCGCCCAGTAGCGGATGCCCGTGTCCTGCGGGTCGTTCCAGGTGAGCGCACGCCGGCCGGCGGGTCCGGCTCCGAGGGTGTCGAGCGTCGTGGTGCGGGGTGCGCCGCAGACCGGCTGGCGGGTGTTCGGCAGCGTGCCCAGGCGCGCCAGCGACGGGGACGACAGCGGCAGGAACGACCAGGCGCCGCCCATCACGTCGGTCCGGTTGCCGTACTCCTCGCGGCGGCAGTCCGCGGGCAGCGGGGTGGAGGCGTAGTCGCGGGTCGTGGCGCAGTTCACGCTGTAGGCGTGCGGCAGCGAGAGGTTGTGGCCGAGCTCGTGCGCGAGGAAGTACGCGTCCGGTCCGGGCTGGAACGCGCGTCCGCCGTCATCGGGATCGCCGGACTGCTCGCCGTTGGCCCAGTTCGGGCACGGGTCACCCTCAGGCACCATGGCGACCAGGTGCTTGCCCGGTCCGCGCTGCCAGCCGGTCCTCTGCGCGATCCAGTCCTGCAGTCCGCCCGTGTTCGTGCAGCCGATCGGCTGGTCGACGACCTGCCAGTCGACGACCTGGTCGAGCTCGAAGCGGATCGCCCCGCTGGTCTCGCGGGAGTAGAACCGGTCGACGAGGTCGAGGGCGCGGACGGCGTCGGCGGTCGTGTACCCGCCCGGGACGGTGCCCTGCGGAGCGACGAGCGCGATCGTCACGCGGTGCGTCTGCACCTGGGCGCGCGCCGGGATCTCGACGTCGACGAAGTCGGCGTCGAGGGCGAGGGCGGCCTGCTGCGTCGTCGCGTCCGCCTCCGGCTCGATCACGGTGGGCTCGGCGTCCGGAGCCGCGACGGGGCGGTCCGGAGCGGGAGCGGGAGCGGCGGGAGCGGGGGCCACCGGAGCGGCCGCCGCTGGAGCCGCGGCGGGCCCTCCGGCGACGAGCCCGGAGGCCAGCAGCAGTCCGGTGAGCGCTCCAGGGAGCAGGGCGTGTCGTCGTCGCATGGTCGTCCTCTGGGTCGGTCCTCGCTGAGTGCCCCGAGCGGCAGCAGGCGGGGGCACGAGCTCCCGCCGACCTCCTCGCCGCTGAGGAGTCGGCTGACGTTACCGTGAACATCCGTGCAGGAACGGGCAGATGTCCCTCCGCGGCGGCCCCTTTCCGGGTGGGGACCAGAAATGACGAAGGCCGGGAGCGGGACCCCGGCCTTCAGCGACGATCAGATCTCGGTGTGCCCCAGATCCGCCGCGTCCAGCAGTCGGATCTCGGTCTCACATGCAGGGGTCGCAGGTGGGGGAGGGCCGGCCTTCCAGCCGGCCCGCGAGGGGCGATCCCCTCACACTCTCTAATGGTCTCGGCTGGCTAGGTGCTGGCTGTCAGGCTGGTTCTGGCTCGCTCGGGCGTGACTCATCACACTCTTGACCGCTGTGTCTTGCTGGGGACCTGTCCGTCCGGGCGAGCTAGTACCGGCGTGACGCTGCGATGGCTTGATAGAAGGTTGTCCGCGACCTGGCTCGCGTGACTCATTAGAGAGATGCCTCCGCGGCGCATCCCACCTGGATGAACCCCTGAGGAGAAGAGGCCACATGATCGTCGCCCGCCACTACGACCACGTCGTCGGAGTCGACACCCACCCCCGCACACACACCTACGCGATCGTCGCCACTAAGACCGGCGAGATCCTCGGAACGAAAGCATTCGCGGTGACGGCGGCGGCGATCGACAGAGCGATCGCCTGGGTGCGAGGCATCGCGGGCGGGTCGGTTCTGTTCGCGATGGAGGGTACGGGCTCCTACGGTGCATCGTTGGGTCGGGCGCTGCTGCGTGACGAGATCGTGTTTTGCGAGGTGCGGCCGCCGAAGAAGTCGAGCCGTGTCCGCGGCAAGACTGATGAAATCGACGCGATCGCTGCCGCGACCTCGGCGATGGGAATCGAGCTCGAGGCGCTGACTCGGCCGAAGGCCGACGGGCTGCGCAACGCGCTCCGAGTGACGCTTGATGCCCGCCGGGATATGGAAGTTCGTCGCACGAGCGCCCGGAACCAGCTCAACGCGTTGGTTCGTACCGCGGACTTCGGGCTCGACACGAGGCGGGCACTCACCGATCGCGGTGTGCAGCAACTCGCCAATCTGGACGCTAATCGTTCCGACGTGGCTGAGCGCATCATCCGCGCTGAAGCTGTCCGGTTGGCCTCGACCGTGATCGATCTTGGACGACAGATGCGACACAACCGCGAAGTGTTAGCTGAGCTGGTCGAGCTTCTCGCGCCCGGGCTGCAGCAGATCTACGGCGTCGGCCCGGTCACCGCCGCAGTGGCAGTCGCGGCATACTCCCACCCCGGCAGGGTGCGGAGCGAGGCTGCGTTCGCAGCTCTCGCCGGAGTGAACCCGATTCCGGCGTCATCGGGGAACACGACACGCCACCGGCTCAACCGTGGCGGTGACCGTCAGCTCAATCGCGCGCTCGACGTGATCGCTCGCGTACGGATGGTCTCCGAGGCGCGCACTCGCGCATACGTCGAGCGACGAACGTCAGAGGGCCGAACTGTCCGCGAGATCAGGCGCAGCGTCAAGCGATACATCGCACGTGAACTATTCAAGGCGCTACAGGTCCGCATGGTGTTGGGCACGTAGCCGTGTGAGTCGACGCCGAGCACGATACGAGGGCGCCTGTTCGACCGTCTACGGGGCGTCAGGGGTGACGAGTCTTACGCGAGGGTCGTGGAGTCCTGATCATCTAAGCGGAACACTGCGCAGCGCGGCGCGGCCGCTGCGAAATCGGCAGCGGTCGACTCCGGGCCGACTTCGAAGATCTGAGCGGCGACTTTTCGGCCCTGGCTGTGCTGATGCCAGTACGCGCTGAGGATCGGGCCGCGCTGTTCGAGGGTCATCTCGGTGAAATTCACGGCCTCTCGTCGTCGGCCGCGCTGGATCTCGCCACGGCCGGCAGCCCTCACGTTCTTGACCCAGGACATCTTCTGCCCGGCGACCACGTACCGAGCCCCGTCCACGACCACGATCGAGACGGGTGTGGACCGCGGCTCGCCGGAGACCCGGCCGACCACGGTCAGAACATGCGGAGGACCGGTGGTGATGCCGATGTTGTTGAGGAACACGATCACCCTGTTGGCGTACTTCAAGAACGGGGGAAGGTTCTTGTCTTGTGGCATGTCCTACGACCTCGCTTCAAACACGCGGCCCCTCGGGCCCGCTGCGGCGTCCAGTATCCACCGGGACCCCGTCGACTCCCTGACCGGCGCCGTGGGGTCTCAGGCCGAGACGACGACCGACCGCTTCATCGCGTGTTGGGTCTTGACTCGAAGCCATAGAAGGGTCCCCCGGGGAGCATGGCTTTAGTGGAAGTTGATCGTGGAGGGCGCAGGTGCCTTCCACGACTCTTCCTGATACGAGTGCGGGTCGTGAGCCTCGCGGGGCGGCTCCCCGAACGGATCCTTCGGCAGCGCCGTCGGCGCTGTGGTGAACTTCGCGCGGAGCGATGCGGCGATGGAGCGAATGCGGTAGATCACGGCGTTCATGTCGTTCTCCCGTTCGGGGTGATCAAGCGTCACCTGCCCGAAGCCTACCGACGTCGTTTCTCCGGCGGGGCGCGAGCTCCGCACGCGCAGCGGTGACGGAGCACCGCCGGCGGGAGCCGCTACGCGGCCGGATTACCCGTTTTCCTTACCTTGTTGCTCGGGCGGTTTCGGCACAGTCGTAGTGTGTCGATCGTCCGAGGACGGCAGGTATGGCTTCCCTGTTATCGCCGCTGCGACGGCTTGTGAAGAATGGCCGCCCGCCGTCCACCCGATGGTTCGACCGCTAATTGAGAGAAGCGAACAGATCGCTGCGTAAGGAAACGTCGGCGTGACCATCACCGCCACGAGGGAAGTGAAGGGAGCGGCCATGCCGCAGATTTGGGCCGGAATCGATGCGGGGAAGGGGCACCATCACTGCGTCGTCATCGACGCAGCCGGCGCCAAGCTCCACTCCGCCCGCGTCGCCAACGACGAGGCGGCGCTGCTCGATCTGATCGCTACTGTGACCGATCTCGCCGGTGTCCCTTCCGCCTCAGTGCACGGCGTTCCGTGTCGCGTGGCCGGCGCTGTTCTCTGTCGCCCTCGCAACCCTCGTTCTCCTGGTCGTAGCGATGCGTCTCGGCACGCCCTCTCGCGCTCGATGGCAGTGGCTGATGCTCGGCTCGGGTGTCGTCGGCGCCGTCACCAGCTGGGTTCCGGCTCTGCGTACCGCCGTGATCGTCGGTTGAGCAGCACACGGCACGACTACACGAGCAGGTGTTCCGCAAAGGGATGGTTTACCGGTCGCAGGGGCACCGCCTCACATTGGCGGCTACTGTCCGGCGATCATCGCGAGGGAGGGCGCCCGGCCCTTCTCGATGTGGGTGAAGGCGATCGACTCGGCGAGGCGGTCGTTGCCGGCGCGGATCGCGTCGAGGAGGCCGTGGTGCTCGTCGGACTGCTGGCGCTGGTCGCGTGCGCTGGTGAGGTAGAACAGCCACGTCATCCGCCCAGTGACGGCGCGCATCAGCGAGGAGAGCAGGGCGCTGCCGGCGACTTCGACGATTGCCTCGTGCACGACGGTCGAGGTCTCGGCGACCTCGAGCCAGTCCTCGCTGTCGAGGGCACGGTGCTCCGCGTCGATCGCGTCGAGCAGCGGTTGCAGTGACGCACCGGCGGCGACGGCCTGTGCGGCCAGCCGCGCGGCGAGGGTCTCGAGGCTGAGTCGGACGTCGAAGAGTTCGACGACGTCCTCGATGCTCCACTGGGCGACGCGGGTGGAGCGGCGTGGGAGCATCCGCACGAAGCCCTCGTTGGCCAGCTGCGGCACGGCCTCGCGCACCGGCAGTCGTGAGACGTGCAGCTCGGCGGCCAGTGAGGCCTCGACCAGTCGCGATCCCTGCGAGTGCTGGCCGAGGATGATCTGCCGGCGCAGCGTCCGGTAGGTCTGGCTGGCGAGCGACTCCTCGGTGCTGGCGAGTGTCATGACGGTCCTCCTCGCGACGCCGGTGCGACCATTCAACACGCTCGGCCCCGCCTGTGCGGTCCGCCGGCCACCGCGCTCGGCCCCGCGCTCAGCCGCCGGGCCAGCTGCGCTCCTTCGGCAGCGGGCGGGCGTAGCTGTCGATCCGGCTGGTGCCGAGCTGCTGCCGGACGAGCGTCTCGACGAGCGCGGCCGCCGCCGCGACCCCGTCGACCACCGGCACGGGCAGCCGCGCGCCGAAGTGCTCCTCGAGCCCCGCCATCCCCGCGCAGCCGAGGCAGATCACCTCGGCGCCGCGGGCGATCGCGCGCTCGCCCGCCGCGACGAAGGCGTCGAGGGTCGCCTGCGGATCCTCCTCCAGCTCGAGCACGCCGAGGCCGGTGTCCTCGATCGCGGCGCAGTGCGCGATCAGGCCGGCGGTGGTGAGGCTGTCCTCGATCTGGCCGACCGCGCGGCGGACCGTGGTGACCACTCCGTAGCGGCGGCCGAGCAGCATCGCGAGGTGCGCGGACGCCTCCGTGATGTCGACGACGGGCACGTCGAGCAGCTCGCGCGCGCCCTCGCGGCCGTGCTCGCCGAAGCCGGCCATCACGACGCCGTCGATGCCGGCCGGCAGCCGCTCCAGGGTGTGCAGGACGGCCGCGGCGCTGAGGAAGCTGTCGTACCAGCCCTCGGCCGAGGCGACGCCCCAGCTCGGCGTGATCGCGACGATCTCGGTGCCCGGCCCGACGGCGAGCCGGGCGCGGGCGGCGGCCGTCTCGGTCATCGACTCGGTCGTGTTGCAGTTGACGACGGCGATGCGCATCAGCGGCCCGCCGCCGCGGGGACGCCGGACAGGCGGATCTCGCTGCCCGCGTCCCGCAGCCGCGCCAGATCGATCAGCGCGGCGGCGACCGCGAGGTCCTGCGCGGCGAGGCCGACGGAGTCGAACACGGTGATCTCGTCGTCCCGGGTGCGGCCGGGAGCGGTGCCGGCCACGACGTCGCCGAGCTCGAGCAGCCCGGCCGCCGCGTCGAGGGCGCCCTCCGCGATCGCGAGGACGAGGTCTCCGGACTTCGCCCGCGCGGTGGCCGCGCTGTCGACGACGAGCGTGCCGAGCGCCATCGCCGCGGAGTCGAGCTCGCGGTGCTCCGGCCGCGGACGGGCGCCCACGGCGTTCACGTGCTGGCCGGCGTGCAGCCAGGCCCCGTGCACGATCGGCTCGACCGACGGCGTCAGCGTGCAGAGCACGTCGGAGCACTCGGCGACGGCCCGCGGATCCGCGGCGCGGGTCACGGGGTGCCCGACCGCCTCCTCGAACCGGTCGAGCGTCGCGTCCGACCGCGACCAGACCACGATCTCGTCCAGGTCGCGCACCGCCTGCAGCGCGCGGACGTGCGCGACGGCGAGGTTGCCGGCGCCGATCAGCCCGAGCACCCGGCTGTCCGCCCGGGCGAGGTGCCGGGTGGCGACCGCGGAGGCGGCGGCGGTGCGCGCCCGGGTGATCAGCGCGCCGTCCAGGACGGCCACGCACTCCCCGGTGAGCAGCGAGGTGACCAGGATGGTCGAGCGCTGCGTCGGCAGCCCGCGCGCTGCGTTTCCGGGTAGGTCCGCCATCAGCTTCACGGCGGCCAGGCCCAGGGCATCGGAGCGGACCGCCATCGGGAGGATCAGCCCGTCGTCCTCGCCCGCGAGGGCCGTCGGCGCGCCCTGGTGCAGCGCCCCGGAGCCGAGGTCCGCGAACACCTGCTCGACCGCGCCGAGCACGTCGACGTCGGGGAGCAGCCCGGCGATCTGCTCGGAGGCGAGGACGAGCGTCATCAGCGCGCGCCGACCGTCGCGCGGCCGGTCAGCTCGGCGAGCGAGGGGGCGCGGGTGACGAGGCCGGCCTCGGCGAGGATCCGCATCCAGCGGTCGGAGGCGGCCTCGTCGATCACGGTCGTGTCCCAGACCCCGCCGGCGGCCATCTCGTCGGCGGCCTCGTGCAGGAGCGCCGAGTCGCGGTCGGGCCAGCGCGCGGCGAGCACCGCGTCGATCTCGGCGCCGGCCTCACCCGCGGTGATCCTCTGCATCGCCGTCTCGATCGCGTCGACGAAGCGCTCGGTGCGGTCGGCGAGCTCCTCGACCCGCTCGGTGCGGGTGTAGTAGACGCTGTTGGGCATCACGCCCGCGTCGAGGTGGCGGAAGACGATCTGCCCGCCGCCGGCCGCGACGAGCTCCTTCGCCGAGAGCAGGTCGAGCACGATCGCGTCGCCGAGGCCGTCGCGGTAGAGCTCCAGCATCATCGCCGTGGACAGGTCGCGCGCCCAGCGGGTGGCGGAGACGTCGAGCCCGGCCTCGCGGATCAGGCCCGCGGTGAACTCGAACGGCGCGCTGCCGCCGGCGCCCGGGGCGAGCACGACCTTGCCGGCCAGCCAGTCCAGCCCGACCGGTCCGGAGCCGTCGCGGGCCACGATCGTCATCGGGAAGCGGTGGTTGAGCTGGCCGACGACGATCAGCTCGCGGCTCGTTCCGGCGTACATCCCGGGCACCCAGAGCCCGCCGAGGGCGAGGTCGGCGGCGCCGGAGTCGAGGTCGTCGAGGACGCCGGTCCAGGGGTCGCAGGCGGTGGCGGTGACGGCGAGGCCGCGCTCGGCGAACAGGCCGCCGACGTCGGCGACGTACTCGGGGAGGTAGTTGAGTCCGTTGGCGGTGGCCGAGACGGTGAGGGTGTCCATGGTGCTCCTTGTGGTGCTGTCCGGTGGATGGTTGCGCCCAACGGTGCCGGAGCGCCAGGGGGCGGGGTGGGTCAGTGGGCGGCGGCGATCGCGTTCTCGTTGACGTCCTCGAGCGAGCGACCCCGGGTCTCCGGGGCGAAGCGGGAGGCGACGACGAGCACCGCGTACATCACGGCGGCGAGGCCGAAGACGCCGGCGAAGGCGAACGAGCCGTAGAGCGCGACCGCGAGGAACGGCATGACCGCTCCGGCGATGTTGCCGATGCCGTTGACGATCGAGGCTCCGGAGGCGCGGATCGCGGTCGGGAAGATCTCGGCGGTCCAGGTGGCGAGGGTCGTGTTGGTGACCATCGTGAAGAACTGGAAGAGGGCGCCGAGCACGAGGATCGCAGCGGTGCCGTTCCCGAAGCCGGCGAAGGCGAGCGCGGTGAGGCAGCCGAGGACTCCGGCGGCGCCGACGGCGGTGCGACGGCCGACGCGACCGGCGATCAGGGCTGCGGTGGTCGCTCCGAGGAGCGAGCCGATGTTCATGATCATCGTGTAGAGCAGGCTCTCCGAGACGGAGTAGCCGCGCTCGACCAGCAGGGTCGGCATCAGGAAGTTCAGCGTGACCTGCGAGCCGAAGGCCATCCAGGACGCGACGCCAAGGGCGGCGGTGCGGCGGATCACCGGGCGGCTGAACACCGCGGCGGGCGAGGCCGACATCTTCACGGGCGGCAGGTCGTCCGGCGAGAGCTCGACGGGCGGACGGGCGGCGGTGGGGGTGAGCGAGTTCGAGGCGAGGATCGCGAGCGAGCGGTTCGCCTCCTCCGTGCGGCCCTGCGAGAGCAGCCAGCGCGGCGTCTCCGGCAGCTTGCGGCGGTAGAAGACGACCAGCAGCGCGGGGACGGCGAGGATCACGAACGACCAGCGCCACACGGAGTCGGGGCCGCCGAGCGGGGTCTCCAGCGGGCCGAGCAGCAGCAGGAACAGGCCGTAGGAGAGGAAGTTGCCCAGGCCCCCGGCGCCGACGTTGACGGCGCCGATCGCGGTGCCGCGGAAGCGGGTGGAGACCATCTCGGAGAGCATGACCAGGCCGATCATGAACTCGCCGCCGATGCCGATGCCGACGATCAGGCGGCTGACGAGCAGCATCTCGTAGTTCATCGCGACGGCGCTGAGCAGGCCGCCGAGCGTGTAGATCAGCAGGTTGAGGCTGAGCGAGAAGCGGCGGCCGTAGCGGTCGGCGAGGTAGCCGGCCAGCACGCGGCCGATCAGTCCGCCGATGACCGTGGCGGTGTTGATCGTCGTGAGCTGGACGTCGCCGATCTGCAGCGTCTCCTTGATGTGGCTGCCCATGGCACCCACCGAGTTCTGCTCGAGGGTGTTGAAGAACTCCCCGGCGAGGATCAGTAGGAAGATCCAGAACTGCGCGCGGGTGAAGCCGATGGAGTCGAGGACGGAGGCGACCGTGTGGCCTGAAGCGGGCGGAGCGGTGGTGCGGGATACAGCAGACATGTGTAGCTCCCAGCAGGGCGAGGGGGAAAGCGGCTCCAGAGTGATGGTCACCGCGAGGACTCCTCTTTTGTATCCCAAATACCGTTTCGGGCAGGTTTCCACGATGCTACAACCTCCCTCTGAGCTGTAGTGACCGCGCAGAAGGGCATACACCTCGAAACGTTCGCTGGCGGTGGTATACAAAAGGGCCTCGATGCGCGCAGAGGCTACATGGACCCGTAATGCGGGAGATGTGGGGCACGAGCCGCCGTCGTCATGCGTCTCACGACCCCGGCTGGCCGCGTCTTCAGGCCCCCCGAGGAGTAGGGGCGGCGACCTGAGAAGCGAACCCGGATCGTCGCGCTCCTCGTGGAGCTGCGCGGGCGCCTTCTCGGCGAAACTATCCGCCACCCCGCCGCTTCACCGTCGGGCCCGTCGTCACCGCAGCTGTCGTCGAGACCGTCGACCACAGCGTTCTTCCGACGCTCGTCCGCAGATCTTGAGCAGCGCCGAGTTCAGCTAATCCTGCGTCCCGTATGGGGATCGTTCAGCGGGTCGCTATGCGGTCGGGCCGCTGCTCTCCGCCGCGTGCCGCGGATCAAGGGAGAGCGTGCTCCCGCTGTCAGCTTGCGCGGACCGACAGGTTCTTGCCGAGCTGGGTCCAGCCATCGCCGGTGGCGTCGCCCGGTACGGCGTCGTCAGGGTGGATCTGTACCGTCCAGTCGTTCTGCTTCGACAGCTTCTCGCCGCAGCCACTCACCGGCTCGTCGCCCTCGTTGACGATGACGCAGTGTCCGGCTCCCTCGCGAGGTAGGGCCAAGTAGAAGTCGAGGCCCTCGACCGAGCCGGCGAACCGGATCGAGTCGGGATCGAGCTTGTCGCCGAGGTTCTCGAGCGAGGGAAGTGCGTCTTGCTCCTGCTGCGCCCTGTCGTAGTCCGAGTACACGGTCGGGTCGTCGTAGATGCTGGTGTCCTGCTGCGCACACCCAGCGAGAAGAGGAAGGGCCATGAGTGCGACCGCGACCGCACCGATCTTGAATCTGTAGGTCGGTCGTTCGTGGCCCATGGCGTCCCCCGTTGCGTTTCGCCCACCCTACTTCGCCTGAACTCCAGAGCACCGGCCCTCATCGCCGCAGCGGAGAGCGCGAGGGCACCCGTTCCGTTGGGGGATCGCTCAGCGGAACGCCGGCGCGGGGAAGAGCGTGGCCGGATCCAGATCGCCGGCGGCGCACTGGGTCCCCCGGAGGAGCTTCAATCGGAAGTGTTAGTGGTCCGGTTTGTCGCTGAAGTGCTCGCGGTCGCTGATGTAATCGATCCGGGTTGCATCGAAAATATCGCTTCCTAAGCGGTCCGCCCCTCTTCTTGTCGAGAGCGTTACCGGATATTGCACAAGTCTTGGCGTGCTGTTTGTGAAGAATGAACAGAACAACATCCGCAGAGGTGAAGTATCCCCGGGAAGGAAGTTTGACCCGCCAGATATGAAGCCCGCGTAGGGCGATTCGCTAAAGAAGAGAATTGATTCTCGGGCCAGAGTATGAGAGCGAAACCAGGAGCGTATTACGACAGAGTTTTGACTCACATAGACTCCGAACAGTCTTGCCCGCACCGCTAAAACAATAGTGACTAGAAGTGCGCACAGAACAATTAAATCTGTAAGCGACCAGTTCCAATTCGGCCCGACTATTCCGAGAAAAGCGGCGCATATAACCGGGTTAACGATCCATGCAATCACTCGAGCCCCATTGCCCGACTTCGGAATTCTTCTCGAAAATAACTTATCATCTTTCATTATTTGTGCCCTATCAATAATCTCTCCTCAACTCGGAATAGTAAAAAAGCTAATTCTAAATTGTGCAGTCATTTCCTCACCCTGCGAGGTCTCAGCCTCGCCGTGCCGGCAGGCGTGAAGCCTGCTCCCTGGGCCGATCGGCGGTGGGCTTAGCGCGTTCCGTACGGGAATCCGTCATCGCGACGAGGGCCGGGTCGCAGGTCACCGAAGTCGTCGGACCAGATTCACGACGAGTAACACCGCGTCTGCGGCCATGCCTGCCGAGCGCCGATCGCCGTTCCGGCGGTGCTTCATGGCCTGCGCGAGCTCGATGGCCGCACGAACGACTTTGCGCAGCTCGGCGTTCTCGGACCCAGGTAGTTCGACCTCAACCACTCGACCAAGGCGGGCCTTCGTGCTGGGGATCGGCGGCTCATCGACGCCAGGCTCACCGTGCCGTGCGTGCTCGTAGGAGGCCGCGGAAAGCGCTTCGAGGGCGGCCACCGCGTCGTTCCCGACGTTCGAGTAGTCCTGCTCCGTCCGAGCTGCCCGGAAGTGTCGCCGCATCTCGTTCAGCTCCCCATCGACGCGCTGCCATCCGGTGGCCTTTCGCGGCGAAATGGGATCGGCCAGTGCGCCGGCGAGCGAGTCGGTCTCACGCTCGTCGAGCATCTCGTGGAGTGCATCGAACTGCTCATTGAGCATGCTGCGCCTGGCCTGCCAGCTGCCGTACCCATCGTTCGCCTGCCAATACTTGCGGAACGTCTCGAAGTCACGGAACGGTGGATCGAAGGTGTCGATGCCAAGGCGCGCGAGGACCGCCTTCAACGCGCGGACGAGTAAGCGTGAGTCGTCATTGCTGAGCGGTGAGCCATGGGTGCCGTGGGCCTCGTACTCTTCGTGCACGACCCGGGCGAGAGGCACCGCGATCTCCACATCGCCGTGCTCCGGGTTCGGTCCGCGCAGGAGCCCCTCGAGGAGATTCACGTCGAGCGCGGACTGCTGAGTCACCTCCGAGCCCCAAGCGTTCGATACCACCTCCTGACCCGAGAGGTAAAAATCCCACGTACGCATGCGCCCACCCTAGCCAGCGGCACCCCGCCCGCTGATCGACCTAGACGAGCGTTCCATCTGTCGCAAGTTCGGGCGTCGGGTGGTGTCCGAAAGAGGATCGCTCAGTGCTTCGGTCTCGTGCAACCATGGCCGCATGTCGACCAGCTCGCGTGTTGTTGTCGTGGATGGCGAGACGTTCGAGGTCACGGCCAGGCCTGATGGGATCCACTTCTCATGGGCTAGTGGCCCCAACCCTGGGTACGGTTTCGGATCCAGCTGGTCAGGGGACTCTCCGCCGACAGATGCGCAAATCCGCCCGATGATCGACAGCTTCCTCTCGCAGATCGATCCCGAAACCGGCTACATCTCCGAGGACTGAAGTCCTGCGTGGATGCCACCTGCGGTGTCCCGTAAGGGGATGGGTTACCGGTCGGGCAGGTGATCCTCCGGATTGATGTCCGCTCGTCGTAGAGGTCCGTCGTAGACGCTGCCGGTGCTCCACATGGCGATGACGGCCCATCCGAGGTCGGCATGTGCGATCGTGCCCTCCGGGATGGTGCGCGAGAAGAGGGCGTAGTCGATCCCCTCGACAGGGAGTACCGAGACGGTCCATCCGTCTCGGTCTTGGGCGAGAGCGAGCGAACGAGCTTCGACTTCCTCGATCACGGCGACCCCATCGCGCTTTCGGGAGTCTGTGGGGAGCGTGCCGAGGAGGAGACAGTCGGCGGCGAGGGAGGCGATCGTCACGGGGTCGGTCACCATCCCGTGTACGTGACCGCGGGGTCCGACGCGAGTCCCGGGGCGCACCATGGTGCGGACCGAGCAGCGCGCGACGTGCAGTCCGCGATCGATCGCGATCGTCGTGTCTTCATCGGTGCCGGCGCCATGAGTCGTGGTCCACAGCTCGCGGCCTGACAGGGGGATGAGCGTCTGCATGTGCTCATCCAAGCCAGTGTCCGTGATCGTGCCAAGGAGTCGTCGCTCATTCACGCTGCCTTACTCCGGTGCTGTCCGTTAGGGGGTCGTCGTCCGGCCGCCGAAGATGGCGTCTCGACGTGTGTCGATTCTCGCGCTCGTCTGCACGGTTCTTCGCGTCAACGCGGCGCTCGTGCAGACGACCGTGGGTATTCAGATGTTCAAGGTCCCCTGCACACACGACCGGGCGCCGCTTCGCCGTTCCGTATGGGGACCGGCCACCGGCACAGTCTGGCCAGTACGGCTAGTGAGCAGCGAGGTAGCACGGAGAGCGCCCGAGTGGGAGGCTTCTGCCGTGAGAAGGATCGTCACGGTGCTGGTGTGCGCAGTCTCGGCCGCGACTCTTGCGGCCTGCTCCAGCTCTGGGATCTCGGTGCAGAGGGCACAGGGCGTCACGGCGATGGTCTCTGCCGCGACCCCGAGTGCCGTGATGGAGGCGAGTTTCACTGGGACGCTCACGACGACCGATCAGGGCTGCCTGGCGGTGAGTGTGGGAGAGACGACGTTCCCGTTGAAGTTCCCGGCTGGTTCGCGTCTCAGCGACGACGGCCAGATGATCGACGTCCCTGGTTTCGGCTCGGTGAGTTCGGGTGAGCTCGTCGAAGGCGGAGGCGGCTACCTCGCGCTGGACGGTGTGCCAGACGAGTGTGCTCCGGGTGGCGAACCCGTCGAGTCGATCGTCTGGCAAAGCCTTCCCGACTGACGCTCGCCATCAGGACTTTCGGGCTACTGCGTCTCCGACGCGAGGCCATGAACGAGCCGACTCGGGACTGCCCTGTACGAGGATCTCCTAACGGACCCCTGCTCGTTGAGCGGCCGGTATCGCCGCGCGAGCATGGGGCCATGTCGAAGAAGATCGAATCCGCCCACCGCAAGCTCGTTGACGCGCTGAAGAAGCACGCCGAGCTCGCCTCCGGGAAGAAGAGCCGACGCGGCCGCATCGAGAGCGCCGCCGCCGTCGTCAAGAGCGCTGCGACCAAGTACGCGGCTCTCGTCTCCGCGCGCACCGACACCGAGAGTCCGTTCAGCGACATCACGGGCCCTCGCCTGGACCGTCCCACGATCGCCTCGCTCACGGCCGCGCGGGACGCGCTCACACGCCGGCTGACGGACACGCCGCTCGGTGCGACTGACTTGTAGCTCCCGCTCCCGTCACCGAAGCAGAATCCGTCCTAACGACGCCCGGTCAGCGATGGTCTAGCTGGCGTCCGGTAGGGGGTCGTTCACCGGGATGGCTCGAGCTCGAGCGCAGCCCGCTTGCGGCGGGAACGGATCCTTCGGAGAACGATGCCGGTCGCCAGGAACCCGAGCCCTGCCGGAATGGTGCCTGCGGTCAGAAGGACGGCGTGGAGCGCGAGTAGGAGGTAGTCGATGGAGGACAACCAGGTCATCGACAGAGGGCCGAGGACGTCCGTTATCAAGAAGGAGAACAGGGAGATGGCCAGTCCACACCAGGCGAGGCTCACTACGGCAGGAGTTGAGGCGACCGGGACGCGCTGACGCGGATGTCTCCGCACCGCAATGTGAGCGGCGACGCCGGCGAGGGCGATCCACGTTCCGACGCCGACCGCACCGAACGCGATACCGAAAACTCCTTCAGAGGGGTCCGAATCGGTCACGCCCGTGGCGACCATGAAGCTGCTGAGCATGAGAACGAGGGCTGCGATCGCGGTGGTGAATCCGACTCCGGAGCAGGTGATGAAGGTGTCCAGTGAGGCTTCGGGTGCGGCGGTCGAGGTCGTCGGAGTTGCCGAAGCGGGAGCGCTGGTCATGATCGGAGGTCCTTGTTGGTGGAACCTCGATGGGGTTCGCCTAGTCGGAGGAGAGTTTGAAGTCGGAGTTTGGCTCGTTGGTGTCGGCCGCGTGCGGTCGATTCGCTCACTCCGAGGATTGTTGCGGCTTCGGGGAGGGTGAAGCCGTCCCAGAGGATAAGCCGGATCAGTTCGGACTGGTTTTCCGGAAGGGAGTTCAGGGCTGCGCGGATGTCGAGGGTGTCTGCGTTGACGGGATCGGTTGGGTGGTTGTCGAAGTGCTGGCGGAGTTTCTGTGTGAGATCGTCGTGTCGGATGGCTCCTCGTGCGGCGTTCGAGTGGACTCGGCGGGCGACGCCGAAGAGCCACATGCGTGCCCGCTCGGGGTCGGCGGGCAATTGCTCGATGCGTCGCCACGCGACGATGAAGGTCTCACTGAGAAGGTCAGCGGCATCAGCGGGAACGGCGACTCGTCGGCCGAAGTAGCTGAGTAGGTCAGCTGCGTTCGCGGCGTGAAGGCTTTCGAGTGCTGCATCCTGGTCGGACCGGCGTCGTCGCGCGATCACTCGTCGGTTCCGAGGGACTCGCTGTCGCACTGGCCCGCCATCTCGATGGAGGTGCTGGTCGTGAAGTAACCGGCCTCCTCGAGCACCTCCCGGATCTCGTCGCCCATGAGGGAGCTGGCGATCACCCCGGGGGTCGCGTCGGGGATGTCTGCCGGCCGGCCGGCGGCTTCCGCCGCGACGTTCGCTTCATCGATCCCCGCCTGATTCGATGCCAGGGCCGCCTCGATGTCCTCCGGAGTGACACGGGCGATCACCGGATCCCAGTCGTGCTGCGCGAGGAACTCGCGGGCCCTCTCGGTCAGCTCGTCGGTCTCCTCAATAGAGAGCCCGCCGCCGTACTCCGGTTGGATCCGGGCGACGACCGCGCACGTTCCGATGTCGGCACCCTCAGCGAGCTCGAACGTGCGCTGCACAGCGACGTCAGGAGTCCATCCCACCCACTGCAGCAGCGACGGCCCCGCGACGGCGGCCGTGGTCCCGACTCCGACCAACCCGATCGCCAGAACCGTCACTCCGACTCCGGAGCGGAACCACGCGCGTCGCGGCGGACGGCTCTCGGCCACTGCCCGGGCAATGCCACGCGCGGCTTCGGCGGCCGCCGGATCCTCGCCCAGCGCCAGCGGCGCAGCTCGTCGCACCAGATCGTCCATGCCGGTTCCCCCTCGGTGATTGCTCGTCACTGTCGACGTGTCCGGCCGAGGCTCGTTCTTAACGTCGGCCGCGAAGATTCACGAGCCGACTAGGGCTGGTTGAAGGATTCTCTGGCGTCGGTGATGGTGCTTCCGTCGCGGAGGGTGAGCGTGACTGTGAAGGTGGGCTCCGGTCCGCCGCGGCCAGTCTCGCCTCCCTCGGTGAGGCCGGTTCCCGGCCACCACGCTGCCCAGTGGCCGTCTGCAATCGTGGCGATGACGCTCGTGCCGTCGCCGGTGCGGATGGTGAGCCCGGTCACGTCCGAGCCGACGTCGCCGCGGGTGAAGACGGCGGGCGGGAGGTTCTCGCCCGCGAACTGACTGATGCCTCCCTGCGTGTATTCCTCAGCGAGCGGCGCGAAGCCGCCCTCGCTTCCAGTGGAACTGACGAGTGCCCTTCCCGCAGTGCTCGTCCCTACCGGAATCTCGATGAGGCACGCTCGCTGACTGGGCGTCGTGTAGGAGACCATCACCCAGTTGCCGCGCCGCTCCCCGATCGCCGGCTGACCGAGCTGCTCCGCGTCACCTGACGCACAGGCCTCGCCGGCGGTGGCCAGGTCGGAGGCGCTGGCAATGTCCGATGTGGAGGTCCAGGAGGCGTACGCGCGGGAGTCGACACCGGACGGCAGGACGGCGAGAGCGACTCCTAGCGCTGCCGCCCCGACCCCGGCGGGAAGGACGAATTGCCATCCCCGAGGGCGCCGAGCGGCGGGCTCTCGAGCGGTCACCGGGTCGCTGTGGAGGATCATCTGGAGCCGCGCAGCGGCGGCCTCGCGAGCCGGGCCGTCGAGCTCGTACTGAGCGGCCGGGTCGAGGTCTTTCGTGGCGAGGAGTTCGGGCGTGGTCATGATGCCTCCAAGGCGGGCGAGTCGGCGTGGTGCTGGCGTGAGGGGGGATCGAGTAACGCCCGCAGCGCGGTGCGTGCTCGGTGAAGTCGGAGTCGGAAGGCGACAGCGGTGATGCCGAGCACTCCGGCCGCGGAGGGAGAGTCGAGCCCTTCCCAGGCCGTCAGCGCGATCGCTTCCTGGTGCTGCGGTGTGAGCTGCTGCCAGGACTGGTAGAGGTCGAGCCGGGTCGCGATCGCGTCCTCCGGCGACCGCGCGGCCGCGTCGGTGTGAGCGGCGACCCGGATCGCGAGGGCGGCGGTGCGGTGCTGACTGCGGAGGTCGTTGAGGAGGCAGTTGCGGGCGATGGTGAACAGCCACGCACGCGTGGGCTCGTCTTCCGATGGCGCGGTGTCGTGTCGGCGCCAGGCGATCAGGAATGCCTCGTGCGCGAGGTCTGCGGCGCGCTCGGGGTCAGTGCGACGCCTCAGGAACCGGACGACGCTGACGTACTCGCGCTCGTACAGCTCGGAGAAGCTCGCCTCGCGGTCGGACTGTGGTGGGCTCATACCTGGGACATGTCGCCAGCCGAGCTGCTGTTACAGGTGATCGAGTACCTGTTGATCAGCAACACGGAACCGACGGCTCGCCCACAGGGTGATGAGCCACGCCACCGAGCCCAAGATCGGCAGGAGCACGACCACGACGGTCCACCCGACGCGCGCAGCGTTGGTGAGGGTCTTCGTCGTGATGAGAGTCACGATCGAGACGATGGGAAGAGCGACGCTGAGGATCGAGA
Source organism: Rathayibacter sp. AY1E3 (assembly GCF_002932235.1). Classification (NCBI taxonomy): domain Bacteria; kingdom Bacillati; phylum Actinomycetota; class Actinomycetes; order Micrococcales; family Microbacteriaceae; genus Rathayibacter; species Rathayibacter sp. AY1E3. The sequence continues at coordinate 20,465 of NZ_PSVN01000016.1, forward strand.
AGACGATCCATGCGACGTCGTAGTAGGTGGGAACCAGGATCACCGCGTCCTCAGTCAGAGCGATCTCCTTTGCTGTCGAGCCAAGGCGACGCTGGTCGAACGGTCGCGGATCCAGCCTCTAGGCCATCGAAGCATCGCGCAAGACCGACCTTCTGCGGTCCGTCTCGCATGGGAATCGCTTAGCCGTCAGGGCGAGGAAAGGGACCCGTCACCGGTACCCGCGAAATATCGCCAACCGAAATCGACAGTCAGGGCGAAAGAGGCATCCGTTGCGCGCACATCCGCTGGAGTCGACTCGGTGATCGACCCTTCGTAGGACTGACGGTTGAAGCCCTGAGGGAGCGGGAGGCCATCGACCTGCAATCGGGAGGCGGCGACGAGAGTCCACCGGACGGTAGCCGTCCCGTTGGCACCTCCACCGGGAAGCCCACGACCACCACCACCGGAGATGTCGCCGCTTTGCAGTAGGTCGACGCCGACCAGAGAATCAACGACTCTCACTCCTGTGCCGTGGATTCCGTTGGTCGCGAGGAATCTGTCGACGGCTTCGGCCGCTACGAGCTGATCGGCGCCGTCCACCGCGTAGACGATTCCTCCGTCGAGTCGGCAGACCGTCGTGATAACTGACCCTGACTCGCCGATCTGATCGGATCCTCCCTCTCCGAAGCACCAGTCCTCCGTCGCCCGTGCCACCTCTCGCACGCCAGGCACGGCGTCCACCGCCATCGCCTCGTCAAACAGCGGACGCGTGTCCTGCCGTGCTGCAGCGACAATGGGCGAGGTTGGTGACGGCCCAGGAATGTCAGCGGCACAACCGGAGAGCGGGATCACGGCGGCTGCAAGAGCGAGCAGACCCCGCCAGAGGAGTCGCCTTTCACGGCCAGAGTCGGGTCGCGCGTGCATGCGCCCAACGTACGACGCTCTGGCCGGTGCGCCCAGGCCGCGTACGCGACTACCCGCCGTCACGGAACCTGATTTCGGCCGTTCACGAGACCTAGAATGAGTGACAAGTTACGTGACGCCTTCGCTCGGCGCGCCATCCCATCAGCACCGTGTCACGTATTCGGCCGTATAAGTGACAGGGGTCCGTGATGCTCGTTGGGTACATGCGCGTCTCGAAGACCGATGGAACGCAGACCACAGATCCGCAGCGCGATGCGCTGCTCGCGGCCGGCGTCGAGGACGCGCAACTGTACTCCGACCTCGCGTCCGGCCGGAAGGATGATCGGCCGGGTCTGCTGTCATGCCTGAAGGCACTGCGCGAGGGGGACACGCTCGTGGTGTGGAAGCTGGACCGGCTCGGGCGCGACCTGCACCACCTGGTGAACACGGTCCATGACCTCACCGCGCGCGGCATCGGGTTGAAGGTGCTGACGGGTCAGGGGGCGGCGATCGACACGACCACCGCTGCCGGCAAGCTGGTCTTCGGGATCTTCGCTGCCCTCGCCGAGTTCGAGCGCGAGCTCATCTCCGAACGCACGATGGCGGGCCTCGCGTCCGCTCGAGCACGCGGTCGGGTCGGCGGGCGCCCGTTCACCATGACGCCCGCCAAGGTGCGACTCGCTATGGCGTCGATGGGCAAGCCGGAAACGAACATCGGTGCCCTCTGCAAAGAACTCGGCATCTCCCGCCAGACGCTCTACCGACACGTCTCGCCCACGGGTGAGGTGCGACCAGACGGCCTCCGCGTCCTCGGACGCAAGAGCACCTAGATACGCAGCTCTCCGACGCCGGCGTAGGCTCCGAAAGACGGCTCCGATGGTTGTGCAGACGACCTTGAAGATCTGTGCAGAGGACCTCGAGAACTGACATGTGCCGCGCGTCGGCGCGGGCGGCAGTGTCCCGTAAGACCCGCCCGATGAAATGCCCGGTGACGGGGCGGCTATCGGGACACTGGAACGGTGGATCAGAAGGCAATGCTGCGCACCCGAGCCGAGGCGCTCGACGAGCTCGACCAGCAGCTGCGTTCCGAGGCCGAAGCGACAGAGTTCGCAGGTCAAGAGTGTGAAACACGCAACCCCTCACCGTCCGGCCATTCCTCGGACTTTGTTCCGTACGTGATTGAGTACGAAGATTCAATGCCGGAGCGCGCAAATCAGAACACTCGCACGCTGATGTTCGGTGTGCTGCTCGGTCTTGCGGGAGGTTTTGCGGCCAGTCTTGTTGCTTGGGGAGATTCGCGCCGTCGCGACCGTCGCGAGGAGACACAAAAACAATAAGAGAGGTCAAAGCCCGGCAAGCGCCTATTGCGCGGCTGATCTCGGAGGACCAGCCCGCGCTTTAGTCGCTAGCCAGTTCGCCAATTAGGGTGCGACCTGTGAGGTGGGATGTACTTCACTTAGACGTGAGTATCCACAAACCGATGTATGTGATGTGAAGGGGTGGTTTGGGCGAGAGCCTGTCCGAATGAGCAGCGGCTGGTGCGCGTGCAGTGGTGGCTGCGAGGTTTGATCATGTGTGGCGTAGAGGTGCCGGTGCTGCCATTGCCGCGCCTCCCTCTTCGGGCGGCCGGTTGGAGGGCCGGCTATGACTAGCTGAACCTCAGCAAGCTGACATAATCTCGCTTATGAGAAGCGGCAGTGGGAAGCGCCCGGGGGAGCGCGCAAGCCCTATACCGCCTTCGACGGGCTTGCGTACCGTCGCTGACGACCCGCACCACTCCTCGAGGCACCGGACCGGTGCAGAACAGGTGACAGCACATGACTCGCGAGCAGAACATCGCCTCCCAGCAGGCCTTCGGTGAGGCGGTCAACGCCGGCGACTTCGCCGCGTTCGACGCACTCGTCGCGCCCGACTCGGTCGATCACGACCCGGCGCCCGGCCAGGCACCCGGTCCAGAGGGATACGCCGCGTTCTTCGGCGACCTGCGGACCGCGTTCCCCGACATGGCACTCGAGGTCGAGAAGCTCGTCGCGGACGACGACAGCGTCGCGTTCGCCTACACGCTGACCGGCACGCAGACCGGTGTGTTCCAGGGCCACGCGCCGACGGGCAAGTCCGTGAAGATCCGCGGCATGCAGATCAGCACCTTCGTCGACGGCAAACTCGCCGAGCGCTGGGGAAGCAGCGACGAGCTCGGCATCCTCACGCAGCTCGGCCTCGCACCCGGCGCCTAGCCGGCGGGACTCCGACGGGTTCCGAAGCTCGTGTGCAACCACACCTCGGAGCCCGTCGAGCGGGGTGTGTGCGAACAAACTGACATAACGTCGATTATCGGAGGTCGCGCGGCGGAGCGGTTTGCTCTAGCGAAACCGGTTGCTCCAACTGCACGCCGGTCGCTTCGACCGCAGCCTCGTTTTGTGCCCACGGGTGATTTGGCGCCCGCGCAGGTCAGCGCAGGTTGCTGCTCGGGGCGAAGGGCCGTCGACTAGTTGTCGTTGATGGGATGGACCGACGCACGATCGTGTGTTGTGCAACTTCTGATCACCGCGGAAAAATTTTGCAGTTACAACTGAAACGCCGTAACGTGGACCTGCGCAGATCAGTTGAGACGCGTGATGGAGGATGAAGGACATGTCTAGAACGCTTGCGATCACGGCACCAGCAAACACCCGGGCCGTGCGAAATGAAGCCGCTGCGGTCGTTCGCGACGCGTGCGATGAGCAGATCACAACTTTCTCCGTGCAGGTCGGCGACCGCACGATTCCTCTCCAGGAGAACGTGTCGAGCTTCCTCCGGTTCATACTCGAGCAGGCCGCGGAAGGCGCATCGTTCTCGATCGCGTCACGGCCCGAGGAGCTCACATCGACGGTCGCTGCCGATCTCGTCGGAGTATCTCGCCCCACGCTCATGAAGATGGCGCGGGAGGGACTCGTCCCGTCGATCAGAGTTGGCACTCACACTCGTTTCAAGTCGGCGGACATCGAAGAGTTCCTTCGCGCGCGAAGCGAAGCGAGAGCAGCAGCGTTTAAGGAGCTGCGTCAGATCGACGACGAGCTGGAGCTTCACGCCGCCCAGTAAGCTCGCGCCATGACCCAGCGCATCTTCGTTGACGCGAACATTCTCATGTCGCGCACGCTGATGGACTGGTTGTTCATGCTTCGCGCGGAGACCGGTCGGATGTTCTCGATCGTGACGAGTGAGGACGTCCTGGCGGAGGTTGAGTACTCGTTGCGACGCCTGCACCCCGAGGCGCCCGGCCGGCTGATCGTTCAAAAGCGGGCGAAGATCGTCGAATGTGTCGATGAGGTCCTTGGTGACTTCGACGCCACCGTTCCGTACAACGGCACCGATCCTCACGATCGCCACGTCCACGCTGCTGCGCTCGCGGCCGGCGCGGATATCTTGCTGACCAACGACGGCGGATTCTCGGACAGCGAGGACGAGCTCTACGAGGTCTACCGCGCGGATGACTTCTTCATCCTCATCGATGACGGAGCGCCCTCACACGTGCAGCGTGTGACGGACAAGCAGCGGATTTACTGGCGAGACAGGGATGGCAGACCCCTCGCTGACGCTCTCCGCGGGGCCGAGTGCCCGCAGTTCGCGGAAAGGGTCACCGGGCACCTCCGTACGCTCTCGGGAATCCGCCGCGACGATCTCGCCCCCGTTCTCCTCACTGCAGAGTGAACGCAGCGAGGCCCAGCACGCGGGAGTCGTGCTGGGCCTCGCTGAGTTCAAGCGCGGACCATTGGACGTCTCAGCCCGTGGCCCGAGCCGCGGGTGTCACCGGACCAAGCGGTGCAGGAACTGAATGGCGTGCTCGACGCGCGTCTTGATCACCTGAAGCTGCGGCAGATCGAATCGTCCCGCTCCCCCGTGCGTTGCGGCGTTGAAGTCGGTGAAGAGCGAGATGACACTGTCGATGTCGTCTTCCACGAACTGAGCGAGCGCGGCGACGTAGTTTCCGGTGCGAGCGAGGAAGAACTGGATCTTCGCGCGGCGGGACACGCCTCCGTTCGGGGTTCGTACGTACTCAGGGTTTGCCTGCTTCACAGCAGAGTCGGGCGCTTCTCGATCGAGAATGCTCGCGAGGATCTCGCGGGCGCTCGTGCAGAAGTGCCGGGCTGCGTCCGGGTTCTGCGGGCTCAAGGCGAACAGTGCGCCGTTCCACCGGTCCTGCAACTCCGGGTCGATGCTCGCGAGTTCGTTGGTGAGCGACGTCACCCGAAGCTCCGGTTCTTGATCCTCGTCATCGGTTGACGGAGCCAACAGTGCATTGAGGGTTGCGACGCTGTTGGCGGCTTCGCCCTCTGCCAGGTCGAGGAAGTTGCGCGAGTCTGACCAGGCGCCTTCGGTGGCTGCCGACTCCACGTCGGCGAAGGATCGCTGCAACGTCGACACCGATCGGGTGTAGGTGACATAGCGCGTCGACGAGTGCGTCTGGGACCGCAGCTTGCTGAGTTCCCGCTCGAGCCGCTGGCGGTTGGCGCGGACACGCGAGTTGTGGGCGGACGCCTCGCGGTTGTACGTGCTGACCGCTTGGCGCACCTTGTTGTTGTAGTTGCGGACTTCCCGGTTGTAGTTACTGATGGCCTGCCGCTGCTTCTGCTCGGCCTGGCGAACCATGCTGCGAAGCTGGGAGGGAGTGACTCTGCGCACCATCACTACCACCGCACCTTCTCGGCCGTGAAGGTGATCCTGGTCCCGGAGCTGATCGCCTCCGCGTACTGGCTCAGCTCCGGATCGGTGAGGTCACCGCCGTCCTGGCGGAAGATGCGCTGAAGCGCGGGCTTGATCTCGCTGACCGGTCGACCGGCATAGCGGCCGTGCAGAGCCGCGAGCGCGCGGCTCCGCTTGCGGGCGACATCGTCGAGGGTCGACTGGACCTGCTGCTGCAATTCGCGGCGAAGCGCTGCTTCGTTGAACGTGAATGACATGGTGATGTGTGAGCTCCCTGCCCGAACGGGCGTTGGGGAAGCGTGCCGTGCATCGAGACGTCGACGAGGGTCCGTGGCTCCGGGAGGAGCCACGGACCTTAGGGGCTAGCCCTTTCCGAGGGTCGAGCCGGCCTTCGACTTGGCGGCCTTGCCGGACGAGTCGGACGCGAGGGTCCTTCCCGCCTTCGACAGGGCAGCCTTCGAGGGCTTGGCCGACCGTGACGACTTCGACATCACGTGCTCCACTTCTCTATATGAGGGAGGCAGCGTCGCGTCAACGGGCCGGAGCCCGCTTCACGCAGAGGCCATGGAACCTCTAAGGTCAAGGAGTCCTTCCACAGACACCCTCGGCCCCGATCTGCCTATGAGCACCGAATCTGCTCAGGAGCAGATCGGGGCTGTTTACATTCACAACTGTAACTCAGTGGTCCGCTCTGCGCCTCTGTCGCAGCGGAAATGTGGTAAACACCTCCTGGTTTATCCACAGGATCTTGAGCCGCCAGGGGGCCGTCAGGGGCCGAAACGGACTGCTTTTCGAGCTGGGTCACGCTTCGGTCACGAATTACACGGCTGAAAGTCAAAGCTGAATGCTTGCTGAGGAAGTTATCCACAGGCAGCCTGCGCAGGACGTCCTCGACCGGTCGCCCGTGAGGAGATCCCGTTCGATCTCTGCCGCTAAGCCGCGCTTTGCGCGGCACGGGGCCCGAATGCGTGCTCACCGCGCCAGCTTCTCACCGACCCATGACACAGGGCCTTTCCGGGCTGAGTGCCATCCCGAATGGGGATCGATCGGCGGGACGCTGAGCGTCCAATTCCGCCACGACATGCATCACGAGACGGCATGGGCCGAGAACTGACATAAGGTCAATTTTGATGAAAAGGGCGCTTGTTTCCGGTGGTTGGGGTCAGCGTAAGGCGCCGTCTCGCGCTGCCACCACTTCGGTGTAGAGCGGAGGCTGGTTGTCGTCCTCGAACATGCCGACCGGTGGCGGCGTGTAGGGCAGCGGATCACCGCCGTCGTTCTCGTCGCGAGAGTCCGCGAACGGCCCATCCATCGACAGGAGCACGTTCATGTGCGGGTCGCAGTGGTTGACCCACCAGGTGCTCGGCCCGTCCGTCTCGTCTCGTCGTGCGGCCTCCCACGCCCGCCACAGGGCTTCGATGCGCTGCACTGCCTCCTTGCTCTCCCACCAGGCCGCTTTCCAGCGCATGCCGCCCCCGGAGCCGTAGGCGATCACCCGGCGCCGGTAGGTGCTGATGAGCTGCTTGCGCACGAACTCATCCGCGGACCCGTAGTGCGTCGTCACTGCCTCCTCGTCTTGCGCCGGAGCGTGCTCCGAGGCGGGTGCGGAGTCCTCACCGCCGAACGGGTCGAAGTCGTCTGCGGTCATGCTTCCTCCATAGCGGCGGTAGTGACGAGGGGCGGCGTGGTCGGTGCGGGCTTGCCCGCTTTGTGGTTCGCGATGGAGGCGTTGATCGACTCCACCAGCGCCTTGGGTCCGTCGAGCCACGGGACGGTGCGCAGGATCGCGGCACGGTTACCGGAGGGCATCATCACCGCGCGCCCGATCTTGCGGCCCTTCCGCGGTGTGGGGAGGTTCGCCAGCTCCGCGACGTCGAGGATCAGTTCGCGCTTCAACGCGCTCGTGGTCGAGCGCACACCCTTGTTCATGCTCGCGGAGGTCGTCTCCCGGTCGTAGGTGCCGATCAGGTCGGACACCATGCGCAGGACCCTGAACCGACCCCTTGACAGCACGGTGCTCGGAGCTGAGTGACGCGATGCGCTCACACGCACCGCTCGAGCAAAGGCTCGCTCCCTCCTCCCTCCGCCGTCACACCCAACTAGGAGGTACCACAGGGGCTCGCGGGTATGTAAACGCCCAGCCCCATGCCCGTCGGCCACCCTTCCCGGCCACAGGGCCACGCCGCCGGGCCTGCGAAGCCCCGCGTTACCTCTTCTAGCGTTCCATAGCGGAACGCAATAAAGTCACTGCCTCGAAGGTAAGTTTCGGCTGGCTGGTATGAATTGCTTGCCCGACCCATTTGATGCCATTCTCATCAGCCTTGATAGACGCGGTTCCAACGGGTTCCGAAAGCTCTTGGGCTGTATCCATACCATGAAGTAGTGCGGCTTCCACTCCTTCGGACGTGAGAAGCTGTTCATGCCACCCGAAAACGTTGGAGGGTCCTCTTCGATATCTATAGAGGATGAAGGCGTCATTAGGTTCCTGTGCCCAGCAGTGAATAAGTTCGATATCACCAGCACGATCTTGCTTTAGGAAGACACGCACTCCTCGCAGGAAGGCGTCGGCTGTATGTTCCGCCTGTGTCATTGCCCAACTCCTCCTAATCGACAGTAGCAGAGGAGAAGAGTAGATTTCTTCTCCTCTGCTACTGACCGAACTTACTCCGTGAACATGATCTCCGGCAGGGGCGCGTAGTCGAACGCGACCTCGGTCACGTCGCTTGCGATCTCTGCCTTCAGCTCCTCGATCTCCGGCGACGCGAGGATCTCGGCCTGCTTCGCTTGTTGGTCCGCCGTGAGCCCTTCCTCCGCAGGCGTGCTCGACCGGCTAAACGGGTTGTCGACACCTGGGTAGTCAATCGAGTACGTCACCCAGTCGGCGCAGCGAGCTTCGCCGCCCTGCTTGCAGTAGAGGGTCTGCATGCCCATCTTTCCGCCGACGGGCCATCCGTAGTACAGGTCGTACGACCGGGGATTGTAGATGCCCAGCAACTCGACCTGCTCGCGGAGCACGCACCTGCCGTCGACGCAGTCGTAGTTGCCCGCGTAGGCCTTGAGATTGTAATTGCCGTTCCCCTGCAGCGTGCTGTTCGTGGAAGCCATCACCTTCTTCATTGCGTTGGTGCTCCAGATGTTGTGCTTGTGGAAAACCTTGTCGAGGCCCCACCCGCGCTCGATGTCTGCATCGTAGAAGCCGCGCCGGATCGGGAAACTCCCATGCGTACTGCTCGACACCGTCGCGAAGGTGTCTGTACTGGGGTAGCCGGCGGGCGGTTGTGCTGCCATCACCGGTCCCGTAGAGACCAGTCCGATTCCGGTGGCTGCGATGCCCGCAATAAGCAGGCTTGCAGCGAAGGAACGGAAACGCTTCATGCGATCCACCTTTAGCTTCTTGTCTCTACTCTCATTGGCACTTCTGAATTCCCTCAATGGCATATCGAACGGCCTTTCATCTGTAGCGTTTTTTCAGATGCGGATTGATCTCCGCGTTTGAAGAAGGCTTGCAGCGAAGTCAGGAACGGTCAAGAGCGGAGCTTCAAGTGGCGGGATAAGTGGCGCGTTCGTGAGCGAGGAGTCTTACTCGGATCTTCGTGAATTCGGCTCTACTTCTTTCTCTCCTCCGCTTTCGCTTGCTTCAGCGCCCTCGGTTGGCGTGGCCGGAAGGGTGGCGGCCAGCGCGCTGGTGAGATCACTTCGGGGGCCGCCCGCAATGCGACTCTCGTTGGCAGCACACTCCGATCGACCATATGAGTATGTGTCACGTTCCAGGCGTGTGGTGAGAGGATGAAAGGTATGACAGGAGCGAAAAATCGCAGCACACCAGTGAAACCACTCCAAGATCGAGCTCATCGAACGCGAGCCGCGATCGTCGCGGCGGCACGCGAAGTCGTCATCGAGGTGGGTAGAGATCGGGCGACAACCGCCAAGGTGGCGGCTCGCGCCAGCGTCGGCATCGGCACTCTCTACCGGTATTTCGTCGATTTCGCGGATGTGCTCGAGGCTGTTTATGCAGAGGATCCGATCTACGATAGACATCAAGCGGTACTGAGAGCTGCGCACAAGGCGACCGACTCGGAGCGCGCCGAGACCGTCGCGGTGGAAGCTCTTCAAGAACTCATAAAGGAACTCAGGGCTGAGTCGCTTCTCGAAGCCGAGCTGCGTCTTTACACCTGATCTCGGGATCGTGCGAGCAACCCGCGGTGTCCGCTCGCATCGCAGAAGGCCTTCGTTTGTTCAGCGAGCGCACGCATCGGATGCCTCGCCACGAGGGACCATCAGCGCTCGCCGCCCGACCGCTCCCCGAACTCCACGAGCTTCGCGAACAGGTCCTCGATCAGCCAGCGGGTGTCGAACGCCTCGCAGACCCGGATCGTGTGCGGTCCTGCGTCGGGCAGGAGCTCGCCGTCCGCGGAGAACCGCGGTGCGCGGCGCTCCCGCCAGCGTCCGCCGGCGGGGTTCATCACGGCGCCGATGGCCGGGCTGTCGCCCAGCGACCGGAAGTCGAGCGGCCCGTACGGGATGGTGTCGTTGAACGCGATCAGCTGGTCCACCAGGTAGTCGCCGAGGGGGCTGGTTCCGCGCAGGCGCGTCCGCAGCTCGGCGTGCCCGACTCCGACTCCGGAGTAGACGGGCATCGGGATCTGCCAGAGGGCGATGCCCGACTCGAGGACGCGGTTCGCGGCGTCGACGTCGTTGATCAGGTTGAACTCGGGGCTGTAGGCGCGGATCTCGTCGTAGGGCGGGCCGCCGACCCAGACGACCACGATGTCGCGGGAGGCGATCGACGGCTCGAGCAGCAGGGCGGCGGCGACGTCGGTCAGCGGCCCGAGCACGGCGATCCACAGGCGGCCCTCGTCGCGCAGCGCCTCGGCCACGATCAGGCGGGCGCCGTCCGACGCCTCGGCGGGCAGGGCCGACTCGGCGCCGTCGACGACGGTCACCGTCGATCCCGCCAACTCCACGATGCGGTCGATCTCGGCGCGCGACTCCGGCATGCTCCCCGGCCGGCCGAAGTGCGCGGCGACGAGGCCGCGGACGTCGAGGGTCTCGGTCAGCAGCGCCTGGACGATCGCGAACTGGTCGTCGGCCTCGTTCGCCGCGTCGGTGCTGACGATCAGGCGGTGCGGGGGAGGCGGGGTCATGCGGACTCGCGCTGCACGAGGGTCGTCGCGAGGATCGGCTGCCGGTCGACCGGGCGGCCCTGCACGACGGCGACGACGGTCTCGGCGGCGACGCGGCCCATGTCCTCCAGGGGCTGCCGGATGGTCGTGAGGGTCGGATCCGAGGTGGTCGCGATGACGACGTCGTCGAAGCCGATGACGGAGACGTCGGCGGGGACGCGGCGGCCGGACGCCTGGAGCACGCGGATCGCGCCGTTGGCCATCAGGTCGGAGGAGGCGAAGACGCCGTCGAGGTCGGGGTGGCGCTGCAGGAGGCGGGCCATCGCGGCGGAACCGCTCTCGAGGGTGAAGGCGCCGTGCACGATCGGGCTGGAGTCGAGACCGAGCTCGGTCAGCTCGTCGCGCCAGCCGCGGATGCGGTCGCGGGCGGGCTCCATGTCGTGCGGGCCGGCGATGATGCCCAGGCGCCGGCGGCCGGAGTCGGCGAGCGCGCGGGCGGCGAGGCGGCCGCCTCCGTAGTTGTCGGAGTCGATGACGATCGCGTCCTCGGGCAGGGCGACGCGAGGGCGGCCGACCCAGGCGATCGGCACGGGGGAGTCGGCCAGCGCCTGGGCGAGGTGGGTGATCTCGTGCTGGAGGATCACGATCGCGCCGTCGACGGCCCGCGAGCGGAGGAAGCGGGGGATGCGGTCGCTGTCGTCGTGGTCGGCGGGCAGCAGCACGGGCTGCACCTCGCCGGCGTAGAGGCCCTTCGCGGCGCCCTTCAGCACCGAGGTGAAGAACGTCCCGGTGAGGCTGTCGAGCTCGTTGAAGGCGACGATCAGGGCGATGGCCCCGGCCCGCCCGCCGCGGAGCATCCGGGCGGCGCTGTTCGCCTCGTAGCCGAGGGACTTCGCGGCGCGCTCGACCGCGGCGGTCATCCGGACGTCGACATTGGTGCCGCCTGCGAGCACCCGGGCGGCGGTGGCGCGCGAGACGCCCGCGGCCTGGGCGACGTCCACCAGCGTGGGTCGAGTCATGCTGCTTCCTTCTGCGAGGGGAGGTTCCGGCTTCCGCGCCTCCCCGCGGAGCACGGTGGGGAGAACGTCGGAGTGAAGACTCGCACGGGGCGGCGGGCGGCCGTCCGGAACTGCTCGATTTGCGAAACTTCCCTTTGATACTAGGCGGAGATCGTTATCTCGCGGAGACCGGTTCTCGCTTGCGTCGTGCTCGCGGGCGGGTTAGGTTGGCCGCCAAGAGATCGTTCTCTGAGGCCCGCCCTCACCGAAACCCTGCGAATCCCCAACGAAGAGGAATTGTCGTGAAAAGAAGCCTGATGGCCGTAGCCGCCGCAGCAGCAGTAGTCGCGCTCACCCTGACCGGGTGCTCGTCCGGAGGGGGAGGAGGCGCCTCGGACGACCCGAACGCCGAAGCCACCTTCTGGTCCTTCACCGGCATCAACGCCAAGGACAGCGTCGACGAGTACCTCGCGAAGATGCCCGACGCGAAGATCAAGCTCTCCGAGGTCGGCAGCACGACCGAGACCGCCACCGCCCTCACCGCGGCCCTCGCCGGCGGCAAGGTGCCCGACCTGGTCATGATCCAGAACGACGACCTGCCCCAGTTCGTCGCCAACAGCTCGAACTTCCTCGACCTGCGCACCCTCGGCGGCGACGACGTCGCCTCGACCTACCTCCCGTGGGCCGCCTCCGCCGCGACCGCCGACGACGGCTCCGTCGTGGGCGTCCCGACCGACGTCGGCGGACTGGGCTTCGCCTACCGCGCCGACCTCTTCGAGCAGGCCGGCCTGCCGACCGAGCCCGACCAGGTCGCCGAGCTCTGGAAGGACTGGCCGTCCTTCATCGAGACCGGCAAGAAGTACACCGAGGCGACCGGCAAGCCGTTCGTCGACAACATCGAGACCAGCGTCTTCTTCTCGACCGTCAACCAGGTCTCGGAGAAGTACTACTCGCCCGACGGCGAGCTGGTCTACGACACCAACCCGCAGGTGAAGGACGCGTTCCAGGTCGCCGTGGACACCAAGGACGCCGGCATCAGCGCCGGCATCGCCGCCTGGTCCTCGGGCTGGGCTCCGGGCCGCGCGAACGGCGCCTTCGCCGTGACGATCGCCCCCTCGTGGATCCTCGCCGGCATCAAGACCGACGCCCCCGACACCGCCGGCAACTGGCGCGTCACCAGCGTCCCCGGCATCGGCGGCAACTGGGGCGGCAGCGTCATCGCCATCCCCGCCCGCGCCGAGCACCCCGAGGCCGCCTGGCAGTACATCAAGACGATGATGTCGGCCGAGGGCCAGACCGACCACTTCAAGGCCTCGGGCACGCTGCCCGCCGCCACCGAGGCGGTCGCCAGCGAAGAGGTCCAGTCGTACACCGACCCGTTCTTCGGCGACTCGAAGATCGGCGAGGTCATGGCGACCTCCGTCGAGCAGTTCCCGTCCTTCTACAACGGACCGGACACCACCCCGATCAACGGGGCGCTCCTCAACACCCTCGTCGAGCTGGAGGCCGGCAACGTGACCTCCGACAAGGCGTGGTCGACCGCACTCGACACGGCCAAGCAGGCCATCGGCGGCTGATCGCCCCACCCACCCGAGCGGCCCGGCGCCTCGCGCGCCGGGCCCCTCCCCCCTTTCTCGACGGAGGTACTCCCGTGTCAACGGTGACAGCAGCACCACCCCGCAAGCAGCGCAAGCAGCCCAGCGCGCCGGTCCAGAAGGCCGCGCGGATCCGCAACTCCCTCTCGGAGCGGATCGCCCCCTACGCGTACGTCGCGCCCTTCTTCATCATCTTCATCGTCTTCGGGCTCTTCCCGCTCCTGTTCACGTTCTACGTCTCGCTCTTCGACTGGAACCCGATCGGCGAGCAGACCTTCGTCGGCATCGCGAACTTCCAGCAGCTCTTCGCCGACTCCCGGTTCTGGAACGCGCTGGTCAACACCTTCGGCATCTTCATCATCTCGACGGTGCCCCAGCTGCTGTTCGCCCTCTTCCTCGCGCACCTGCTGAACCACGCCCGCCTCCGCTGGGCGAACTTCTTCCGCATGGCTCTGCTGGTGCCGTACATCACCTCCGTCGCGGCGACCGCGATCGTGTTCGCGCAGATCTTCGACAAGAACTTCGGCCTGATCAACTGGTTCCTCGGCATCTTCGGACTGCCGTCGATCAACTTCCTCGCCACGAACTACGGCTCCTGGATCGTCATCTCGACGATGGTCTTCTGGCGCTGGTTCGGCTACAACACGCTCCTCTACCTGGCGGGCCTGCAGTCGCTGCCCCGCGAGATGTTCGAGGCGGCCTCCGTCGACGGCGCGTCCAGCTGGCAGCAGTTCCGCCACCTGACGATCCCGGCGCTGCGCCCGATCATCGTCTTCACCGTGATCATGTCGACCATCGGCGGTCTGCAGATCTTCACGGAGGCGCTCCTGGTGGCTCCCGAATCGGGCCTCACCTGCGGCGCCGGCCGGCAGTGCCAGACGCTGGCGCTCTTCCTCTACGAGCAGGGCTTCGGCCAGTTCAAGTTCGGCTACGGATCCGCCATCGGCGTCGTGCTGTTCGTGATCGTGGTCCTCGTCTCCCTCCTCAACTTCTACCTCTCCACCCGCACCCGGAAGGAGGCCGTCTGATGTCGGATGTGATCGACCAGGCCGTCCCGCAGACGCTGGCCCCCACGGTCCAGAAGGCACAGCTGCCGAAGCGGCACGGGAAGGGCGGCGGAGTCGGCTGGCCGACCTACGTCTTCCTCGTGATCGCGGTGCTCGTCTCGATCTTCCCGCTCTACTACATGTTCGTCGTCGCGTCGGTCGGAGCGACCGCCGTCACGTCGATCCCGCCGCGCCTGTACCCGGGCACGAACTTCATGGCGATCGCCGAGAAGGTGTTCGACACCGTCCCGTTCATCGCCTCGATGCTGAACAGCCTCATCGTGTCGCTGAGCATCGCCGTCATCTCGGCGATCCTCTGCGCGATGGCCGGCTTCGCCTTCGCGAAGCTGCAGTTCCCGGGTCGCAACGTGCTGTTCCTCATCGTGCTGCTGACGATGACGGTGCCGGCGCAGCTGAGCATCATCCCGCAGTACCTGATCGTCTCGGCGCTCGACTGGGTCGACACCCTCCAGGCGATCATCGTGCCGGGCCTGGCCAGCGCCTTCGGCATCTTCTGGATGCGGCAGCACATGTCCACGACGGTCAGCGACGAGCTGATCCAGGCGGCCCGCATCGACGGCGCCAACTCGTGGCAGCTGTTCTGGCGCATCGCCTTCCCGGTGGTCCGCCCCGCGGCGTTCGTCCTCGGACTGATCACGTTCACCGCGGTCTGGAACGACTTCATGTGGCCGTTCATCGTCCTCAAGTCGCCGGAGCTGTTCACGGTGCAGATCGCGCTGAAGCAGCTGCAGGCCAACCGCTCGATCGACGTCGCCCTGGCGATGGGCGGATCGTTCATGGCCACCCTCCCGCTGCTGATCGCGTTCTTCTTCGTCGGCCGCCGGATGGTGTCCGGGATCATGGACGGGGCGTTCAAGGGCTGATGCACGACGCTTCCCCAGCACTGCCCGGGACGGACGCCGCGCGTCCTCCCGGGCGGGACTGGCGGGACCGCGCTCTGCCTCCGGCCGAGCGCGCCCGCCTCCTGACCCAGGAACTCACCCTCGAGGAGAAGGCGGCGCAGCTCGGCTCCGTCTGGCTCACCGACTCCGCCGACGACTTCGCTCCGAAGCTCGACGACGGGCCCGCCACGGGCGACGACCTCTTCACCGGCGGCCTCGGCCAGCTGACCCGCGTGTTCGGCACCGAGCCGGTCACCGTCCCGGAGGGCGTCCGTCGGCTCCGCGAGCTGCAGGAGCGCGTGGTCGCCGGCAGCCGCCTCGGCATCCCGGCCATCGCGCACGAGGAGTGCCTCACCGGCCTGGCCGCGTACGGCGCGACCGCGTTCCCCACTCCGCTCGCCTGGGCGGCCACCTTCCACGAGGAGCTCGTGGGCGAGATGGCGGAGGCGATCGGCTCGGACATGCGCGCCCTCGGCATCCACCAGGGCCTCGCCCCGGTCGTCGACGTCGTGAAGGACTACCGCTGGGGCCGCGTCGAGGAGACCCTCGGCGAGGACCCGTACCTGGTCTCGCAGCTCGGCGCCGCCTACGTCGCGGGGCTGGAGGGGACCGGTGTCGTCGCGACGCTGAAGCACTTCGCCGGGTACGCCGCCTCCCGCGGCGCCCGCAACCACGGACCCGTGAGCATGGGACTGCGCGAGCTCGCCGACACGGTGCTGCCTCCGTTCGAGGCCGCCCTGCGGCACGGCGGAGCCCGCAGCGTGATGACCTCGTACACCGACATCGACGGCGTGCCCAGCAGCGCCAGCCGGCACCTGCTGACGACGCTGCTCCGCGATCGCTGGGGCTTCGAGGGCACGGTCGTCGCCGACTACTGGGCGGTGCCGTTCCTCCAGGCCATGCACCACGTCGCGGTCGACGCGGCCGACGCGGGGCGGCTGGCGCTGCACGCCGGGGTCGACGTCGAGCTGCCGCAGACGGCGGCGTACGGCGAGCTGCCGCGCCTGATCCGCGAGGGCGTGGTCGACGAGGCCGACCTCGACCGCTCCGTGGCCAGGCACCTCCGCCACAAGTTCGAGGCGGGCCTGCTCGACGGCGGCCCGCTGGTGCCCGAGGGAGCCGAGGACGTCGACCTCGACAGCGCACGCAACCGCGCGATCTCGTCGCGGATCGCGGAGGAGTCGGTCGTGCTGCTGCGCGACGAGGACGTCGCGGGGCTGCTGTCCTCCGGCTCGCTCGCCGTCGTGGGACCGGCCGCGGACCAGTTCCGCAGCCTGGTGGGCTGCTACGCGTTCCCCAACCACGTGCTCTCCAAGCACCCCGGGCACGACCTCGGCCTGTCGATCCCGACGGTGCTGACGGCGCTGCAGGAGGAGTTCGGAGCGTCGCGCGTGCGCTTCGCGGAGGGCGGCTCGATCACCTCCGCGTCGACCGACGACGTGCAGGAGGCGGTGGACCTCGTCCGCGGCTCCGATGCGGCGGTCGTCGTGGTCGGCGACATCGCCGGGCTCTTCGGCGACGGCACCTCGGGCGAGGGCTGCGACGCGGCCGACCTCCGCCTCCCCGGAGCGCAGGAGCCGCTGGTGACGGCCGTGCTCGAGACCGGCGTGCCCACCGTGGTGGTCGTCCTCTCGGGCCGGCCCTACGCGCTCGGGGCGTTCGGAGCGGCGCGCGGACTCGTGCAGGCGTTCTTCCCGGGAGCGGACGGGGCGGCTGCGGTCGCCGGCGTGCTCTCGGGCCGCGTGGCTCCGACCGGGCGGCTGCCCGTGCAGATCCCACGGCTCCCGTCCGCGTCGACCACGTACCTGCAGCCGTCGCTCGGGCTCTCGAACCCCGGGATCACGGCGCTGGACGCGACTCCGCTCTACCCGTTCGGCTACGGGCTGACCCGCGGCGCGGTGACGTATACGGAGCTGGCGACGGCGGCGGAGCTGCCGGTCGGCGGATCGCTCGACGTGGCGGTGTCGCTCCGGAACGACGGCGCCGACACGGTCGAGGTGATGCAGCTCTACGCGGGCTACCCGACCTCGGCGGTGGTGCGGCCGGTCGCGCAGCTCATCGGCTTCGCGCGCGTGCCGATCGCGGCGGGCGAGACGCTGACGGTGCACTTCCACGTCGACGCGGCCCGGCTCGCGGTGACGGGGGAGGACGGCCGGCTCGCCGTGGACCCGGGGCCGCTGCGGCTGACGGCCGGCGCCTCGGCGGCGGACGCGGCGGTGACGGCGGAGGTGTCGATCACGGGGGAGCGGCGGTTCCTCGCCGAGCGGGCGCTGCGGACCCCCTGGTCGGTGGCGCGAGGCTGAGCGGCCGGCGCCTCAGGGGGGAGGCGCCGGCCGCTCGCGGGGGGCGGGCCGGCGGTGCCGGCTCGCGACCCCGCAGAAGTCGCGGTGCTCGAGCGCGAGACCTGCGACTTCTGCGGGGTCGGCGGCCGGGAGCGCGACGGCCGCGTAGCAGCGGAGGCGCACAGCGCAAGGGGCCCGCGCGAGCCGGGGGCCCGGCCTAGCGTGGAAGGAGCGGCGCCGCCGGTGGCGGGCCGCGGAGAAGACCGATGCAGAGGAGAGTCATGCCCGCCCTGACCGACACGTTCACGCTGTCCAACGGAGTCGCCATCCCGAAGATCGGGTTCGGCACCTGGCAGATCCCCGACGGCCCCGAGGCCTACGACGCGACGACCGCCGCGCTCGAGGCCGGCTACCGCCACATCGACACCGCCCGCGCCTACGGCAACGAGGCGAGCGTCGCCCGGGCACTGCGCGACAGCGGCGTCCCGCGCGACGAGGTGTTCATCACCACCAAGCTCCCGGCCGAGGTGAAGGACTACGAGGGCGCGAAGGCGAGCTTCGAGACCACCATGGCGGCGCTCGAGCTCGACCACGTCGACCTGTACCTCATCCACGCCCCGTGGCCCTGGCAGGACATGGGGTCCGACCACCGCGAGGGCAACATCGCGGCGTGGAAGGCGATGGAGGAGATCCTCGAGGCCGGTCGCTCGCGCGCCATCGGCGTCTCGAACTTCCAGGTCGCCGATCTGGAGTCGCTGATCGCGGCGACCGACGTGGTGCCGCACGCCAACCAGATCCGCTGGTTCGTCGGCAACACCCAGGACGAGACGACCGCGTACTGCAAGGAGCACGGCATCCTCGTGGAGGGCTACTCGCCGCTCGCGACGGGCGGCCTGCTCGACAACTCCGACATCGGCGAGATCGCCGCGAAGTACGACAAGTCGGTGGCGCAGCTCTGCATCCGCTACCTGCTCGAGAAGGACGTGCTGCCGCTGCCGAAGTCGACGACGCCCTCGCGCATCGTCGAGAACGCCGAC
The DNA here is from genome assembly GCF_002932235.1 of Rathayibacter sp. AY1E3. NCBI lineage: Bacteria > Bacillati > Actinomycetota > Actinomycetes > Micrococcales > Microbacteriaceae > Rathayibacter > Rathayibacter sp. AY1E3. The sequence continues at coordinate 39,010 of NZ_PSVN01000016.1, forward strand.
GTCGACTTCGAGATCTCGTCCGAGGACCTCGCGCACCTCGACTCGCTCGTCGACACGGAGTCCTGACCCGCGGGCGCCTGCTCCTGACGGTCCGGAGGCCGTCGCACTCGAGCTCGAGCGCGGCGGCCTCCGTCGTCTCGGCGCATCGGCCGCCGCCTCCGCTCGCGAGTGCGCAGGAGTCGTCGCACTCGACGTCGAGTGCGACAAGTCCTGGCTTCTCGCCGGACTCCTCCGATCGCGGTTCCGCGAGTGTGCAGGAGTTGTCGCAGTCGGTCTCGAGTGCGACAACTCCTGGAGTCTCGGGGTGCTCGGCACAGGAGCGACGGGCGTCCGGCGTCCCGAGGCCGGTCGCGAGTGCGCAGGAGTTGTCGCGGTCGGTCTCGAGTGCGACAACTCCTGGCTTCTCGTCGGGCTCATCCGGACCGCGGTTCCGCGAGTGTGCAGGAGTTGTCGCGGTCGGTCTCGAGTGCGACGACTCCTGGCTTCTCGCCGGGGCGAGCCGGGGCGAGGCGGGGCCCGCCCCGGTCGGCGGCCGCGCGTCAGGCCAGGCGCAGCAGGCGGCAGCCGTGCGGCTCGAGCTCGAGCTCGACGGCGCCGCCGACGATCGGCAGCTCGGCGCCGCTCCACACGTCGACGGCCGAGGCTGCGCCGGAGCAGCCCAGGTCGGTCAGGTGCGCGGAGTAGGACCGCGCCGACGAGCCCAGCCAGAACACTCCGCGCCACTGCTCGTCGCCGCGCCACGCCGACCACACCACCAGGTCGCCGTCGCGGACGATCTCGCGGCTGCCGTCGCTGCCGAGCAGCGCGAGGACGTCGTCGTTCGTCAGCAACGCCAGAGTGTCGGCGGGCGTGTCCGGGAGGTGCCCGCCCATCATCAGCGGCGAGCGGAGCAGGCACCACAGCGTCACGAGCGTCCGCTGCTCCGCGGGCGTGAACCGCGAGAGCCGGTCCTCGCCCACGTGCGCGCGCACGCCGATCCGCCCCAGCGGCAGCATGTCGGCGTCGGCCCAGGCGCCGGGACGCTGGTGCGGAGCCCAGCGCGCCGCCCGCTGGAACTGCTCGTGCAGGTGGGCCCAGTCGTCCCAGAAGTCGTCCGAGATCCGCCACATCTGCGCGGTCGACCGCAGCAGCTCGAGGTTCTCGAGCGAGAGCTGCTTGCCGGGGGAGAGGCTCAGCACCATCGGACGGCCGGTCGCGTCGATCGCGCGGGAGAGTGCGGCGATCTCCTCCGCCTGGATCGGCGGGTAGAGCACGTCGTCGAGCTTCACGAAGTCGACGCCCCACGAGGCCAGCTGCGCCATCACGGAGTCGTAGTACTGCTGCGCGCCGGGCGCGCTCATGTCGACGCCGTAGTTGTCCGGGTTCCACGGGCAGACGTTCCCGCGGTCGGCGATGTCGGCGCAGGTCGCCTCTGCCCCGAGCACCGGCAGGCCGAGCTCGGCCGCTCGGCGGGGGACGCCGCGCATCAGGTGCACCCCGAAGCGGAGGCCGAGGGCGTGCACGCGCGCGGCCAGCGCCGTGAACCCGCCCGTCGCCGCGGAGGGGAAGCGTCCGACGGCGGGCTGCGGGCGGCCCCAGTCGTCGAGCACCGGCTCCGACACCTCCTGGTAGTCGCTCGTGCCGGGATCGGGCTCGTACCACTGGATGTCGACGACGACCGTGTCCCAGCCGTGCGGCAGGAGGTGCTCGGCGAGGTACTCGGCGTTCGCGAGCACCTCCTCCTCCGTCACCGAGGCGCCGAAGCAGTCCCAGCTGTTCCAGCCCATCGGCGGGCGGCGGGCGGCCTCCGTGCGCGCGGCGATCACGACAGCTCCAGCGTCACGGTCGCGAAGGAGTGCGGGGGCAGCGTGACCCGCAGGCCTGTGGCCGTGGTCTCGATGCCCTCGAGGGCGACGGGGCTCACCTCGTCGGCGGCGCCGGGCCGGTTGTGCGCGTCGGGGCGGTCGGCGGTGAGGAGGCGGCCGGTCGCGCCGGTCACGGTCCCACCGCGGAAGTCGAGGGAGACCTCGAGCGGCTCCTCCAGGTCGACGTTGGTCAGCGAGACCAGGACGCGGCCGTCCTTCGTGGAGGCGGAGGCGGAGGCGACGGGTATCTCGCGGCCGTCGACCGCGTGCGTCGGGCCGGCGACCGTGGTCGGCAGAACCGTCGCGTCGTGGTGCCCCTTGTTCATCTCGAACACGTGGTACGTCGGCGTGCGGACCATCTCGCCGCCGTCCGGGTCGGTCAGCAGCATCGCCTGCAGCACGTTCACCGTCTGCGCGATGTTCGCCATCGTCAGGCGGTCGGCGAAGCCGTGGAAGACGTCGAAGTGCCAGGCCGCGACCATCGCGTCGCGGATCGTGTTCTGCTGGAAGAGGAAGCCCGGGTGGGTCCCCGGCTCCACGTCCCACCAGGTGCCCCACTCGTCGAGCACCATCCCGTACTTCTTCTCGGGGTCGTGGACGTCCATCACCGCGGCGTGCGAGCGGAGCAGCTCCTCGATCCCCTGCGCGGCCACGATCGTGCTCCAGTAGGTGTCGGCGTCGAAGTCGGTCGCGCTGCCCTTCGCGTGCCAGCTGCCGCCGATCGTGTAGTAGTGCACCGAGACCGACTCCCACGGCACGGAGGAGAAGGGGTGCCCCTCGATCTCGGGGATCACCTCCATCAGCGTCTGCGTCCAGTGGGTGTCGGCGCCGTCGGCTCCGGCCGCCACGCGGTAGAGCGGAGTGTCGTTGCCGCTCTGCACGAAGGTCCCGAACTGCCGCGCCAGGTCGGCGTAGGCGCCGGCGCGCATGTTGCCGCCGCAGCCCCAGGTCTCGTTGCCGAGCCCCCAGAAGCGGACGGTCCACGGCTCCTCCCGGCCGTGGGAGCGGCGCAGGTCGGCCATCGGCGACTTGCCCGCGCCGGTGAGGTACTCGGCCCAGTCCGCCATCTCCTGCACGGTCCCGGAGCCGATGTTGCCCGAGATGTAGGCGTCGGCGCCGAGCAGCTCGCAGAGCGCCATGAACTCGTGGGTGCCGAAGGAGTTGTCCTCCGCGACTCCGCCCCACTGCGTGTTGATCAGGCCGGGACGCTCCTCGCGCGGGCCGATGCCGTTGGTCCAGTGGTAGCGGTCGGCGAAGCAGCCGCCGGGCCAGCGGAGGTTGGGGATGTCGAGGGCGCGGAGGGCCTCGACGACGTCCAGGCGGATCCCGCCCTCGTTCGGGACGGGCGAGTCCTCGCCGACCCAGAAGCCGTCGTAGATGCACCGGCCGAGGTGCTCGGCGAAGTGGCCGTAGAGGTGGCGGCTGATGGTGGCGCCGGGGCGGTCGAGGTCGACGGTGACGGTGCTGTTCACGGAGTGCTCCAGGGTGGTGGCGGACGGGTCGGCGGCGGTGCCGGCGGTGTCGAGGACGCCGCGGTCGGCGGCGGTGCTCACGCGGTCTCGCGGACGAGCCGCAGGACGATCGCGCGGTCGGCGTGGAAGGTCGGCAGGTCCAGGCCCGCCTCGCCCAGCAGGCTCCCCGAGTAGGCGGGGGCCGGGGCGTCGGAGTCCAGCGGAACCGTCGACTCCAGCCAGTGCGGGCTCTGCCAGGGCGGGCCGAGCGAGCCGGGGCGCGCGGTCTCGATCCGGTAGCGCGCCCGCGGATCCAGGCCCGGGAGGCGGACGCGGCGGCGCGAGTCCGCGGTCAGCGCAGGCGTGACCAGCGTGTACAGCGCCTCCGAGCCGTCCGGCGCGACGACGCCGCGCAGCGACGGCGCGTCGGGGTCGGAGTCGTCGCCTCCGACGACCCGGCCGGTCGCGATCAGGCCGCGGTGCTCGCGGTACGCCGCGATCCAGCCCGCCAGCACGGGCTCCTCCTCCGCGTCCAGCTCGCGGAGGTCCCACTCGATCCCGAAGTGGCCGAGGAAGGCGATCGCGCAGCGGGTGTGCAGGTCGCTGGTGCGACCGGTGACGGAGTTGACCGGCGAGGCGACGTGCGAGCCGAGCATCTCCGGCGGCACGAGCAGCCCGGTCCAGCGCAGCATCCGCGAGCGGTCCAGCGGGTCCTGGTTGTCGGAGGTGTGCACGCGGTCGGTGCGCTCGAGGATCCCCAGGTCGACCCGGCCGCCGCCGGAGGCGCAGCTCTCGATCTCGAGCTCCGGGTGCCGGGCGCGCAGCTCGTCGATCAGCCGGTACAGCGCGAGCGTCTGCTCGTGCACCGCGGCCGTCCCGGTGGCGGGGTGGCCCGCGTCGATCAGGTCGCGGTTGTGGTCCCACTTGAGGTACGCGACGCCGAGGTCGGCGACCAGGCCGTCGAGCACGCCGAGGATGTGCGCGAACGCGTCGGGGTTCGTCAGGTCGAGCACCTGCTGGAAGCGGAACCGCGGCGGCAGCTCCTCGCGGGCCCGCAGGATCCAGTCGGGGTGCGCGCGGGCGAGGTCGGAGTCCTCGTTGATCATCTCGGGCTCGACCCAGAGGCCGAACTCCATGCCCAGGCCGCGGACGTGCTCGGCGAGGGGGAGGAGGCCGTCGGGCCAGGCGACGGGGTCGGGCGTCCAGTCGCCGAGGCCGGCGCGGTCGTCGCTGCGGCCGAGGAACCAGCCGTCGTCGAGCACGTAGCGCTCGACCCCGAGGGCGGCGGCGCGGTCGGCCAGCTCGGTGAGGACGGCGAGGTCCTGGTCGAAGTAGACCGCCTCCCAGACGTTGAGCGTCACCGGGCGCGGCCGGCGCGAGGAGCGGGAGACCCCGCGGAGGTGGGCGTGGAAGCGGGCGGCCGCGGCGTCGAGGCCGTGGCCGAAGCTGCCGGAGATCCAGGGGGAGGAGTAGCTCTCGCCGCTCGCGAGGCGCACCTCGCCGGGCAGGAGCAGCTCGCCGCCCCGGAAGGCGAGCCAGCCGTCGCCGCGCTCCACCGCGTGCTCGTGGTTGCCGCCGATGCCGACGTGGCAGAGCCAGACCCGGCCGTCGGCGGAGTCGAAGCCGGGGTTGCCGACCGCGACGACCGTCGTCGCGTCCAGGCCGGTGCGGCCGCGCCGCGAGGAGCGGGAGTGGGTGCCGGTGACGACGGGGTGGCGCTGGGGGATCTTCTCGGTGCCCCAGCGGCCGGAGAAGTCCAGGATCTCGCGGGCCTCGGTCGGGATCCGGAGGGCGGGGTCGACGCCGATCACCTCGAGGTGCCCGGCGCCGTCGTTGCGGACCGAGACGCGGGTCCTGAGCAGTCCGGCAGGGGAGAGAACGATCTCTAGGACCACCCCGATCCGGGCCTGTGCGTCGTGCGCCTCGACGGTCACGGCGGCGCTGCCGGCCTGCGCGACCGCGCCCTCCGCGAGGGCCTCCCCGTCCACCGAGACGGTGTCCACGGTCAGTCTCGGCGACCAGCCGGCGCCCTCCCGGTGCACCCGGAGACCCGGCAGGCCGGCCCAGCCGAAGGTGTGCTCGGGCAGGATCCCGGGCTCGTAGGGGACGTCGGAGGAGCCCTCGATCCCCGTCCGCACGGGAGTTCTTGCGAAAGCTGCGAGATCGTCGTCGCTCGCGTCGAGTCGCGGACCCCAGTGCAGCAGCACGGGCAGGTCGCCTCCCGACTGAGTGAGGAGGGCGGACACGTCATCGGCGACGAGATGGATCACTCTCGGGGATTGCATGTCCCCATTCCTATCGTCGATCCTGGTCTGAGTACAGCGAGAGATCGATCTCGACCCTCGGTCGGATGGACCACCGCGCGGATCGACCCGCGCCGATCGACCACCGCTCGCGCCGCTCATCCCCACCACCCACCGCCTCGACGAGGAGCACCCATGCCGCTGACCCACCCGGCCCCGCACGAGACCCGCCTGGAGCGCGGGGTGCTCGACGCGCGGCGGCGGCTCAACCGCGACTACCTCCTCTCGCTCACCGACGAGGGGCTGCTGCAGAACTTCCTGACCGAGGCCGGGATCGGCGACCAGGGCTGGCACCTGCACCCCTCGCAGGACTCGCGCGAGGCCCGCGGCCTCGACCGGCACTGGGGCTGGGAGACGCCGGGCTCGCAGCTGCGCGGGCACTTCCTCGGCCACTGGCTCTCCGCCGCGGCCCGCGAGGTCGCGGTCACCGGCGACCCGCTGCTGCGCGTCCGGATCGACTCCGTGCTCGACGGACTCGAGCGCTGCCAGGAGGAGAACGGCGGCGGCTGGATCTGGGCGATCCCGCGCGGCTACCTCGACCGCCTCGCGACCGGCCGCCCCATCTGGGCGCCGCAGTACGCGATGCACAAGCTGCTGATGGGCCTCGTCGACCTGCACCTCGACCTCGGCGACGAGCGGGCGCTGCGGATGGCGCGGGCCGCCACGGTCCCGCTGCTGGAGTGGGTCCGCGGATTCGACGACGCCGCGTTCCAGGAGATCCTCGAGGTCGAGACCGGCGGCATGCTCGAGGTCTGGGCCGACCTCCTCGCGATCACCGGCGACCCCGTCTACACCGAGCTGCTCGGCCGCTACGACCGCCGCTCCTTCTTCGAGGGCCTGCTCGAGGGCCGCGACGTGCTGACCAACATGCACGCCAACACCACGATCCCCGAGGTGCTCGGTGCCGCCCGCGCCTACGAGGTCACCGGCGACGAGCGCTGGCGGAGGATCGTCGAGGCCTACTGGGAGCAGGCGGTCACCCTCCGCGGCACCTTCTGCACGGGCGGTCAGACCTCCGGCGAGATCTGGACGCCGCCCTACGCGTTCGCCGCTCGCCGCGGCGAGAAGACGCAGGAGCACTGCGTCGTCTACAACATGATCCGGCTGGCCGACGTGCTGCTGCGCTGGACCGGCGACCTCGCCTACGCCGACTACATCGAGCGGAACCTCTGGAACGGCCTCCTCGCCCAGCAGAACCCGCGGACCGGGATGGTCGCCTACTTCCTGCCGCTCGAGGGCGGCGCCCGCAAGGACTGGGGCAGCCCGACCGAGGACTTCTGGTGCTGCCACGGCACGCTGGTGCAGGCGCACACGCGCCACTCCGGGCTCGTCTTCTACCGCGGCGGCGACGCCGAGCTGACGATCGCGCAGCACGTCGACGCGAGCCTGCGCCTGCCGTCCGCCGCCGGCGACGCGGCGGTGCGGGTCGAGGTGCTCGACACCGCCGGCTACGTCGGCCCGGACGCCAACGCGGGTGCCGCGGGCGACGTGCACCGCCCCACCGCCTCGCGGATCCGGGTCGAGATCGTCTCGGAGGAGGGAGTCGCGCTGCACGTGCGGCTGCGGGTGCCGGAGTGGACCGTCGGCGAGCCGGGGGTCGCGGGCGACGCCGAGCGCGTCCGGGCGGGCGACGGCGCGCTCCTGATCGAGCACCCCGGCGGCCGCACGAGCGTCGACCTCGCCTTCGGCACCGAGATCCGCGCCGTGCCGATCCCGGACGAGCCGGGCACGGTCGCCTTCGTCGAGGGCCCGATCGTGCTGGCCGGCCTCGTCGACCGCGAGATCGCGCTGCGGGGGCGACTCGAGGACGCCCCCGCTCTGCTCGCCCCCGACAACGAGCGGCAGTGGACCCAGTGGCTGCGCGGCTACCGCGCCGTCGGCCAGCCCGCCGCCGTCCGCTTCCGGCCTCTGCACGAGGTCGTCGACGAACCCTTCTCGCTCTACTTCCCGGTTTCGGCCGGGAGCTGATGGACAGGATCCCCTCCGTGACCTGCGCTCCGCGCTCATGACCGCCTCCACCGCCTCCCCCGCCGTCCAAGCGATGCCCCGCGGCCGCCTCCTGCTGCCGATCTTCGCGATGCTCGTCGGCTTCGGGCCGCTCACCATCGACCTGGTGCTGCCGTTCCTGCCGACGCTGCAGGACGATCTCGGCGTCTCGGTGGCGACCGCCCAGCTGGTCGTCACCGGCGCCACCTTCGGCTTCGCGGCCGGCCAGCTCGTCTCAGGACCGCTCAGCGACGCGGTCGGCCGCAAGTGGCCGCTCGGCGTCTCGGCGGCGCTGCACATCGCGGCGAGCCTCGTCGCGGCGATGACCTCCGACACCGCCGTGCTGCTCTCGGCTCGCTTCGTCCAGGGCGCCGCCTGCACCGCCGCGGGTGTCGTCGTCACCGCCATCGTCCGCGACCTCTACAGCGGCAAGCGGCTCGTCACGATGCTCGCGAACCTCGCCGTGATCGTCTCGGTCTTCCCGATCCTGGTGCCCTCCGTCGGCGCGCAGCTGACCAAGGTGATCGACTGGCGCGGCTCCTTCCTCGCGGTCGCCGCCTGGGGAGCGCTCGCGACCGTGATCGCGCTCCTGGTGCTGCCCGAGACGCTGCCCCGCGAGCGGCGGCACCAGGGCGGGCTCGGCCCGTCGCTGCGCAACTCCTTCGGGATGCTCCGCCGGCCGCGCGTGCTGGCGCTCGCCGCCGCCTCGGCCGCGGGCTGGTCGGTCGGCTTCGCGTATCTCGCGACCGCTCCCTTCCTCTACACGAACGTCTATGCGGTCGGGCCCGACCTGTACGGGCTGCTGTTCCTGGTCACCTCGCTCGTGACGATCGCGGTCGGGCAGACGACGGGACGGGTGATCGTGCCCCGGTTCGGACCCCGGTTCGCGATGTTCGCCTCGGCGATCGTCACGGCGCTCGGCGCCGTCGTGGTCGCGGTGCTCGCGCTCACCGGCACGCAGCCGCTGCTCGTCGTCGTCGGCGCGCTGACGTTCGCGCTGGCCGGCCGCTCGCTCGGCTTCGCCCCGGTGCAGTACCTCTCGCTGCAGGGCCCGTCGAGCGAGGCGGGCAGCGTCACAGCGATCCTCGGCACGGTCAGCTTCACGGCGGCCGGACTGGTGATGCCGGTGATGGGCGCGTGGGCCGAGATCTCGCTGATCCCGTTCGCGATCCTGCTGCTGCTCGCGGGGCTGGTCGAGGGCGGCGTCGCGCTGCTGTTCCGGCCGGGCTCGCGGCGCTTCGATCCGGGGGCGCAGCGGCTCGAGGACGAGCCGGCCGGGGCCGCCCGACCGGCCGGCCCCCGCGCGCACGACGAGAAGAGCTGAGATGACCCTCCAGGAAGGAATCACCGTGGAACTGCGCTCCGGCGACTACACCCTCCGCGTCGAGGCGGGCGGCCTCGAGGTGCTCAAGGGCGAGCGCGTCCTCTACGCGAACGACCGGCCGCTGCGCGTCACGGTCAAGACCGTCGCCGCGATCAGCGAGTACTCCGGCGCGCCCTACGACGCCGTCTCGCTGTCGGAGGGGGCGATCACCGCGAGCGGGACGATCACCGTCCGCTCCGGGTCGGCCTTCGCCGTCACCGACGTCTGGCGCGTCGCGGGCGACGGCTTCTCCGTGCACCGCGACGTCGAGGTGCTGGCGGCCGGCGGCGACCTCGGCTTCTCCACCGCCGTCTCGCTCGGGCTGACCGGGTCCGACGACCTCCGCGACTACGAGTGCTTCGCCCCCGGCGCCTGGTACCGCGACAACGCCTTCGGGCCCGCCGACGCGATGGGCCGCGACCCCGGCAGCGAGTACTTCTGGCGCACCGAGACGCATTACGCGCTGCCGCTCTTCGCCGCGCAGAGCCTCGCGACCGGCGAGACCGTGGCGCTCTCGCGCTGGGCGGCCGACGCGACGCTGCCGCGCCTGGACGTGGTCCGCTCCGAGAACTTCACCGACCCGGACTGCACCGTCGGCTCGATCGGCCTGAGCCGCCCGCAGGGCACGACGCTGAACTACCTCTACTACGGCTTCGGCGTGCGGACCCCGCTCGACGTGCCGCCCGCGGGCCTGTCGATCGACTACGTCCACCCGGGCGCCGACGGCGAGCGCCCGATCGACAACCCCTACTCCGGCCTCGACTACGACGCCGCCCCGAAGGCCCTGCAGCGGGTGAACCACCCGGTCGAGGTCGGCTTCCGCCAGCGCTACGCCGTCGCGGTCGACCTCGGCCGGTACGACGACTTCGCGACGATGATGCGCGCCACCTGGCGCAGCACCTACGCCCGGCTCCGCGACGACCTGTTCGAGGTCGACAACGAGCGGCACTTCCACCACGGCATGGCGATCCTCCAGCGCCTCACCCGCCGCTACGGCGACTCCTGGGGCCTGCCGTTCGCCTGCCAGCTGCCGGACCTCGACGTCTCGAGCGTCTCCTTCCAGTTCGGCTTCGTCGGGCAGCAGCCGGGCATCGGCTACCAGCTGCTGCGCTACGGCGACCGCGAGGGCGTGCCGGAGGCGTTCGAGCAGGGCGTCGGCATCGTCGACTTCTGGGCGCGGACCGCGCTGCCCGAGTCGGGCCCGCCGCGGATGTGCTTCAACCCCTCGCTCGGCGGCTTCGAGCCGTACCCGCACTACCTGCGGATGCTCGCCGACGGCGTCGAGGCGATCCTCGACGCCTACCTGCACCTGCGCGACCTCGGCGACGAGCGCCCGCTCTGGCTCGAGTTCTGCCGGCGGACCGCCGACTGGCTGCTCGAGGTGCAGGACGCCGACGGCAGCTTCCACCGCGCCTACAACGCCGACGGCTCGGTGCGGATGGACTCGCGCTCGAACACCCCGAGCGTGATCCGCTTCCTCGTGCAGCTGCACCTCGTGACGGGGGAGGGGCGCTACCGCGCGTCCGCCGTGCGCGCCGGCGAGTGGTCGTTCGCGAACATCCACCGCACGCTGGAGTACCGCGGCGGCACCTGCGACAACGCCGACATCCAGGACAAGGAGGCGGGCATCTACGGGCTGTTCGGCTTCCTCGCGCTGTACGACCTGACGGAGGAGCCGCGCTGGCTGGAGGGCGCCGTCCGCGCCGCCGACTACACGGAGACCTGGACCTACGCGTGGTCCTTCCCGGTCCGCGCGCCCTGGGCGCATCCCTTCAACCGGTACTCGATCAGCGGACAGAGCATCATCACCCTCGGCGGCGGCGCCGACGTCTACATGGCGGCTTGCTCGTACAGCTACTACCGACTGCACCTGATCACGGGCGACGAGCACTACCTCGATTTCGCCGAGTTCCTGCACCGCAACACCCGCCAGTCGACCGACGTCGACGGCAGCATCGGCTACGCGATGCCCGGCCTCGGCCACGAGAGCGGCGACTTCGCGACCCAGACCCTGCGCAGCCACCACCACTGGCTGCCCTGGTGCACCTTCGTCGAGGTCGACCCGGCCTCGCGCCTGCGCGACACCTTCGGCGTCTACGAGATCGCCGACGCGCAGCGCCTGCCCGCCGCCGAGCGGGCGGCCCGCAACCGCGTCTACGACCGCTACGGGCACTCGCGGAGCTGACCCGACCCACCGCATCCGGCGCGCGTCTCGTTCCCGCGTCGACGCAGCCGCACGGCGGGTCCGGCGGCCAGCGGGGACGACGCCCGTTGCGCTGCTCCGCCTCCGTCGGCGGACCGGAGCCCGTTCCGCGTGCTGCAGCCGTACCCTCCGCAGTGCCCTCAGCCGCGCCACTCCACGTCCACGCGCACCGCCTCCGCACCGAGCTCCAGCCCGCCCGACACCTCGCGCCCGTCGACCCGCAGCACCGCGTCGCGCAGTGTGCGCACCCGCGTCCCGCCCGCCGGTGCCAGCCACTCCGCGCTCGGCACCCGCCGCACCCGCAGCGACGCCCGCCCCGGCGACCACTCCAGCCGGTCCACGACCACCCCGCCGCGCGCGCGCAGCCCCGTCACGGCACCCCGCGCCCACGCGGACGGCAGTGCCGGCAGTACCGTCAGCGTCTCGTCATCCGATCCCAGCAGCATCGCCGCCACGAGCCCCGGCAGTCCGCCGCTGGCGTCGAGGTTGAAGATCCGCCCCGCGTCGTGCCGGGTCGTCAGCGTCGGTGACCAGTGCTCGACCGCGAGCCACTCCGCGCAGGTCAGCGCCGCCTCCCCGTCACCCAGCGCCGCCGCCGCGACGCCCACCTGCACCAGCCCGAACGCCATCTCCATCCGCCCGGGAGGAGCGGTCGGCGCCTCGGCCCGCCACGCGATCTTCGCCGCCACCGTCGCCGCCGCGGCGGCCCGAAGCCGCACCGCGGAGGCGCCGGGGCCCTCGAAGGCAGCGTCGCCCGCGTACCAGAGCGGGTACAGCTGCGACGCGTGCCGGTGCGCGATCTCCTCCGCGAACCGCGGGTCGATCCACTCCGCCAGCGTGCCGTCCTCGGCGACCCGGTACTCCGGCAGCTCCGCGACCACCCGCGCCCAGCGCTCGTCGAGCGAGTCGTCGCCGCGGGCCCGGCCGAGCAGCGCCGTCGCCCGCGCGGCGTCCCGCAGCACGGCGACGTCGATCGTCGCATCGACCGCTATCGGCGAGCGCGCACCACCCGGTGTGTTCTCGGGGGAGTAGGAGGGGACGATCCGGCGCACCCCGTCGACCACGGTCGTCCCGGTCTCGGCGAAGCGCAGCACGCCCTCGGCCAGCTCCCACAGCCGGTCGTCGACGATGCCGCGGTCTCCCGTGGCCGCGACGGCGTCGGCGGCCAGGCGCAGCACCCAGCCGCCGCAGCCCGTCCAGAAGAGGTGCGGGTAGCTCGCCGCGAAGTGGTCGGCGCGGCCGTGGGTCGACATCCGCGACGGCAGGAGCATCCCCTCCGCCCCGTAGACGAGGCGCGCGTTCTCGCGGTAGTCGTCGAGGTGCGGCAGCACCAGCTCCAGGATCGACAGCGCCAGCTCGGGCGTGCCGGTCGGGATCATCCCCGCCATCGCGCCGTTCTGCACGTTGCCGTTCAGCGTGTAGTCGGCGGACCAGGCCGGCCGCCAGGTGCCCTGCCAGACGCCCTGCAGCGTCGGCGGCAGCTCGCCGGTCGACGCGACGATGTTCGCGCGGCCGCTGAGGTACGCCAGCTCGACGACGCGGCGGCGCGCACCCTCGTCGCCGGCACGCGCCTCCTCCCAGAGGTCCTCGGTGAGCACCGCGGAGGAGGCGCCGGCGAGATCGAGGGAGGAGGCGCCAACCAGCCGGCCGTGCCCGTGGCGCTGGGCCTCGCGCAGCTCCGCCCACGAGGCGTCGTCGCCCGTCGACTCGCCGCCCGCACGCTCCCGGCTCGCCGGCTCGTCGCCCGCCAGCGACAGATCGACGCGGAGGAGCGCGCCCGCCCCGGCCGCGACCGGCACCGTCGAGCGGGTCACGACGCCCTCCACGTCCCACGGCGCCCCGGTCGCCGCGGTGACCGTCGCGCGGATCCGCTCGCCCCCGGTCTCGGCGCTCCCGGTCCCGGCGACGGCCAGCAGTCGCCCGACCGCACCGCCCTCGACCGTCGCCTCGACCACGGCCGACGCGTCCGGCACGCCCGTGTCGAAGGAGGTCGCGTCCCCGGCGCCCAGCCCGAGCTCGACCGTGCTCTCGCCGTCGCGCTCCGACTCCACCCGCAGCCGGACGCTCTCGCCCCCGTGCGGAGCGATCAGCCGCACCGCGTGCCGCCCGCCGTCGAGGTCGGTCCACTCGACCGCGACCTCGCCCAGCAGCGGGTCGAGCAGGCGCCGGCTCGACGCGACCCCGCCGGCCGTGCGGATCGACAGCGTCGCGCACAGCCCGAGCGGATCGGTCCAGATCAGGCCGCCGTCGTAGCCGCTCGCCCGCGCCCCGCGCTCGAGCAGGTCGCTCGCCGCGTCGGCGTCCCCGGCCAGCAGGGCACTCCGCAGCTCGTCCCGCACCGGGGCGAGGTCCGGGGCGGCGGGCCGCGCGTTGACGGGGAGGAAGTAGCGCTCGTGCGCCAGCGAGACGGTGAGCGCGTCGGCCGGGCCGTGCACCACGGCGCCGACGCGGCCGCTGCCGACGATCAGGCCCTCCTCCCAGGTCGGGGCCGCAGTGGCGGTGACGAGGGTGGGCGTGCGCGACAGTGCGCCGGCGATCGGGGCGATGATCGGTTCCTTTCGGGCTCGCGGGAGTGCCTGATATGTTGCGTGAACCCTCAAATTACCTCTCCCGGTGCGACGGCGCGCGGGAGTCGAGAGTTAGGAATCCGCGATGACGCGACCGATCACCCTCTTCACCGGCCAGTGGGCGGACCTCCCCTTCGAGGAGGTGGCGCGCCTCGCGGGGGAGTGGGGCTACGACGGCCTCGAGATCGCCTGCTGGGGCGACCACATCGACGTGGCGCGCTGGGACGACGCGGAGTACGTGCAGAGCCGGAAGGACATCCTCGAGCGCAACGGCCTCCAGGTCTTCGCGATCTCGAACCACCTCACCGGCCAGGCGGTCTGCGACGACCCGATCGACGAGCGCCACCGCGACATCCTCAGCGACCGCGTCTGGGGCGACGGCGACCCCGAGGGCGTCCGGCAGCGCGCCGCCCAGGACCTCAAGGACACCGCCCGCTTCGCCGCCGCGCTCGGCGTGACGCAGGTCAACGGCTTCTCCGGCTCGTCGATCTGGAAGGGCGTGGCCATGTTCCCGCCCGCCTCCGACGAGTGGATCGCCGCCGGCTACCAGGACTTCGCCGACCGCTGGAACCCGATCCTCGACCTCTTCGAGGAGGTCGGCGTCCGCTACGCGCTCGAGGTGCACCCGAGCGAGATCGCCTACGACTACTGGACCGCCAAGCGCACCCTCGAGGCGATCGGCCACCGCGCCTCGTTCGGCTTCAACTTCGACCCGTCGCACTTCGTCTGGCAGCAGCTCGACAGCGTCGCGTTCGTGCTCGACTTCGCCGACCACATCTTCCACGTGCACGTGAAGGAGTCGGTCACCAACCTCGACGGCCGCAACGGCGTCCTCGGCTCGCACCTGCCGTGGGCGAACCCGCGCCGCGGGTGGACCTTCGTCTCGACCGGGCACGGCGCCGTCCCGTGGGAGCCGGTGTTCCGCGCGCTCAACGCGATCGGCTACACCGGCCCGACCAGCGTCGAGTGGGAGGACGCCGGCATGGACCGCCTCGACGGCGCCCCCGAGGCCCTGGCCTTCGTGCGGAAGCTCAACGCGATCACGCCGCCGGCCGACGCCTTCGACGCGGCATTCTCGACCTCGCGCGACTGACCGCCCGCCGCCCGCCTGCATCCCGGAGGCCGGAAGGACCGACTGCCCGCCAGGGCCGTCCGGGCCTCCCGGCCTCCGTCGTGCTGCGAGCGCGTCCGCAACCGGGGCCGGGACGCTGCAGCGGGCGCCGAACGGGCCGGAGAGGGTGATCCGCCCTCGATCCCTGATCCGCCCTCGATCGCTGACGCGATCCAGGCCGGTCTCGGCGGCGGGCCCCCGCCCCGACCCGGCGGCTCGCCGGGAACGACGGACGGCCGGCCCCCCGCAGGGAGCCGGCCGTCCGGCCTCGCAGGATCTACAGGCCCTGGGAGAGGCGGTAGTACGCCGCGTTCGAGCGGATGTCGGACTCGAAGCCGCGGAGGGTGGTCGACTCGTCGATCACGAGGAGCTCGACGCCGGCGATGCGGGCGAAGTCCTCCCATGCCTCCAGCCCGATCTGCGTCGTCATCACCGTGTGGTGCGCGGCACCGGCGGTGATCCAGGCGGCGGCGCTGGTGCCGAAGTCCGGGGCGGGCTGCCAGACGGCGCGGCCGACGGGCAGGTGCGGGAGCGTCTGGGGCGGCTCGACGTTCTGGACCTTGTTCGCGACCAGGCGGAAGCGCTCGCGGACGTCGCTCAGGGCGACCACCACGGCGGGTCCGGCGTCGGCGGTGAAGACCAGGCGCACCGGGTCCTCGCGGCCGCCGATGCCCAGCGGGTGGATCTCGAGCGAGGCGCGCTTCGACGACAGGGACGGCGACACCTCGAGCATGTGCGCGCCGAGGATGAGCTCCTCGCCGGGCGTCATGTCGTAGGTGTAGTCCTCCATCAGGCTGGTGCCGCCGGGGAGGCCGGCGCCCATGACGGCGGCGATGCGGATGAGGACGGCCGTCTTCCAGTCGCCCTCGCCGCCGAAGCCGTAGCCGTCGGCCATGAGGCGCTGCACGGCGAGTCCGGGGAGCTGGCGGAGTCCGCCGAGGTCCTCGAAGCTGTCGGTGAACGCCTCGAAGCCGCCCTCCTCCAGGAACGAGCGCAGGCCGATCTCGACCGCGGCGCCGTAGCGGAGCGACTCGTGGCGCTCGCCGCCGGGGAGCAGCTCGGGGACCACGTCGTAGCTCTCGAGGTACTCGGCGACGAGGGCGTCGATCTGCTCGGAGGTGGCGGCGTCGACGCGCTCGACGAGCTCGTTCACGCCCCAGGTGTTGACGCTGACGCCGAGGCGGATCTCGGCCTCGGTCTTGTCGCCCTCGGTGACGGCGACGTTGCGCATGTTGTCGCCGAAGCGGGCGACCTTCATGCTCTGCGAGGCGGACCAGCCTGCGGCCGCGCGCGACCAGGTGCCGATGGCCTCGGTGACGCGAGCGTCGCTCGCGTGGCCGACGACGGTCTTCCGGGGCACGCTCATCCGGCTGAGGATGTAGCCGTGCTCGCGGTCGCCGTGCGCGGCCTGGTTGAGGTTCATGAAGTCGAAGTCGATGTCCTGCCACGGCAGGGCGACGTTCGCCTGGGTGTGGAAGTGCAGCAGCGGCTTGGCGAGCGCGTCGAAGCCGTGGATCCACATCTTCGAGGGGCTGAAGGTGTGCATCCAGGTGATGACGCCCACGACGGAGTCGTCGGAGTTCGCCTCGATCATGGTGCGGCGGATGGCGTCGGAGCTCTTCAGCACCGGCTTCCACTCGACGGTCACGGGGATCGCGCTCGCCTCGTTGAGCTGCGCGACGACGGCCTGCGACTGCTCGGCGACCTGGCGGAGGGTGTCCTCGCCGTAGAGGTCCTGGCTGCCGGTCAGGAACCAGACGGTGCGGGTGGCGAGGTCGGGGATGATGCTCTGGTACACGCTCATGCGATGGCTCCGGTGGGGTTCTGTCCGTAGACGTTCTGGTAGCGGTCGAACAGGGCGTCGATCGACTCCTGCGGGATGGGGACGAGCTCGCCGCCCTGGCGCGCGAGGTGCACGGTGCGGGCGACGTCCTCGGCCATGACGGCCGCCTTGACGGCGTCCTTCGCGTCCTTGCCGATGGTGAAGACGCCGTGGTTCTGCATCAGGACCGCGCGCGAGCGGTGCCCGCTGAGGGTCGCGACGATGCCGCGGCCGATGGAGTCATCGCCGATGATCGCGAACGGGCCGATGGGGATCTCCCCGCCGAACTCGTCGGCCATCGCGGTGATGACGCAGGGGATCGACTCGGCGCGGGCCGCCCACGCGGTCGCGTAGGTGGAGTGCGTGTGCACGACTCCGCCGACCTCGGGCATCTCGCGGTACACGTAGGCGTGCGCCGCGGTGTCGCTGGAGGGGCTGCGGTCGCTGCCGGGGGTGCCGGGGACGACGTTCCCGTCGAGGTCGCAGAGGATCATGTTCTCGGGCGCGAGGTCGTCGTAGGAGACGCCGCTGGGCTTGATCACGAAGAGGTCGGCGCCGGGCACGCGGCCCGAGATGTTGCCGCCGGTCCAGATGACGAGGCCGTAGCGGACGAGCTCGGAGTGCAGCCGCGCGACGTCCTCGCGGACGCGGGCGATCGCCTCCTCGACGGCGGGGGTCTGGGTGGTCATGCGGTGGCTCCCTGGTTCTGCGGGTCGGTGAGGGTCTCGACGGCGGTCTGCTCGACGGCGAGGCCGGCGCGGTAGCGCTCGAGGTAGGCGGAGAAGCCGGCGACGTCGTCCGCGTCGGGGGCGACGGTCTCGAAGCCGGAGTCGCCGAAGACCTGATCGGTGAGGTACGCGTCGAGCGCGACTCCGCTCTGCAGGCGGTAGGCGGCGAGCACCGCCATGCCCCACGGGCCGCCCTCGGAGGCGGTCGCGGCGACCGAGACGGGGGCGTCGAGCGCGCCGGCGAGGAAGCGCTGGGCGACCCCGGCGGTGCGGAACATGCCTCCGTGCGCGAACATCTCGTCGATCCGCACGCCCTCGCCCGCGAGGACGCGCATGCCCAGCGCCAGGGTGCCGAACACGCCGTAGAGCTGCGCGCGCATGAAGTTGGCGAGCGTGAGGCGCGAGTCGGGGGTGCGAACGACGAGCGGGCGGCCCTCGACCAGGCCGGCGATCGGCTCGCCCGCGAGGTGGTTGTAGGCGAGCAGTCCGCCCGCGTCCGCCTCGCCCTCGAGCGCCTCGGCGAAGAGGGTGCCGTAGACGGCGTCGCTGTCCGAGGGTCCGCCGGATGCGGCGGCGAACCGCGAGAACAGGCCGACCCAGCCGGCGAGCTCGCTGGCTCCGTTGTTGCAGTGGACCATCGCGACGAGGTCGCCGGCGGGGGTCGCGACGAGGTCGAGCTCGTGGTGGACGCTCTCCAAGGGGCCCTCGAGGACGACCATGGCGAAGATGCTGGTGCCGGCGCTGACGTTGCCGGTGCGCGGGGCGACGGAGTTGGTCGCCACCATGCCGGTGCCGGCGTCGCCCTCGGGCGGGCAGGCCGGGGCGCCGGGCCGGAGGGAGCCGGTGGGGTCGAGCAGGAGCGCGCCCTCGGCGGTGAGCGAGCCGGCGTCGGCGCCCGCGGGGAGCACGGCGGGCAGCAGCTCGCGCAGCGGCTTCACGGCGCCGGCCGCGCGCGCGTCGTAGAGGTCGACGACGCGCTGGTCGTAGTCGCGGGTCGCCGGGTCGGTCGGGACCATGCCGGAGGCGTCGCCGACTCCGAGGACCTTCTCGCCGGTGAGGCGCCAGTGCACGTAGCCGGCGAGGGTGGTGAGGAAGTCGATCCGCTCGACGTGCGGCTCGGAGTCGAGGACCGCCTGGTGCAGGTGCGCGAGCGACCAGCGCAGGGGGATGTTGGCGCCGAACAGCTCGGTGAGCTCGGCCGACGCGGGCCCGGTGCTGGTGTTGCGCCAGGTGCGGAAGGGGACGAGCAGCCCGCCGTCCGCATCGAAGGGGAGGTAGCCGTGCATCATCGCCGAGACGCCGAGCGCCCCGACGGAGGAGAGCTGCACGCCGTGGCGCGACGAGGCGTCGGCGACGAGGTCCGCGTAGGCGGCCTGGAGGCCCGCGTGGACGGCGTCGAGGGAGTAGGTCCAGCGGCGGTCGACGAACTGGTTCTCCCACTCGTGGCTGCCGACGGCCAGGACCACGGACGGGTCGGCCGCGTCGACCAGGCACGCCTTGATCCGGGTGGAGCCGAGCTCGATGCCGAGGGCGGTGGCGCCGCTCGTGATCACGTCGGCGGGGGTGGGCCTGCGCTGGTCCATCATGCTCCTCGCTCGGGCGATGTGACCGTTCACAAAGCCCCGGGTCAGCGTAGGCGAAACGGCTCGGGGTCGGCAAGCGAGGGGCCGCCCGACGGGGTCCGACTGCTCCTCCTCCGCCGCAAGCCCCTTCCGCCGGGGCCGCCCGCTTGGTCGCATGAGGCATGCGTGAGATCAGACTCGTCAGACTCGTCACCCGCCTCGAGATCGCCGCCGCCCTCGATCCGCTCGTCGGCCGGGTGAAGCGGGCCGTGAACGCGGTGGTCCGGCCGCAGCCGGTGCGGGACGTGCTTCACGGCGTCCCGGTCGGCCACCCGTCCATCCGCTGCTCGTCCTCGTGCCCACCGGCGCCTGGGTGTCGGCGGCGGTGCTCGACCTGCTGCCGGGGAACCAGCGCGCGGCGCGGACCCTCGTCGGCGTCGGCGTGATCAGCGTCCTGCCGACCGCCGCCTCCGGCTTCACCGACTGGTCGGAGCTGCACGAGCAGCAGACCCGCGTCGGGCTGGTGCACTCGGCGGCCAACGTGGTCGCGACGGGCCTCTACGCCGCGTCGTGGGTGCAGCGCCGCCGGGGGCGCACCACGAGCGGGAAGGTGCTCGGGATGCTCGGGCTCGCCGTCGTCTCGGGCGGCGGCTACCTGGGCGGCCACCTCAGCTACCGGCAGGCGGCGGGGGCGAACCACGCGGAGGACGTGCCGCACCGCTTCCCCTTGGGCTGGCAGGAGCTCGGCGCCCTGGCGGACCTGCTGGAGCGCACGCCGGTGAGGAGGGAGGTCGCGGGCCTCCCCCTGCTCGCCTTCCGGCGGGGCGAGCGGATCGACGTGCTCTCGAACGTCTGCAGTCACCTCTCCGGCCCGCTCGACGAGGGCGAGGTCTCGGCGGACGGCTCGGGGGAGGCGTGCGTCGCCTGCCCGTGGCACGGCAGCGCCTTCTCGCTCGAGACCGGCGAGGTGCTGCGGGGGCCGGCCACCTCGCCGCAGCCGCGGTTCCAGACTCGGGTGCGCGAGGGGCGCGTGGAGGTGCTGCTGCCGCACGCGGGGTGAGGCGGGGGCCGGTGCTGCTCAGGCCTGAGCCGTCGACGCCCGCTCCACCAGCACCGGCGGCACCGGGCGGTCGACGGCGGGCTCCTCGCCGCGCAGCTCCGCGAGCACGACGCCGATCGTGCGGCGGCCGACCTCCGCGAAGTCCTGGCGGATGGTGGTCAGCGGCGGCTGGTAGTGCGCCGCCTCGGGGACGTCGTCGAAGCCGACGACGCTGAGGTCCTCGGGCACGCGCAGTCCCCGCTCGGTGCAGGCGTGCAGGAGTCCGAGGGCCATCTGGTCGTTGCCGGTGAACACCGCGGTCGGCAGAAGCGCGGCTCCGAGGAGGCGGAGGCCGGCGCGGTAGCCGGACTCGGCGCTCCAGTCGCCCTCCACGACGGCGACGGGGTCGAGGCCGGCCGCGCTCATCCCGGCGCCGAAGCCCTCGAGCCGCGCCTGCGCCTCCACCCAGTGCTGCGGACCGGCGAGGTGCGCGATGCGGGTGTGGCCGAGGCCGACGAGGTGCTCGGTCGCCAGTCGCGCTCCGGCCGCCTGGTCGACGAGGAGCAGGGAGTCGGCGCCGCGGTCCGTCGCGCCGAGCGTCACCGAGGGGACGCCGATCGCGAGGCTCTCGATCGCCTCCAGCGCGCGCTCCTGCGGGGCGAGGACCACGATCGCCTCCACCGACTCCCGCTGCAGGTGGGCGAGGCCGTCGGCCAGCGACTCCGCGTCCGGCGCCGCGTTCACGACCGGGACCCGGTAGCCCGCGTCGCGCGCCGCCTGCTCGATCGCGGCCATCGCGGTGGCGGTGCCGTAGAAGCTGTGGCTCTCGGCGGCGAGGATCCCGATCAGGCCGGAGCGGCTCGTCGCCAGGGCGCGGGCGGCGGCGCTGGGGCGGAAGCCGAGGTCCTCGATCGCGGCGAGCACGCGCTCCCGGGTGCGCGGCCGCAGCTGGGGGCTGTCGTTGAGCACCCGCGAGACCGTCTGGTACGACACTCCGGCCCGCACCGCGACGTCGCGGATGGTCGGCGCGCGGTCGAGGGGCATGGCCACACCGTAGCGGTGCGTGCGCCCCCGTCCCCTCCCACGAGATGCCGCTCCGGGTGCGCGTTCGTCGGCGGGTCGCGTACCGGAGTGGCGTGCCGCGGAGGGTGTCCGGGCGCGGGTCAGGGGCCGCCGAGCCAGTGGTCGATGCGGTGGTGGTCGGGGGTGAAGCCGTGGTCGACGCCCCAGAGGACGGCCTGCGTGCGGCTGGTCGCGCCGATCTTGCCGTAGACGCTGCGGATGTAGGACTTCACCGTGTTGGGGCTGAGGTAGGTGAGCGCGGCGACGTCGGCGTTGCTCTTGCCCTGCGTGATGAGCGCGAGGATCTCCGACTCCCGGTCGGTGATGCCCTCGTGGCGGCCCGGCCAGTCGAGGCCCGGTGCGCTGCCCGCCCGCCGTGGAGGATCGCTGACGACGACCTCGCCCGCCGCCACCCGCTCGAGCGCGGCCACCAGGTCCCGCGCCGGCAGGGTCTTGGAGAGGTAGCCGTGGACGCCCTGCTCGAGGGCGTCCGCGATGAGCGTCGGCGCGAAGTTCCAGGTGTAGACGACCACGTGCTCGGCCCGCTCGTTGCGCACCAGCTCCGCGATCTCGTGGTGGTCCGACTCCGGCTGGGCGAACGAGTCGTAGAGGACGACGTCGATCCGGTCGGAGAGGGAGGCGTTCGCGTCGATCTCGGCGACGACCACCCGATCGCGGTAGTGGTCGAACATGTGCGCAAGGCCCGTGAGGACGACGTCGTAGTCGTCGACGAGCGCGACGGTGAGGGGCGCGCGGCGGGTCATGGTCGGACGCTACCGCACGGTTCGTCGGGGCGAGCACACCCCCAGGGGTGTACCGCCGCCTCCTCCGGGGTGGTTGCGTAGCCACCGGTCCCGCAACCGCGGAACCGACCAGCGGGCCCCCGCCCGCACAACGGAAGGACGACCGCCATGCTCGGTCTCATCGTCAGCCTCATCGTCGTCGGACTCATCGCAGGAGCGCTGGCCCGGCTCATCGTCCCCGGGAAGCAGAGCATCAGCATCGGCATGACCATCGTGCTCGGCATCGTCGGCTCGTTCGTCGGCGGCTTCCTCGGGTTCCTGATCTTCCAGCACGACCCGATGGACGGCTTCTTCCAGCCCGCCGGCATCATCGGCTCGGTCATCGGAGCGATCATCGTCCTGCTCGTCTACACCCGCTTCGCCGGCCGCTCCGCCGCGCGCCGCTGACCCGCAGCGCACGGCGACAGCGAGGTCGCTGCCGACCCGCGCTCCGCGGGCGTGCAGGCACCACGCTGACCGGCGGCCCCGGCCCGGCTCCCTCCACGGGCCGGGCCGTCGTGCTGTCCTCGGGGTGCCCGGGCGTCGTCCGTGGTCTCCGACGCTGCGTCCGCGGGTGCCGACGCTCCGTCCGCGGAGCCCGCGCCGCGTCCTCCGACCTCCGCGTATCAGCGGCGGAGTCCGTGGCTGCCGCGTCGGTGGCTGCCGAGTCCGTCGCCGCAGAGTCCGCAGCCGCGCAGTCCGTCGCCGCCCAGCCGCTGCGCACCGGGGTGCGCGATGCTCGGGCGATGCCGCTCGTCGTCCCCGATGCCCTCGTCCCGCTCGCGCTCCGGCTCGCCCGCGCGAACCGCACCTTCGTCAGCGCGGAGGGAGCCCGTCGCCGCATCCGGGAGCGCGCGCTCCGTCCCGCCTCCTTCGGACCGCCGCCCCGCCTCCGGCCCGGCGTGCGCGTCGACGTGGAGCAGGTCGGCTCCTGGCCGGTCTACACGATCCGCCCGCGGGTGATCCGCGGCGGCGTCGTCTACGTCCACGGCGGCGGCTGGGTGAACGAGATCGCGCCCCAGCACTGGTGGCTCGCCGCCCGCATCGCCGACGAGGCCTCCGTCGCGGTGACCCTCCCGATCTACCCGCTCGTGCCCTTCGGCACGGCGCTCGAGGCGCGCGACGGCGTCCGCGCCCTGGTGCTGCGGAGTCGGGAGCGGCACGGGGCGACCTGCCTCGCCGGCGACTCGGCGGGCGGCCAGATCGCCCTCTCGACCGCTCTCGCCCTGCGCGACGACGGGGTGGTCCTGCCGCGCACCACCCTCGTCTCGCCCGCGCTCGACCTCTCCTGGAGCAACCCGCGGATCCCCGAGGTGCAGCCGACCGATCCCTGGCTCGGCACCCCGGGCGGTCGCGTCCTCGCCGAGAGCTGGCGCGGCGCCCTCGACCTGCTCGATCCCGTGGTCAGCCCGCTGTTCGGCGACCTGGCGGGCCTCGGCCCCCTCACCGTCTTCACCGGCACGCGGGACGTCCTCAATCCGGACGCCCATGTGCTGGCCGAGCGGGCGGCGGCCGCCGCGGTCCCGTTCGAGCTCCACGAGGCCGTCGGGCAGGTCCACGTGTACCCGCTCGTGCCCACGCGGGCCGGCCGCGAGGCGCAGCACGACCTTGTCGAGGGGCTCCGCGCGGCGGTCTGACCACCGGCCGGCCCAGGCGTCCGGCAGGCTCCTCTCAGTCCGTCTTCCGTATGGCGGACGGCGCCTCCGCCCGCTCGTCCACGACGTCGAGGCGAGCCAGCGCGTTCGCAGTCCCCCGGCGGCCACGTGTCGCGACCAGGCCGATCATCGCGGCCGCCGCGAGGACGAAGGCGAGCAGCGACCAGAACCCGCCCTCGACAGCGAGCAGGGTCGACCAGCCGCCCGATCCCGCCGCCCAGCGCACGAGCCGCTGCCAGAGGAGCGGTCGCGGCTCGGGACGCAGGCGCACCACCGTCTCGCCGAGGGTCCGTCCGGACCGCAGCACGATCACGAGCTGGAGCAGCGGAGCGACGAACGGCAGGGCTCCGAGAACCACGTCCCCGGGGCTCGAGCGCGTGTCCACCCCCGCGAGCACGAGGCCGACCCCGGTGATCGAGACGAGCAAGCCCGTGACGAGGCTCAGCGCGAGAACGTCGCAGAACATGCCGAACGCGCGGCGGCGGATCGTGACCGGGCGCGCCAGCTCCGGCACTGCGCCCTCGGTCCGGCGGGTGAAGAGGAGGAGGACGGGGGAGAGGAGGGTGCCGAGCAGGGCGCCGGCCGTGTTGGCCAGCAGGTCGTCGACGTCGAAGAGCCGGTAGGCGCACGGGTAGAGGAACCAGTCGCCCGTGAGCTGCGTGACCTCGATGAGGAGCGAGACGGCGAAGCCGACGACGGTGCCGCCGATCAGCCCGGCGACGAGGCGCCCGCGCAGAGCGAGGTGTCGGACGAGCATCCCGAGGGGGACGAAGAAGACCACGTTCAGGAGCACCTGCGCGGACGCGGGGTTCGTCAGCAGCGCGCGGGGCCCGTCGATCCCGCCCTCCTTCGCGATGTCCGCGACGAAGGCGAACAGGCGCAGCTGCGGACCCGATCCGGTGCGGCAGGCGGCGGCGACCGTCGCCTCGTCGGGCAGGGGGAGGAGCGTGTAGGTGACGAGGGCGAGCGCGTAGACCACGGCGGCGAAGGCCAGCACCGCGTTGCCGATCCCGAGGACGCCGCGGCGCCGGTACTGCAGGGCGGCCCAGGGCACGAGGCCCACGAGGGCGACGGCGGAGCCGAACAGGAGGGCGAGCACGGCGGAGGTCATGCGTCGACAGTAGGAGAGCGGAGGCCCTTCTCGACCGCCCGGCGCATCAGGGGCCTCTGACAGCGCGGTTCGTCCCTCCCCAGCGCGGGATGCGGGCGCTCCTCCACGGATCCGAGCGATCCCCGCCCGCCGCCTCCACGCCCTGCTAGCGTTTCCTGGGTCGCGTCCAAGAAACGCGTGCACCCCCGACCCCTCCACGAAAGACGTCATGCCGCTGCGCTCCCGCCTCCTCGCCCTCCCCGCCGCCGTCGCGGCCGCCGCGCTCCTGCTCAGCGGCTGCACCGCCGAGACGCCGGACGCCTCCAGCACCCCCGTCGACGGCGGGACGCTGACCTACGCGTCCGGCGACGCCGAGCCCACCTGCCTCGACCCGCACGTCGGCGGCAACTACCCGCAGGCGCTCCTCGCGACGCAGGTGCTCGAGTCGCTCGTCTCGCGCGACGCCGACGGCACCATCACGCCGTGGCTGGCCGAGTCGTGGACCGTCTCGGACGACGCGCTCAGCTACGACTTCACCCTGCGCGAGGGCGCGACCTTCACCGACGGCACCGCCCTCGACGCGGAGGCGGTCGCCGCGAACATCGCGCACCTGCAGGACCCGGCGACCAAGTCCTCCACCGGCTACCTCGCCGTGGCGAAGGTCGCCTCCGTCACCGCGGTCTCGCCGACCGTGGCCCGCTTCACCCTGACCGCGCCGGACAGCGCGCTGCTCGAGTCGCTCGCGCAGCCGTGGACCGCGATCGAGTCGCCCGCCGGCATCGCTCGCGGCGAGGAGGCCAACTGCGAGGCGCCCGTCGGCACCGGCCCCTTCACCGTCTCGGAGTGGGTCAAGCAGGACCACGTGACCCTCACCCGCAATGAGGCCTACGACGCGTCGACCGGCCCGACCGGGGACGGCCACGAGGGCCCCGCGCACCTGGCGAGCATCACCTGGCGCTTCATCCCCGACTCCGCCACCCGCTACGCGGCGCTGCAGTCGGGCGAGGTCGACGTGCTCGACAACGCCCAGCCCGACACTCTGAAGGCCGCGACCGGAGCCACCGACCTCGTCGAGCTCGACGCGCCCCGGCCCGGCTCGGTCAACCGCCTCGAGCTCAACTCCGGGCAGGCGCCGTTCGACGACGAGTCCGTTCGCGAGGCCTTCGTCCGCGGCGTCGGCGTGAACGACGCGATCGACTCCCTCTTCTTCGGCACCGCCGAGCGCTCCTACTCCCCGCTGTCCAGCCGCGAGGCGACCGCGTACTCCGACCCGTCGCTCTTCGAGGACGCCGGGTCCGACTCCGAGACGGCCGCCGCCGAGGATCTGCTCGAGAAGGCCGGCTGGGTGGACTCGGACGGCGACGGCATCCGCGAGAAGGACGGCACGCCGCTGACGCTGCGCTTCCCCGTCAGCACCAACCAGTCGATCCCGGCCGAGCAGTCGCTGTTCGAGCAGATCCAGGCCTCGGCGAAGACCCTCGGCTTCGACGTGCGGATCAGCCTGCTCGACCTGTCGAGCTGGTACACCGCGCTCGCGTCGAACGAGTACGAGCTGGTGAGCGCCCCGTACACGAAGGTCGGACCCGACGTGCTGCGGATCCTCTACTCCTCCTCGGGCATCACCCCCGCGCCGAGCGGCTACTTCGCCAACCACGCGCAGATCGCCGACCCCGCGCTCGACTCGCTGCTCGAGCAGGCGAGCGCCACGACCGACGAGGACGCCCGCGCCGACCTGTACGAGCAGGCCCAGCGGATCGTCCTCGAGGGCTACTGGATCCTGCCGCTCTACGACCAGCAGAACCACTACCTGCACCGGTCGGCCGTCCAGGGCCTCGTCGCCCTCGACACCGTGTCGACCCCCTGGTTCGCCGACGCCTGGGTCTGAACCGGCCCCGGCGAGCCGCCTGCACCGATCGATGAGCGTACGCGTGCCGGTCGAGTAGCCGCCGCGGCGGCGCATCGAGACCCCGCGATCGGGATAGGCGGATCTCGATGCGCCCGCTCCGCGGGCCGCTCGATCAGCAGGGATCCGTCCTCCATGCTGGTCGAGTAGCCGCCGACGGTCGCGCATCGAGACCCCGTGCTCCGGAGGGAGCGGACCTCGACGACGCCCCCCTCCACCGCCCCGACCAGAGAGGACGCCCGCCCGCATGATCCGCCGCGTGCTCCTCCGCCTCGGCGGCGCCCTCGTGGTGCTGTGGGCCGTCGCGACCGCCGTCTTCGTCCTCATCCGCCTCGTCCCCGGCGATCCGGCGCAGGCGATCCTCGGCGGTCCGGGCTCGCAGGCGTCGCCGGAGGCGCTCGCCGCGGTGCGGGAGCAGTACGGCCTCGACCAGCCGCTCCTCGTGCAGTACCTGGTGCAGCTCGGCAGGCTCGCGCGCGGCGACCTCGGCACCTCCTACTCCCTGCGCACCCCGGTCGCGCAGATCCTCGGCGAGCAGCTGCCCGGCACCCTCCTGCTCGCCGTGCTCGCGCTCACCGCCGCATGGATCCTCGCGTTGGCGACCGCCCTCTGGTCGACCCGGGGCGGCCGGCTCGCCGCCGCGATCGGGTCCGGCCTCGAGCTCACGGCGGCCGCGCTCCCGCACTTCTGGCTGGCGACCGTGCTGATCGCCGTCTTCGCGACCGCGCTGCGCTGGCTGCCCCCGGTCAGCACCGGGTCGCCCGCCGGGCTGGTGCTGCCGACGCTCACCCTCGCGATCCCGCTGGCGGGCTTCCTCGGCCAGGTGATGCGCCGCTCCCTCCTCGACGCGCTGGAGTCGCCGTTCGTGCTCGCCGCTCGGGCGCGCGGCGAGGGCGAGCTCGGCGTCCGCGCCCGCCACGCCCTGCGCCACGCGGTGCTGCCGGGCGTCTCGCTCTCGGGCTGGGCGTTCGGCTACCTGATCGGCGGGGCCGTGGTGGTCGAGACGATCTTCGCGAGGCCGGGGCTCGGCCGGACTCTGCTCGCGGCGGTGACGGTCCGTGACGTGCCGGTGGTGACGGGTGTCGTGCTGGTCACGGCGCTGGCGTACATCGTCGTGACCCTCGCCACCGATCTGCTGACCCGCGTGATCGACCCGCGGCTGGCGCGGCGGGAGGCGGTCGCGTGAGCGAGCTCGAGCTGCGCGCCGCCCGCCCGCTCCGCCGGGGTGCCTCCCGCCTCCGCGCCGGCGAGGTGCTGGCCGCGGTCTTCGTCGTGCTGCTCCTGCTCGCCGCCGTCGCGCCCGGGCTGCTCACCCCCTCCGATCCGCTCTCCGTCGCCCCGCGCGACGCCTTCACCCCACCGGGTGCCGCGCACCTGCTCGGCACCGACGAGTCCGGTCGCGACGTCCTCAGCCGCCTCATCGCGGGGGCCGGCGCATCCCTCCTGATCGGCGCCAGCGCCACCGCGATCGGCCTCGTCCTCGGCGCGGTGCTCGGGGTGGTCGCGGCGTTCGGCGGCCGCGTCGTCGACGGCGTGATCGGCCGCGTGCTCGAGGTGCTCTTCGCCTTCCCCGCGCTCCTGCTCGCACTGCTCGTGATCGTGGTCACGGGTCCCGGAGTCGTCCCCGCCACCATCGCGGTCGGCCTCTCGACCGCGCCGGGGTACGCCCGCATCCTGCGCACGCAGCTGCTCGGCATCCGCGACTCCGGCTACGTCGAGGCGGCGCGCGTGCTGGGGCACGGACCCGTCCGCATCCTCGTCCGGCACGTCCTCCCCAACACCTTCGGGCCGCTCGCCGTGCTGGCGACCCTCGGCGTCGGCCAGGCGATCGTCTGGGCCTCGGCCCTCAGCTACCTGGGCCTGGGCGCCGAGCCGCCCGCGCCGGAGTGGGGCGCGATGCTCTCGGCGGGCCGCACCTACCTCGCGAGCGCGTGGTGGCTGACCGTGTTCCCGGGACTGGCGATCGTGCTGACCACGATCGCGACGACGGTCCTCGGCGGGCGTCTGCGGGGTGCGCGGTGAGCGCGGTCGTCGTCGAGGGGCTCCGGGTCGCCTTCGACGGAGTCGAGGTGGTGCACGGGGTCTCGTTCCGCGTGGACCCGGGGGAGTGCGTCGCGATCGTCGGCGAGTCCGGGTCGGGCAAGAGCGTCACCGCGCGAGCGCTGCTGGGGCTGAGCGGAGGCGCCGTGACCGGGAGCGTCCGCGTCGGCGGGACCGAGGTGGTCGGAGCGGGCGAGCGGGAGCTGCGGCGGCTGCGCGGCGGATCCGTCGGCTTCGTCCCGCAGGACGCGCTGCTCTCGCTCGACCCGCTGCGCCCGATCGGCCGCGAGATCGGCGACGTGCTCCGCCTCCACGGCCGCCTCCCCGCGGCCGAGCGCGCGCAGCGGACGGTCGAGGCCCTGGCGAGCGTCGGCATGCCGGAGCCGGCCGAGCGGATGCGGGAGCGCTCCGGCGACCTCTCCGGCGGGCTCCGCCAGCGCGCCCTCCTCGCGGCGGCCGTGGCGCTCGATCCGCCGCTGCTCGTCGCCGACGAGCCGACCACCGCGCTCGACGTCACCGTCCAGGCCCGCGTGCTCGAGCTCTTCGCCGAGCAGAAGGCGCGCGGCCGGGCGCTCGTCCTGGTCTCGCACGACCTCGCGGTGGTGGCGGGCCTCGCCGACCGCATCCTCGTGCTGGCCGACGGCCGCGTGGTGGAGGAGGGGACCGCGGCCGAGGTGCTGCGTGCGCCCCGCAGCCCCGAGGCCCGCGCGCTCGTGGCCGCCGTCCCCGCCGGGCGCCCGCGCGGCTCCCGGCTCACCGACCCGACCGCACCGGCGACCCCGCCCGAGACTCCCGGCGAGGTCGTGGTCGCGGCCCGCGGACTCGCCGCCCGCTTCCCGCTGCCCGGCGGAGGAGTGAGGGTCGCGGTCGACGACGTCGACCTCCGGCTGCGGCGCGGCGAGACCGTGGGGCTCGTCGGCGAGTCCGGGTCGGGCAAGAGCACGGTGGCCCGGCTCGTGCTGGCGCTGCGGCGTCCGGACGCGGGCGCCGTCGAGCTGTTCGGCGAGCCGTGGTCGGCAGCGACCGAGCGCTCCCGCCGTCCCCGCCGCCCGCGGATCGGCGCCGTCTACCAGGACAGCCTCTCCTCGTTCGACCCGCGCTGGAGCGTCGGCCGCCTCCTCCGCGACGCCGGCGCCGCCTCCGTGCCCGCGCTGCTCGAGAGCGTGGGGCTCGACCCCGCCCTGGAGCGGCGCTCGCCGCGGACCCTCTCCGGCGGTCAGCGCCAGCGCGTCTCGATCGCCCGGGCCCTGGCGACGCGCCCCGACGTGCTGATCTGCGACGAGCCCGTCTCGGCCCTCGACGTGTCGGTGCAGGCGCAGATCCTCGACCTGCTCGACGACCTGCAGCGCCGTCACGGCCTCGCCCTCCTCCTCATCTCGCACGACCTCGGCGTGATCGCCCACATGAGCGATCGCATCGCCGTGATGCGCGAGGGCCGGATCGTCGAGGCGGGGCCGGCCGCGTCGCTCCTCGCCGCACCGCAGGAGGAGTACACGCGCCGCCTGCTCGCCGCCGCCCCTCGCCTCGAGCGCTGAGCCGTCCGCGGCGCCGCGCCCGACCGCACCGCCGAGGCGCCGCGCTGCCCGCCGGGACACCGCCTCAGCAGCGGTGTCCCTCGAGCGCAGCGGTGTCTCGAAGCGCCCCCCGCGCAAGCCCGCGCCGGGAATCCGCCGCACCTCCACCACGTGTCGGACCTGCGGCGTAGCGTTGCCGAGGTGATGCGCCCGACGACCCAGACCCTCGGCCAGCTCCGTGCCTCCGGGCACGTGCAGAAGAGCCTCCGCACCGAGATCCGCGACAACCTGCTCGACGCCCTGCGCGAGGGCCGCGACCCCTGGCCGGGCCTGCACGGCTTCGCCGAGACGGTCATCCCGCAGGTCGAGCGCGCCGTCATCGCCGGCCACGACATCGTCCTGCTGGGCGAGCGCGGCCAGGGCAAGACCCGCCTCCTGCGCACCCTCGTCGGCCTGCTCGACGAGTGGACGCCCGTCATCGAGGGGTCCGAGCTCGGCGAGCACCCCTACGAGCCGATCACCACGGAGAGCCGCCGCCGCGCGGAGGAGCTGGGCGAGGACCTGCCCGTCGCGTGGAAGCCCCGCGAGGAGCGCTACGTCGAGAAGCTGGCCACCCCCGACACCAGCGTCGCCGACCTCATCGGCGACGTCGACCCGATGAAGGTGGCCGAGGGCCGCAGCCTGGGCGACCCGGAGACCATCCACTTCGGCCTCATCCCGCGCAGCCACCGCGGCATCGTCGCGATCAACGAGCTGCCGGACTTGGCCGAGCGGATCCAGGTCGCCATGCTCAACGTGATGGAGGAGCGCGACATCCAGATCCGCGGCTACGTCCTCCGCCTCCCCCTCGACGTCCTCGTCGTCGCGAGCGCGAACCCGGAGGACTACACGAACCGCGGCCGGATCATCACGCCGCTGAAGGACCGCTTCGGCGCCGAGATCCGCACCCACTACCCGACGGCTCTCGTCGACGAGGTCGCCGTCATCCGGCAGGAGGCGGACCTCGTCGCGACCGTGCCCGATGCGCTCATCGAGATCCTCGCCCGCTTCACGCGGGCCCTGCGCGAGTCGAGCTCCGTCGACCAGCGCAGCGGCGTCAGCGCCCGCTTCGCCATCGCCGGCGCCGAGACCATCGCCGCCGCCGCCCTGCACCGCGCCACCCGCCGCGGCGAGGAGGAGGCGGTCGCCCGCCCCATCGACCTCGAGACGGCCGTCGACGTGCTCGGCGGCAAGATCGAGTTCGAGTCGGGGGAGGAGGGCCGCGAGGACGAGATCCTCGACCACCTGCTCCGCCAGGCCACCGCCGAGACCGTCCGCGCCCACCTGCGCGGCGTCGACCTCGGGCCGCTCGTCGAGGCGGTCGAGAACGGCGCGATGATCACGACCGGCGAGCAGGTGACCGCCCGCGAGTTCCTGGCCGGCCTGCCGCTGCTGGGCGAGGCCCGCGTGTACGACGAGGTCGCCGAGCGCCTCGACGCCGTGGGGGAGGGGCGCCGCGCCGGAGCGGTCGAGCTCGCCCTCGAGGGCCTCTACCTCTCGCGCAAGCTGAGCAAGGAGACGGGCGGGGGCGAGGCCGTCTATGGCTGATGCTCCGCGCGGCAACCGGCGGCTGAAGCGCGACGCGCGCTACGCGAAGTACGACGGGGGACCCGATCCGCTCGCTCCTCCGGTCGACCTGAAGGAGGCCCTCGACGCGATCGGCGAGGACGTGATGGGCGGCACCTCGCCCGAGCGCGCCCTGCGCGAGTTCCTCCGCCGGGGCACCCGCGACCGCGAGGGCCTGGACGACCTGGCCGCCCGCGTCGCCGAGCGGCGTCGCGAGCTCACGCAGAGGAACAACCTCGACGGCACGCTCCGCGAGATCCGCGAGCTCCTCGACAGTGCCGTCCTCGCCGAGCGCAAGCAGCTCGCCCGCGACACGCAGATGGACGACGGCGACCGCGCGCTCGCCGAGATCCAGCTCGACAGCCTCCCGCCCTCGCCGGCCGCGGCCGTCTCGGAGCTCCGCGACTACCGTTGGCAGAGCCCCGAGGCGCGCGCCGACTTCGAGCGGATCCGCGAGCTCCTGGGCCGCGAGATGCTCGATCAGCGCTTCGAGGGGATGAAGCAGGCCCTCGAGAACGCGAGCGACGAGGACCGGGCCGCGATCGACGCGATGCTCCGCGACCTGAACGAGCTGCTCGAGGCGCACGCGCGCGGGGAGGACACCCCCGAGCAGTTCGACGCCTTCATGGAGCAGCACGGCGAGTACTTCCCCGAGGGCCCGGAGTCGGTGGACGAGCTGATCGACGCGCTCGCCGCCCGCGCGGCCGCGGCTCAGCGGATGCGCAACTCGATGACCGCCGAGCAGCGCGCCGAGCTCGACGCCCTCGCCCAGGAGGCCTTCGGCACGCCGGAGCTCATGCAGTCCCTCGGCCGCCTCGACGAGACCCTGCGGGGGCTCCGTCCCGGCGAGGACTGGGGCGGCTCCGAGCGGATGGGCGGCGAGCAGGGGCTCGGCCTCGGCGACGGGACGGGCGTGTTCCAGGAGCTGGCCGACCTCGACGCCCTCGCCGACCAGCTCGCGCAGACGGACCGCTCCTCCCTCGACGACCTCGACCTCGACCTGCTGGCGAAGCGCCTCGGCGAGGACGCCTCCGTCGACGCGCAGACGCTGAAGCGCCTGGAGCGGGCCCT
This sequence comes from Rathayibacter sp. AY1E3, assembly GCF_002932235.1. Classification (NCBI taxonomy): domain Bacteria; kingdom Bacillati; phylum Actinomycetota; class Actinomycetes; order Micrococcales; family Microbacteriaceae; genus Rathayibacter; species Rathayibacter sp. AY1E3. The sequence goes on from NZ_PSVN01000016.1 coordinate 71,711, forward strand.
GCGCGACTCCGGGACTTTGCGCCGCGGCTCCGACGGGCGCCTCGCCCTCAGCCCGAAGGCCATGCGCCAGCTCGGGAAGGCGCTCCTGCGCGACATCGCCGAGACCGTCTCCGGCCGTCAGGGCGCCCGCGACGTCCGGCGTGCGGGCGCGGCGGGCGAGCGCTCCGGAGCGACGCGCTCGTGGGAGTTCGGCGACACCGAGGCCTGGGACATCCCCCGCACGGTGACCAACGCCCTCACCCGCACCGCCGGCGAGGGCCGACCTGTCGGCTCGGGGCTGCGCATCCGGATCGACGACGTCGAGGTGCAGGAGACGGAGGCGCGCACGCAGGCCTGCGTCGCGCTCCTCGTCGACACGTCGTTCTCGATGGCGATGGACGGCCGCTGGGTGCCGATGAAGCGCACTGCGCTCGCCCTGCACACCCTGATCAGCAGCCGGTTCCGCGGAGACGCGCTGCAGCTCGTCGCCTTCGGCCGACGCGCCGAGGTGATGGACGTCGAGCAGCTGGTGGGCCTGGACGCGGAGTGGGACAAGGGCACGAACCTGCACCACGCGCTGCTGCTGGCCAACCGGCACTTCCGCAAGCACCCGAACGCGCAGCCGGTGCTGCTCATCGTCACGGACGGCGAGCCGACCGCGCACCTCGAGCCCGACGGCGGCGTCTTCTTCGACTACCCGCCGGACCCGCTGACGGTCGCCGTCTCGGTCCGCGAGCTCGACGCGTCGCTCCGCCTCGGCGCGCACACCACGTTCTTCCGCCTGGGCGACGACCCGGGCCTCGCGCGCTTCATCGACTCGCTCGCCCGCCGGGTCGGCGGCTCGGTGGTGAACCCGGAGGCGGAGGACCTGGGCGCGGCCGTCGTCTCCTCCTACCTCGGCGCTCGCGGCGCGGGTCCTGGCGGTGGCGGAGCGCCGGGCGAGGAGCTGTTCGGCCGCGGCTGGAGCTTCTGAGCCGCTCAGGATGCAGGAGGGATCCGCTCCCGCGCCTGAGGATCAGCGTGTCTCCGCCGCTCCGGAGGCGTTCGTCCTGAGTTCCGACCGCGCCCGGCTCAGAACAGCGGCCAGGGCACCGCGGGCATCCCGCCCCGCGGGCCCGGGAAGCGGCCGAAGGAGCCGAGCCGCTCGCAGCGCTTCGCGAACGCGGCGACCTCGTCCTCGGTGAGCAGCTCCGAGAGCGCCTCGCCGAGCGGTCCGTCGATCTGCGCGCGCAGGAGCGCCAGCGCCGTCAGCTCCTCCTCGAGCAGCGGTTCGCCGATCCAGCCCCAGAGGACCGTGCGCAGCTTGTGCTCGGAGTGGAAGGTGAGGCCGTGGTCTACCCCGTAGCGGTGGCCGTCGGGCAGCGCGAGCACGTGCCCGCCCTTCCGGTCCGCGTTGTTGGCGACCACGTCGAACACGGCCATCCGGCGCAGCGCCGTCGAGTCCTCGTGCACGAGGGAGATGTCGCGGTCCTCCTCGTCGCTGCCGTCGAGGACGTGCCGCCATCCGTCGGGCACGGCGTCGGCGGGCACCAGGTCGACCGCGTCCTGGTCCGGATCGATGTCCTGCCAGAGCTGGACCATGCCCGGCCCGAGCGGACCGTCGCGGAGCCACGTGCGCGGCACCACGTTCCAGCCGAGCGCCTCCGAGACCAGGTACGCGGCGACCTCGCGGCCCGCGAGCACGCCGTCCGGGAAGTCCCACAGCGGCTTCTCGCCCGAGATCGGCTTGTAGACGACGGACGTCTCGCCGAGCTGCGCGAGGAACGTCGCGTTCGAGGCGATCGTGATCCGGCCGGCCAGCTCCAGCTCGCCGTCGAGCCCGCCCGGGTCGCTCATGCGAGCGGGCAGTCGTGCCCGTCGGGATCCATCGGCTCGCCGCAGCGGGGGCAGAGCGGACGTCCGGCGCCGACGACCTCGAGGGTGCGCTTCGCGAAGGCGCGCGCCGTTCCGACCGGGATCTTCACCTGCAGCATCTCGGTGGGCTCGGGCTCCTCCTCGGAGTCGTCCTCCGCCTCGGTCAGCGGGTAGGCCTCGATCACGATCTGCGCGGTGGACGGGTCCCAGCCGAGGCTGAGCCCGCCGACGCGGAACTCGGGCTCCACGGGCTGGTCGAGCGGGTCGTTGTCGACGAGCTCCGGGGGAGTGCCGGCGGGGACGCTGACCGGGTTGCCCTGGGCGGTCATCAGCTGGTCGAGGATCTCGTCGATCTTCTCGGCGAGGAGGGCCGACTGCTGCTTCTCGAGGCCGACGCTGACCACGCGGGGCCCGGTCTTGGCCTGGAGGTAGAAGGAGCGCGAGCCGGGTGAGCCGACGGTCCCCACGACGACGCGATCGGGCCAGTCGAATCCGTGCACGATCGGAGGCATGCCCCCAGTCTACGAGCGCCCGCCTCCGCAGTGGCTGCGCGCGTCGGGCTCGGGCGGCCTGCTGATCGAGCAGCCGTCTCTTCTGCTGGCCGAGCCCCCCGCGGAGCGGGCGCATCGAGATCCACCGCCGCCGAGCACCCGCATCCCTGCCGCTCGATCGAGCCCTGAAGCGGCCCTCCCGAACCCGCGCCTACTCGTGCCCCGCCCCGCCACCCACGGCGGCGTCCGCCACGGGGGCCGCCTTCCGCAGCCAGCCCAGGTCCCCGGCGTCCGTGTTCATCGCGACGACCTCGGGCCGCCCCGCGCCGTAGCGGATGATCGACACCGACGCCGGTCCGACGCTGAGCCTCTGGAACAGGTCGAGGTGCATGCCGAGCGCGTCCGCGAGGATCGCCTTGATCGTGTCTCCGTGGCTGACCGCCGCCCACACCGCGCCGGCCCCGTGCTCCTCCGCCACCGCCGCGTCGTGCCGGCGGATCGCCGACACGGCCCGGGCCTGCATCGCGAGCATCCCCTCGCCGCCGGGGAACACCACCGCGGAGGGCTGGTTCTGCACCGTCGCCCAGAGCGGCTCCGTCGCGAGATCCCGCAGCGAGCGCCCCGACCAGTCGCCGTAGTCGCACTCGGTGATGCCCTTGTCGATCACGGTCGCCGGCGATCCCGTCTGCCGCTCGAGGACGAAGCGCGTGGTCTGCCGGCACCGCTCGAGCGGGCTCGACACCACGGTCGCGAGCTCGACCGCCGCCAGCCGCTCCCCGGTGCGCGCCGCCTGCGTGCGTCCGACGTCGTCGAGCCGCACTCCGGCGGTGCGTCCGGCGAGGATCCCCGCGGTGTTCGCGGTGGTGCGTCCGTGCCGGACGAGGAGGAGCGTGGGCATGGGGCCAGCGTAGGCGGCCGTGCTCCCGCCCCGCCCCGTCGAGCCGCCGGGGCCGCGCCGGCGCGTTCAGCGCGACTCCATCGCGGGACGGATGCCCCGACCGCAGCGCCTGCCTAGGGTGGAGGAGCGGCCGCCCACCGCGGCCCGGAAGGGACACACATGGACGGGACGACGCCCCCCGGCATTCCCCAGGACGGCACGGACACCGAGAGCCCCGCCGCGCGCACCGCCGCCGACGGCACCGCTGCCGAGCACACCGACTCCGCGCTCACCGACTCCGCGCACACCGACTCCGCGACCCCCGCGTGGGCCGCCCCCGAGGCCTCCGGCCGCCACGGCGAGGTCGCCCTGCGGATCCGCGGCCTCCGCAAGCGCTTCGGCGACAAGGAGGCCGTGAAGGACATCGACCTCGACGTCCCCGCCGGGTCCTTCTTCGGGCTCGTCGGCCCCAACGGCGCGGGCAAGACGACGACCCTCTCGATGGCCACGGCCCTGCTCCGCCCCGACAGCGGCGTCGTCACGATCCACGAGGTCGACGTCTGGAAGGACACCCTCGAGGCGAAGCGGCTGATCGGCGTCCTCGCCGACGGCGTCAAGCTGTTCGACCGCCTCACCGGTCTCCAGCTCGTCACCTACTACGGCCTGCTCTGCGGGCTCGAGCGCTCCGTCGTCGTCGAGCGGACCGACGACCTCCTCGCCCTGCTCGGCCTCGATCCGGCCGACCGCACGCTCGTTGTGGACTACTCCGCGGGCATGACCAAGAAGATCGCGCTCGCCTGCGCGCTCGTGCGCGCCCCGCGCCTCCTGGTGCTCGACGAGCCGTTCGAGTCGGTCGACCCGGTCTCGGCGGCGAACATCCGCGACATCCTGACCGGCTTCGTCGCGTCGGGCGGCACGGTCATCGTCTCGTCCCACTCCATGGACCTCGTCGAGCGGATGTGCGACCGCGTCGCCGTCATCGCCGACGGCCGCGTGCTCGCCTCCGGCACCCTCGAGGAGGTCCGCGCCGGCTCCAGCCTCGAGGAGCGCTTCGTCGAGCTGGTCGGCGGCCGCACCCACCAGGAGGGACCGGCATGGTTGCGCATCTCCTGAGGCTGCGGCTGCTCCTGCTCCGCAACTCGCTGACGCGGAACGTGTGGCAGCTGATCGGCGTGATCCTCGGCGGTCTCTACGCGATCGCGGTGCTCGGCCTGGTCGCGGCCGGCCTGGTCGCGCTCGGAGGCACGGACCCGGCGTTCGCGAACGTCGCGATCGTCCTCGGCGGATCCGCTCTGATCCTCGGCTGGGTGCTCGGGCCGATCTTCCTGTCCGGCTCCGACCAGAGCCTCGACCTGCCCACCCTCGCGACGTTCCCGATCCCGCTGCGGACCCTCCTCCTCGGGCTCGCCGCCGCGGGCCTCGCGGGCATCCCCGGCGTGGTGACCACGCTCGGGGGGCTCGCCTCCGCCGCCGCCTGGTGGAGCCGTCCGATCGGCATCCTGCCCGGCCTCGTCGCTGCGGTGATCGGCGTCGCGACCTGCGTGGTCGCGTCCCGCCTGATCGGCGCGCTCACCACGGGCCTGGGCTCGAGCCGCCGCTACCGCGAGGTGATCGGCGGCGTCGTGCTCGTCGTCGTCATCCTGCTCGGACCGCTCTTCTTCGGCCTGACGAACGTGATCCGCGACGGCCTGGACGTCCTGCCCGTGATCGCGGGCGCCCTCGGCTGGTCGCCGCTCGGCGCGATCTGGGCCGTCCCCGGATCCGTCGTCTCGGGCGACTGGGTCGCGGCGATCGCGCGCCTGCTGATCGGGCTCGCGACGCTGGCCGTCCTCGTCTGGGCGTGGGCCCGGGCGCTGCGGCACGCGCTCGCGGAGCCCGCCGCGTCCGGCGCGCACTCCGCCTCCGGATCCGCGGGCCTCGGCCTGTTCGGGCGCTTCCCCGGCACCCCGACCGGCGCCGTCGCCGCGCGTGCCCTCGGCTACTGGTGGCGCGACCCGCGCTACAGCCGCGGCCTCCTCGTCATCCCCGCCGTCGTCGTCCTCGCGGTCTTCTACTCCGCGATCGGCAGCGGGGGCGACACCTTCGTGCTGCTCTCGGCCGTGCTCGTCGGCCTGATCTTCGGCGTGACCCTCTGCGCCGACGTGTCGTACGACGGCACCGCCTGGGCGGCGCACGTCAGCTCCGGAGTGACGGGGTCGGCCGACCGCGCCGGTCGCGTCGTCGCCGCCGCGATCATCGGCATCCCTGCGGTCGTCGTCGTGGCGGTGGGCACCGCGCTGTACGCGGGACGCGCCGACGCGATCCCGGCCGTGCTGGGCATGGCGCTGGCCCTCGTGCTCAGCGGGTTCGGAGTGTCGAGCGTCGCCTCGTCGCTCGTCGTCTACCCCGTGCCCGGGCCGGGGGACAGCCCGCTGAAGACGCCGCCGGGCTCCGGGATGATCTCGAGCGTCGTGATGCTGGGGAGCATGGCCGCGACCGGCCTGCTGGCGCTTCCGTCGATCGTCCTCGGCGCGATCTCGCTCATCGGCGGCGACCCGGCCTTCGGCCTGATCGGACTGGCGGCCGCCCTCGTGCTGGGCACCGTCTTCGCGCTGGTGGGCATCCGCGTCGGCGGTCGGATCGTCGACCGCAGAGCGCCGGAGCTGTTCGCCGCCCTCGTGACGATCGGCTGACGCGGGTGGCGGGGCGCGGGTGGGCGGTTCCCGCCCGCTCCCCGTCTCCGCCCCGCTC
>NZ_PSVN01000017.1:0-75471 GCF_002932235.1 Rathayibacter sp. AY1E3
CCCGCGCAGCCCTCGGCTCCCGCCCCGGTGCACCCCGCCCCGGAGGGATCGTTCTCGTCCCGCCGCGACCGCCGCGAAGCGGAGGGGCACCGGCTCCGCACCGCGCCCGCCCGCCGCGGAGCCTCCTTCTTCCGCCCGTCCCCGCGCACGCTGGCGCTCGCCGTCTCCGGCGGGCTCGTCGTCGTGGCCGTCGCGTCGAGCCTGAGCCTCACCGTCGGCACCGGCTCCTCGGCCGAGTCGGCCACCGCGACGCCGTCCGCTGCTCCGACCTCGACCAGCGTCGCCGTGCTCCCTGCGACGACCGCCTCCGCCCGGGTCGTCCTCAGCTCCGTCTCCACCACCTCCGGCACCGTCGCCGGCGGCACGAGCGTGACGCTCGAGGGATCGAACCTGGACTCGGTCGCCACCGTGCGCTTCGGCGAGGCCGAGGGCAGCGTCGCGGTCGACAACCCCGACCAGATCACGGTCACCGCCCCTCCGGCCGACGGAGAGGCAGCGGGCGAGGTCCCGGTCGCCTTCTTCGACGCCGACGGTCAGGCCATCACGTTCGACGCGGTCACCGACTCCGCCGCGGCGGTCACCGTCGACGGGACCCCGGCCGACGCGGTGCAGCCGGCCGTCGACACGTCGGGCGCCGCGGAGGGCACGACGGCCGAGGCCTCGACCGACCTCGCCGCCCCGACCGCGACCGCCACTCCCAGCCCCGCCGCGACCGGCGTGCTCGCCAGCACGAAGGTCGTCGCCTCGGCGATCACCTTCGCCTACACGCCCGACCCGGCGATCGAGGCCGCGAAGGCCCAGGCCGCGCTGGACGCGAGCCGCCTGGCCTCGCAGCTCGACTACCTCTCCACCTACTGGAACGACTACAACTCGGCCCAGTACGGCGTGATCTCGGGCAACGACTGCGTCAATTTCACCTCGCAGTCCCTGATCGCCCGCGGCTGGGAGATGGACGGCGAGTGGAGCTACTCCTCCTCCGGCGGCTACAGCTCCGCCTGGGCGTCGTCGACAGCGTTCAACGCCTACCTCGCCGCGCACCCCGAGCGCGCGACCGCCATCCCCGACTCCGAGCGGAGCCGGGTGAAGCCGGGCGACATCGTCCAGTTCGACTGGGACGGCTCGGGCGACTGGGACCACACGGGCGTCGTGACCAGCGTCGACGGCGACAGGATCCTCTACTCCTCGCACACCGCCGACAACCACGACCAGAGCATCGACGCGGCCTCCGCCGGCCGGATCATGTTCTGGGGCGTCTGACGCTCGACGCACCCGCTCCACGCACGACGACGGGGCCGCCACCGCTGATGCGGTGACGGCCCCGTCGAGGTTCCGGTCAGATCACTTCTTGAAGACGTCCTTGACGTCCTCGCCGACCTTCTTGGTGTGGGCCTTGGTCTGGTCGGCCTGGCCCTCGGCCTCGAGGCGCTCGTTGTCCGTCAGCTTGCCGACGGCCTCCTTGGCCTTGCCGACCAGGTTCTCGGCTGCGTTGCGGATCTTGTCGTCTGCACCCATGAGGGGCTCCTTCTGTTCGGTGTGACCATCCGCCGGCGGGTGCCGGGGAAGCTGCGGGACCGGGGTCAGGCGACCCGGTCCTCCTTGGAGAAGCCGGCCCGGGCGCTCGAGGCGACCTCGAGCAGGACCGGCAGGCGGGCGCCGAGCAGGGCGTCGAGCGCGTCGACCTCCTGGTGCACGGCGTCGACCACGGTGCGGGGCGAGACGCCGCCGCGGGGGAGGACGCGCACCTTCAGCGCCGTCTCGGAGCCGTGGCGGTAGGCCGCGACCGTGACGTCGAGGAGCTCCGTCCGGCCCGCGAGGGCCGTCTCGAGGACGTCCTCCGCGAAGCCGGTCGCGATCTCGATCCCTCCGGCGGGCGCGCCCTCGGCCTCGTCGCGGAGGACGGTGCCGGTGCGGCCGTGACCGTGGGCGAAGGCCATCACCAGCGCGAGGACGATGCCGAGGAGGCAGATCCCGACGACGGCGTAGAGCGGCCAGAGGACGGCGGCATCGCTCCAGGCGGTGCCCTCCTCGGGGGAGAGGCGCGACACCAGGGCCGCGCCCTCGCCGTCGGCGAAGGAGAGGACGGAGTCGCGGACCGGCTGCGAGACGGCGATCAGGACGGCTCCGGCGCTGACCAGCGCGAGCACGAGGCCCACGACGAGCAGGACGAGCCGGTTGACGAAGCGGTTGCTCGTGGTCATCAGATCCTCCCGGAGGTCGAGACGCGGACGGTGGAGCGCGGGGCCGGCTTCGCGCCGATGCGGGCGAGCTCCTCGTCGACGGCGCTCTGCACGGCGTCGCGGTCGACCGCGATGCCGGAGGCGGGGGTCACCTCGACCAGTGCGGTGCGCCGGCCGAGCGAGGCGCGGGTGTCCTCGCGGCGTGAGTGGGCGGCCGTGCGGGCTGCGCGGGCCAGGGAGGAGGCGATCACGCCGTCGTCCACGACCACGGCGAGGCGGTCGTCGTCCACGGTGTGGCGGGCCCGGGCCCCGGGCGCCAGTGCGAGCACCAGAAGGACCAGAGCGAGGACGCCCGCGCCGACGGCCACGCCGATGAGGGCGGGGTTCGCCAGCGACGCGACTCCGACGATCGCGCCCAGCAGGGCGGACGGTGCGGCGAGCAGGGGCGCGGCGCCGAGGATCGCGAGCACCGCCTCCGTGCCGACGTAGGCCGCGACCAGGGCGATGAGCACCAGGACGACGATCTGCGCGGCGGAGCGGGACTTGTGGGTCTCGCGACGGAGGTAGCGGCTGTAACGGGTGTCGGGCGCCGACGGTGCGGGGCTCATGCGACTCTCCTCGTGCTTCGGGTGCGGGTGCCCGTGACCCGGATGTCGATCCGGCTGACGGTGCGCCCGGTCAGCGCCTCCATGCGGGAGGCGATGCGGGTGCGGTCGCCGTGCAGGCGCTCGAGCAGGGAGCCGCCGGCCGGGGCGGTGCCCGGCTCGACGACGACCGGCGCGGTCACCGCGAGGGCGAGACCGCCCCTGTCGTCGGAGAGGCGGACGCGGATCGCGGAGACCTCCACGCCCAGCTCCTCGTGGACGATCGCCACGGCGGCGCGCTCGATGGAGCGGACGGTGATGGTGACGGTGCCCGCCACCGGCGATGCGGGACGCGTGTCGAGAGCGGTCACAGTGGGCTCCTAGCGAGAGGTGGTGCGGCCGCGGAACACGTCCACGAGGCTGCGCACGTCGAGGGTGCCGTCGGCGATGCGGGCGATCACGACGCCGAGGGCCATGAAGAGGGCGGTGAGGACGAAGCCCCAGAAGCCGAACATCAGGGCCGCGAAGGCGAGGATCGCGCCGACCACGACACCGAGGACGGTGCTGCGGCCGCCGGGGGCGGTGGGCGCGGGGCGCTGGAAGTCGCTCATCGGACGCGGCTCTCGGTGGCCTCGTCGTCCTTGTCGTCGCCGGGGATGTGCACGTCGACGACGGCGACGTTGATCTCGGAGACGGCCATGCCGACCAGCTCGGTGATGGCCTCGGAGACGGCGGCGCGGACGGAGTCGGCGACCTTCTGCATCGGCACGGGGTACTCGACGACGATGGTCACGTCGGCCGCGACCTGGGTCTCGCCGACCTCGACGCTCACGCCCTGGGCGTGGTCGGCACCGCCGACGGCCTGGCGGATCGCGCCGAAGGCACGGGCGGCGTTGTTTCCGAGGGCGAAGACGCCGGGCACCTGGCGGGCCGCGATGCCGGCGACCTTGGCCACGACGCTGTCGTCGATGACCGTGGTGCCCTGGGCGGTGCCGGAGGTCCGGGAGCCGCCGAGGCTCGTGACCGTGTCGACGGAGGTCTTGTCGACGCGGGTGGTGGAGGGGGTGCGCGTGGTGTCGCTCATGAGGTCTCCTGGACGTCTCATCGGCTGCCGTTGCTGAGCAGACCGGGGTCGAAGGCCCGTCGGAAATCCGGTCGGGCTGTGCTTTCATGAGTGAGACGGAGCCCGGACGGCGTTCGTCACGGTGCTCGGTGGACTTTTTCCTGAGCGTCACCTGAGAGGCGGCCCGAGGCCGCGTGAGCGGAGAGGGAGGAGGCGCCGTGCCCGGACTGGAAGCGGCGAGCGACGCGCTGCTCGCCGAGCGCTCCGCCGAGGGCGACGTGCGCGCCTTCGAGGTGCTCGTCAAGCGGCACCAGTCCATCCTCCGCGCCTACGCCTGGCGCCTCACCGGCTCGCAGGCCGACGCCTCCGACGCCGTGCAGAACGCGCTGATCACGGTCTGGGCGCAGCTCCCGCAGCTCAAGGAGCCGGCGAGCGTGCGCAGCTGGATGATGCGGATCGTCAGCCGCTCCAGCGTCGACCTGCTGCGCCAGCGCCGCCCGACCGACGACGTCGACGCCGTGGAGCATCCCCCGGCCCGAGAGCCCGGCCCGTTCGAGGCCGCCGAGCAGAGCGACGCCATGCGGGCTCTCGCGCACGCCCTGTCCGAGCTGCCGGAGTCGCAGCGGCAGTGCTGGGTGCTGCGCGAGGTCGGCGGGGAGTCGTACAACGAGATCGCCGATCACCTCGGTCTCACGGTGACCGCCGTGCGGGGCAAGCTCGCGCGCGCGCGCGAGTCGCTGGTCGTGGCGATGGAGGACTGGCGATGAGGGAGCAGACGCGATGAACGCGGACCAGGGTCCCGGCGACGGGCCGGAGCGCGCGGGGGAGCACGACGTCGTGCTGCCGCCCGCGCTCGAGCAGGAGGCGGACGCGACGGAGCAGGAGGGCGACGGCATCGGCATCGACGAGCTGAGCGACTACCTCGACCGCGGGCGCACTCCGTACGACCCCGCCATCGAGGAGTCGCCGGAGCACCGGCGCACTCTGCGCGCCCTCGAGCGCGTGCGCGCCCTCTCCGGCGCGCTCATCGACGACGACGCCGCACGCCTGCCCGCGCCGGAGGAGAGCTGGTTCGGCTCGATCCTCACCCAGGTGCGCCGCGAGTCGCGGGCCGGACGCGACATCCCGCTGGCGAGCGTCCAGCCCGACGTGGCGCTCACGATCACCGAGGGAGCGGTCCGCGGACTCGTGCGCGAGGCGGGCGACAGCGTCGCCGGCGTGCTGGTCGGCCGCTGCCGCCTGGTCGGCGACATCGCCGAGCCGGGCGCGGAGGTCGTGGTGGAGCTGACGATCTCGGTCTTCTGGGGGGTGCCGATCGCCGAGGCGGCCCAGCAGGTGCGCGAGCGCGTGCACTCGCGGCTGCTGACCCAGACCGAGCTGCGGGTGTCGAGGATCGACGTCCGCGTGGAGGACGTCTACGTCCCCGGGACGGAGGAGTCGTGAGCGGCCTCGAGGCGGCGGCCCCGGTCGATCCGGCGTCCGCGCTCGCTGCGGAGCTGCGCGCCCTGGAGGGCGTCGCGACCCTGATGCCGGCCAGGCCCGAGGTGCGCGACGTGCTCGCGCACGCGGCGACGGCGCTGAGCGCGACCGGGATCGTGGTCGAGCCGCTGGGCACCGCGAGCGGCGGCACGTTCGCCGATCCGGTCCTCGTCCGCGTCGCGGGGGACGAGGTGTCCGTGGCCGTCGATCTCTGCGTGACCGCGGAGGCGTCCGCGCCGGACGTGGCGCGCGCGATCGGAGCCGCGGTGCGCGAGTGGTGCGTCCGGGTGCATCCGGAGCTGCGGCCGCGGGTGACCGTCCGGGTCGCCGCGATCGACTAGCCGGATCCGCTAGCGGGCGCGGCTCTCCGCCGGGCGGGACGCCCCGCCGCGAGGAGCGGAGCCGGGCCGGGCGCTCTCGTGCTTCTTCGGAGTGCACCGTGCCGACCGGAGCGACGGTGCTCCGGGCCGCCCGGGGTCGGTGTCCGCTCCGTCCTCCTTGAGGAGCTTCCCCCTCAGGCGCGCTCGGCGAGGAACGCGTCCGTCTCGGCCGCCGTCGGCGCGGACACCGCCGCTCCGGCGCGGGTGACCGAGATCGCCGCGGCCGCGCTCGCCCAGCGGGTGAGGGCGACCAGCTGCTCCGGATCGTCGAGCCGTGCTCCCGTGGCGGCGAGCCGGGCCGAGAAGGCGCCGCAGAAGGTGTCCCCGGCGCCGGTGGTGTCCACGGCCTCCACCCGGAAGGCCGGGGTGCGCACCGGCTCGCGGTCGCGGACCGCCACGACGACGCCGTCGGAGCCGAGGGTGACCAGCACGAGCGGCACCAGCGCGGTGAGGGCAGCGGCGAGCGCGTCGTCGTCGGCGGCGGTGATGCCGCGATCGGCGGCGAGATCGCGGGCCTCGTGCTCGTTGACGATCAGCACGTCGAGCACCGCCAGGAGCTCCTCCGGCAGCGGTCCGATCGGGGCGGCGTTCAGGATCGACACCGTGCCGCCGGCGCGCGCGGCGCGGGCCGCCTCCGTCACCGTCGCTGTCGGGATCTCGAGCTGGAGGAGCAGGGCGTCGGCCGCCGCCACCAGGGCCGACTCCTCGGCGGTCAATCCGACCAGGGCGGCGTTCGCTCCGGAGTCGACGACGATCGCGTTCTCCCCGCGCTCGTCCACGGTGATCTGCGCGGTGCCGGTGCGGACGTCGCCGCGGCGGGCGCGCAGCTCCAGCGGCTCCTCGCCGAGGACCGCGGCGAGCCGGTCTCCCGCCGAGTCGCGTCCGAGGCTCGTGACGAAGACGGTGCCGGGCTCGGTCCGTGCGGCCGCGACGGCCTGGTTGAGGCCCTTGCCGCCCGGGAAGGTGCTCGCGTCGAGGGCGAGCACCGTCTCTCCGGGAGCGGGGATGCGGGCGACCCGGTGGACGTGGTCGAGGTTGGCGCTTCCGAGCACGAGGAGGGGCATGCCCTCGACGTTAGAGCACGCGCAAGGGGGTCCGCCGCGGGCTCGGCCGCACCTACGGTGGAGGCATGGAAACTCGAATCCTCGGACGCACCGGCGCCCCCGTCTCCGTCGTCGGCCTCGGAACCTGGCAGCTCGGTGCCGACTGGGGGGATGTCGCCGAGACCGACGCCCTCGCCGTGCTCGACGCAGCGGTGGAGTCGGGGGTGACCCTCTTCGACACCGCCGACGTCTACGGCGACGGCCGCAGCGAGCGGACGATCGGCGCCTACCGCGCGGCGCACCCCGACGCGCAGGTCTTCGTCGCCACCAAGATGGGCCGTCGCGCGGAGCAGATCCCCGCCAACTACGTGCTCGACAACTTCCGCGCCTGGACCGACCGCTCGCGCGCCAACCTCGGCGTCGACACCCTCGATCTGGTGCAGCTGCACTGCCCGCCCACCTCCGTCTACTCCGACGACGCCGTCTACGACGCCCTCGACACCCTCGTCGCCGAGGGCGCGATCGCCGCCTACGGCGTCTCGGTCGAGCGCACGGAGGAGGCGCTGACCGCCATCGCCCGCCCGAACGTCGCGAGCGTCCAGATCATCCTGAACGCGTTCCGCCTCAAGCCGCTCGACGAGGTGCTGCCCGCCGCCCGCGAGGCCGGCGTCGGCATCCTCGCGCGCGTCCCGCTCGCCTCGGGCCTGCTCAGCGGCCGCTACACGACCGAGACCGTGTTCGCGCCGGAGGACCACCGCAGCTACAACCGCGACGGCTCCGCCTTCGACGTCGGCGAGACCTTCTCGGGCGTCGACTTCGCGACCGGCGTGGAGGCCGCGCAGGAGTTCTCCCGCCTCGCCGACGACCACGGCCTCGCCCCCGCGGCGGCCGCACTCGCCTGGATCATCCAGCAGGAGGGCGTCACCTCGGTGATCCCCGGCGCCCGCTCGCCCGAGCAGGCCCGCGCCAACGCGGCCGCCGCCTCCGCCGCGCCCCTCGGCCCCGCCTGCATGGAGGCCGTGAACGCCCTCTACGACACCCACTTCCGCCCCACCGTCCACCCGCGCTGGTAGCCGGCCCTTTCCTCACCGCCGCTGAGTCGCCCGAGAAGGCTCGTCCTCCTGGGCGGGAACGAGCCTTCTCGGGCGACTGAGCGCAGCGCCTAGGAGTTCAGCGCCGCGTCCACGATCGTGCGCGCCTCGGCCTGGACCTCGTGCAGGTGGTCGAGGCCGCGGAAGCTCTCGGCGTAGATCTTGTAGACGTCCTCGGTGCCGGAGGGGCGCGCGGCGAACCAGGCGTCCTCCGTGACGACCTTGACGCCTCCGACGGCCGCGCCGTTGCCGGGCGCCTTCGAGAGCTTCGCGGTGATCTCGGACCCTGCGAGGGTCGTCGCCGCGATCGCGTCGCCGTCCAGCTTGCCGAGGGCCGCCTTCTGCGCCTTCGTCGCCACCGCGTCCACGCGCTCGTAGACCGGGTCGCCGAAGCGCTCGGTCAGCTCGCGGTAGAGCGCCGACGGGCTCTTCCCGGTGACCGCCACGATCTCGGAGGCGAGCAGCGCGAGGAGGATGCCGTCCTTGTCGGTGGTCCAGACGGTGCCGTCGAAGCGGAGGAACGAGGCGCCCGCGGACTCCTCGCCCCCGAAGCCGACCGAGCCGTCGACCAGCCCGGGGACGAACCACTTGAAGCCCACCGGGACCTCCCAGAGGCGCCGGCCCAGCGACTCCGCGACCCGGTCGATGATCGAGGAGGAGACCAGCGTCTTGCCGATCGCCGCGTCCTCGCGCCAGCCGGTGCGGTGGCGGTAGAGGTAGTCGATCGCGACGGCCAGGTAGTGGTTGGGGTTCATCAGCCCGCCGTCGGGGGTGACGATGCCGTGCCGGTCCGCGTCGGCGTCGTTGCCGGTGAGGATGTCGAAGTCGCCGGCGCGCGCGACCACCGAGGCCATCGCGCTGGGGGAGGACGGGTCCATCCGGATCTTGCCGTCCCAGTCGAGGGTCATGAAGCCCCAGGCCGGGTCGACCTCCCCGTTCACCACGGTCAGGTCGAGGCCGTGCATCTCGGCGATCAGCTGCCAGTAGTGCACGGAGGCGCCGCCGAGGGGGTCGGCCCCGATCCGCACGCCGGCCTTCCGGATCGCGTCGAGGTCGATGATGTTCGCCAGGTCCGCGACGTAGTGCGTGCGGTAGTCGTAGGTCTCGACCGCGGAGGGCTCGGCCGAGGTCACGCCGCGGTTGCCGTCGGCGATGAGCTCGTTGGCCCGGTCGGCGATCCAGGTCGTCGCGTCGGAGTCGGCGGGGCCGCCGTGCGGCGGGTTGTACTTGAAGCCGCCGTCGCGGGGCGGGTTGTGCGAGGGGGTGACCACGATGCCGTCGGCCCGGTCGGTGTGCGCGGGGTCGTTGTTGTAGCGGAGGATCGCGTGGCTGAGCGCCGGGGTCGGCACGAAGTCGTCGAACTCGTCCACGAGCACGCGGACCTGGTTGCCCACCAGGACCTCGAGGGCGGTGGTGAGGGCCGGGCGGGAGAGCCCGTGCGTGTCGGCGCCGATGAACAGCGGGCCGGTGATGCCCTGCTCCGTCCGGTACTCGACGATCGCCTGGGTGACGGCGGCGATGTGGTCCTCGTTGAAGGCCGTGTCGAACGAGGATCCGCGGTGGCCCGAGGTTCCGAACACCACCTTCTGAGCCGGGTCGGAGACGTCCGGCTTCTTCTCGTAGTACGCCCTCACGAGGGCCTCGACGTCGATGAGATCGGAGGCCTGTGCCGGCTTCCCTGCGCGATCGGTCATGCGGTCCATAGTGGCAGTTCGGCCCCCTCCAGGGGTACCGCGGCTGGCTAGGCTTGCGCCATGCCCGACAGCGCCCCCGAGACCCGTGCCTACAGCTATCTCGGGCCCAGCGGCACGTTCACGGAGGCGGCCCTCGCGCAGGTCCCGGAGGCGCGCGGACAGCTGTGGCGCAGCGTCGCGAACGTGGGGGAGGCGCTGAGCGATCTGGTCACCGGCCGCAGCGACGGCGCGGTGATCGCGATCGAGAACTCGGTCGAGGGCGGAGTGACGGCCGCGCAGGACGCGCTGGCGCGGATCCCGGGGCTGCGCATCGTCGGCGAGTACCTGGTGCCGGTGTCGTTCATCCTGGTCGGCCGCCCGGGGACGAGCCTCGAGGAGGTGCGCACCGTCGCCGCGCACCCCGTCGCCTACGGACAGTGCCGGGTGTGGCTCGACCGCGAGATCCCCAGCCACGAGCACCTGCCGGCCTCCAGCAACGTCCAGGCCACCGTCGACCTGCTGGGCGGATCGCCCGCGGACGCGGCCATCGCCCCTCCCGGGATCGTCGCCCACCACGACGTCGCGGTGCTGGCGGAGCGGATCGGCGACAACCCGAACGCCGTCACGCGCTTCGTGCACGTCTCGCGCTCGCACGCGCTGCCCGAGCCGACCGGCGCCGACAAGACCAGCGTGATCGCCGAGCTCCCGGCCGACCAGCCGGGCGCCCTGCTCGACATGCTCGAGCAGTTCGCGACCCGCGGGGTGAACCTGAGCATGATCCAGTCGCGGCCGATCGGCGACGCCCTCGGCCGGTACCGGTTCGTCATCGACCTCGACGGGCACGTCCAGGACGAGCGGGTCGCCGACGCGCTGATGGGGCTGCGGCGCTTCAGCCCGAAGGTGATCTTCCTCGGCTCGTATCCGCGCGCTGACCGCCGCCCGGTCACCTCCGTGCGACGCTACGACGACGAGGTGTTCCTCGAGGCCCGCGACTGGCTGCGCGGGATCCTCTCCCACGAGCCGGAGGTCGACGATGACCGGGGACGACGATGACCGGGGACGACGATGACGGGTCGCGACGATGACTGACGACGACGAACGGGTCGACCCGCGCTACGACCCGGCCTTCCAGCGCGGGTTCTCGGGACCGGTGGAGCGTCTGAGAGGCGACGAGCGGGCGTTCGCCAGGCCCGGCACGGGTGCCGCCCCCGGCGCTTCCGCCGCCACGTCCGGAGCCGCCGCTCGTCCCGCGCCCCCGGAGTCGCGCGTGGTCCGCCCCGGCTCCTCGTCCGTGCCGGGACCGCGCCGCATCATGGCCCTGCCCGACATCGCCGGAGCCGCCGAGGGCCGGCGGTCGCACCGCCTCGGCGCCGAGACCGCGCCCGCACCCCTGCCGGAGCCGGCCGCCGACCCCGCTCCCGCACCTCCCGCCGAGCCCGTGCGCGAGGCGCCCCTGCTGCGGAACCCGTGGCTCCTCGTGCTCCTGCTCGCCGGCCTCGCGGGGACCCTGATCGGCCTCGCGCTCCTCTACACCGGCTACTCCTCGCCGCCTCCGCCCTACTACGGCGACTCCGACGTGCCCTCGCCCGCGTGGATCCAGCGGCAGCTCCTCTACTACTCCTGCATCCCCCTGCTGGGCTGCCTGCCGGCGTCGCTGCTGCTGGCGGTCGGAGTGGCCGCGCTGCGGTGGCGCGGCGTCGTCGTGCGGCCCCGCGCCGAGGAGCCGCGCGAGTCCGCGCAGCTCCTCGAGGCCGAGGCTCAGACTCCGGACGCGCCGAAGAGCAGGCCGAGGAGGTAGGTCACCAGTGCCGCGCCGTAGCCGATCCCGAGCTGGCGCAGCGCCCGGGCCAGCGGCGGGGCGCCTGAGAGCAGCCCGACGACCGCGCCGGTGGCGAGCAGGGCGATGCCCACGAGCACGCAGGCGACGACCACCGCGGCGAGCCCCGTCAGGCCGAGCAGGTAGGGCAGCACCGGGATGATCGCGCCCGAGGCGAAGAAGCAGAAGCTCGACAGCGCCGCGCCCATGCCCGTGCCGATCGACTCGTGCTCGTCGACGTCGGGGTCTCCTGCGGGACCGCCCAGCGTGATGGGGGAGGTGACGGCGCCGCCGCGCAGGCCCGTGAAGACGGAGGCGGCACGCGCGTCGGCCTGCTCCTGGGTCATCCCGCGAGCGCGGTAGACCAGGGCGAGCTCGTTCGCGTCGACGTCCAGATCGGGGACGATGCGGTTCGCGTCGAGGTCCGGGCTGGAGGCCGAGAGCAGCTCGCGCTGCGAGCGCACCGAGACGAACTCGCCCGCGCCCATCGAGAGGGCGCCGGCGAGCAGGCCCGCGATGCCCGTGAACAGGACGACGCCCGTCCCGACTCCGCTCGCCCCCACTCCGAGCACGAGGGCGAGGTTCGAGACCAGGCCGTCGTTCGCTCCGAAGACCGCCGCGCGGAACGTCCCGGAGAGGCGGTTGCGACCGCGCTCGGCGAGCCCGCGGACGACCTCGCCGTGGATCCGCTCGTCGGCGGCCATCGCCTCGGTGGCGTCGTCGTCGTCGGCGTAGGGGGAGCGGGCCTCGGCGCGCTGGATCAGGGCGAGGACGAACACGGAGCCGAAACGGCGGGTGAGGAAGCCGAGGAAGCGCGTGCGGAGGTCCGGTCGGGGCGCGGGCTCCGCCGCGGAGCCGAGCAGCTCGCGCCAGTGCTCCTCGTGGCGTCCCTCGGCCACGGCGAGCGCGAGCAGGATCTCCCGCTCCTCGCCGGAGCGGCGGCCGGCGAGGTCGCGGTACACGGAGGCCTCGGCGAGCTCGTCGGCGAGGTAGCGGCGCCAGCGGCGCACCTGGTCGGGACTGGGGGTGGGGGCGGTGGTCGCCATGCGATCTCCTGGCTCAGGTCCGCCGACCCGCGCGAGAGGACCGGTCAGGACGTGCGTCGACTGACCGAAGGTCTCGTTCGCCCCGGCCGGAGCCGGGGTGGAGCGCCGGGCCCGGATCGTCCCGGACCAGCATGTCGACGCGCCTCGTCGTCCGCTCGGCGGACGGTGGGAACTACTCCCCTTCGCGGGGACCACCGTAGCCGAGATCGGAGGAGAACGCCCGGCCGATCCGCGGGCCGTCGGGCGGACGTCCGCCCGGCCCGGAGCCGGAGCGTCGTCGAGGACGCTTGCGCCGGGTCAGAGCGAGGCGGTCGCCCGGGCGGCGCGGCGGGCCTGGCGCTCGTGCTCGGCGTCCAGGAGCGTGCGCGTGGCGGGGACCGCCAGGAACTCGACCAGGGTGTCCGTCTCCTCGACGATGCGCTCGGCGCGGTCGAGCGGGTCGGTGCGCAGGAGGCGGCGGGCGGCGGACGCGACGTGCGCCGGCTTCGCCGCCAGGGCGCGCAGGCGCTCGTCGACGCGGCCGGCGAGGTCGGCGCGCGGCACGACCTCGGTCACGAGCTGCCACTCCAGCGCCTCGGACGCGCGGACCGGGCGGCCGGACAGCACGAAGTCCAGCGCGCGGCGGCGGCCGACGACGCGGGGGAGCGCGGCGGTGACTCCGACGTCCGGGACGAGCCCGACGTCGCCGTACGCGCTGAGGAAGAGGGCGGCGGGAGTCGCTATCACGATGTCGGCGGCCAGAGCGAAGGCGATGCCGGCGCCGGCGACCATGCCGTCGATCGCGCAGACGACGACGGCGCGGCTGTCCTCGAGCAGGCGGATGACCTGGGCGGTCGTGGTCGCGACGTCGCGCAGGTAGTGGTCCGGGTGCTCGGACCCCATGATCGCCGAGATGTCGCCGCCCGTGCAGAACGCGCGGCCGGCCGCGGCGATCACGATGACGGAGCAGCCGGCGTCGGCGTCGAGGTCGGCGACGGTGCTCAGCAGCAGTCGCGCGGTGCCGAGGTCGATCGCGTTGAGGGCGTCGGGGCGGTTGAGGGTGATCCGGGCGACGGAGCCGTCGCGCTCGAGGACGACGCCGGGGGTCGCGTCGATGAGGGGGGTGGCGTGCATGGAAGAGCCTTCAGGGGAGCAGGGGTGTCGAACGCGGGGGGACGTTCTCGGGGGACGACTCAGATTCGCAGCCGTCCGCGCGATCGGATGCCTCCTCGCGGCCGATGCTCAGCCGGCCCCGGGGGTACGCGCGGGCGGCGGCCCGTCCCGGCCCTCCTCTACACTGCTGGGGTGATTGATCCCGTACTTCTGCGCGAGAACCCGGACGTCCTGAAGCGCTCGCAGGAGGCGCGCGGCGACTCCGTCGAGCTGGTCGACGAGGCGCTCGAGGCCGACCGCGTGCGCCGTGCGGCGATCACCGAGGCGGAGCGGCTCCGAGCCGAGCAGAACGCCTTCGGCAAGACCGTCGCCAAGGCTCCGAAGGACGAGAAGGCGGCGCTCGTCGCCGAGGCCCAGCGCCTCGCCGCCGCCGCCAAGCAGGCACAGCAGGAGGCGTCCGAGGCCGACGACGCCTTCACCGTGCTGGTGAAGCGCATCGCCAACCCGATCATCGAGGGCGTCCCCGCGGGCGGCGAGGAGTCGTTCGAGCTCGTCAGGACGGTCGGCGAGCGCCCCGTCTTCGACTTCGCCCCGCGCGACCACCTCGAGCTCGGCGAGCTGCTGGACGGCATCGACATGCAGCGCGGCGCGAAGGTCAGCGGCGCGCGCTTCTACTTCCTCAAGGGCCTGGTCGCCCGCCTCGAGATCGCCCTGATGAACCTGGGCCTCGAGAAGGCGCTCGCCGCCGGCTTCACCCCGCTGATCACGCCCACCCTCGTGCGCCCCGAGATCATGGACGGCACCGGCTTCCTCGGCGAGCACGACGACGAGGTGTACCGCCTCCGCGACGACGACCTCTACCTCACCGGCACCAGCGAGGTCGCCCTCGCCGGCTACCACGCCGACGAGATCCTCGACCTCTCCGGCGGCGCGAAGCGCTACGCGGGCTGGAGCACCTGCTACCGCCGCGAGGCGGGCTCGGGCGGACGGGACACCCGCGGCATCATCCGCGTGCACCAGTTCAGCAAGCTCGAGATGTTCGTCTACACCCTCCCCGAGGACGCCGAGGCGGAGCACGCGCGCCTCCTCTCGTACCAGGAGGACGTCCTGCAGAGCCTCGGCCTGCACTACCGCGTCATCGACACGGCAGCCGGCGACCTCGGCCAGAGCGCGGCGCGCAAGTTCGACGTGGAGGCGTGGGTCCCCACGCAGGAGACCTACCGCGAGCTGACCTCGACCTCGAACTGCACCACGTTCCAGGCCCGCCGCCTCGACACCCGCTACCGCACCGAGTCGGGGAAGACGGCTCCGGTCGCCACCCTCAACGGCACGCTCGCGACCACCCGCTGGATCGTCGCCCTCCTCGAGACCCACCAGCGGGCGGACGGCTCGGTGCTCGTCCCCGAGGCGCTGCGGCCCCACCTCGGCGGCCTCGAGGTGCTCGAGCCCGTCGCATGAGCGCGGCCCGCGCCTCCGGCCGCCGCCTCGTCGCCCTCGACATCGACGGCACCGTCATGCACGAGGACGGCACCATCACCCGCGCGGTGACGGACGCGATCACCCGCGTGGCCGCCCAGGGCGACGAGGTGATGCTCGCCACCGGGCGCTCGCCCTCCTCCACCCTGCCGGTCGTCGAGCGCCTCGGGATCTCGCCCGAGTACGTGATCTGCTGCAACGGAGCGGTCACGCTCCGCCGCGACGCGTCCGGTGCGTACGTCCCCGAGACGGTCGAGACCTTCGACCCGACGGAGGTCCTCGAGACCATCCGCCGCTCCCTCCCCGACGCGCACTACGCCGTCGAGGACGCGGACGGCGCCTTCTTCTACACCGAGGCGTTCCCGGGCGGTGCCGTGATGGGTGCCGAGACGACCCACGTCCCCTTCGAGGAGCTGCTCGGCCGGCTGTGCACCCGCGTCGTCGTGATCTCGCCCGAGACCGGGATCGAGGAGTTCACCTCGCTGGTCGAGGAGATGGGCCTGCACCAGGTCAGCTACGCGATCGGCTGGACCGCCTGGCTCGACATCGCCCCGCACGGCGTCAACAAGTCCACCGCGCTCGAGGTCGTCCGCGAGGAGCTGGGCATCGAGCGGAGCGACGTGGTCGCGCTGGGCGACGGCCGCAACGACATCGAGATGCTCACCTGGGCCGCCGCCGAGGGCGCAGGGCTCGCGATGGGGCAGGCGCCCGACGAGGTGCGGGCCGTGGCCTCCGCCGTGATCCCCTCGGTTCACCAGGACGGCGTGGCGGTCGCGCTCTCGGCGCTGCGCTGACCACGGTCCCGCGCGCTCGGCGGTTACTATCGGGTGTCGCTCCTGCGGGAGCGGCCGGGAGGGCTGTCCGAGCGGCCGATGGAGCCAGTCTTGAAAACTGGTGGGCGGAAACGTCTCGTGGGTTCGAATCCCACGCCCTCCGCCACGCCGTCCGCCACGGAGCCCCGTTCTTCGCACCGCTTCCCGCCGGCGCCTTCCGACGCCCGTCCTGGCGCGCGACGACGGAGGGCCGCCCGCTCTCCTTCGGAACGCGCCACCCCTCTGTATAGGATTGCGCGACGCCCGGGACCGACGCCCGGCCCTCACCTCCGCACCACTGACGCCTCGACACCGGGAGACGGATGCGCCGCACGGGCCCTTCGACACAGACTCGCGACACTCCGCGCACGCCGCGCCCCTTCGTGCGGCACGGCCGCCAGAAGCGGCACACCCTCGCGCGGACCCTGGTGAAGGGAGCCGCCCTCGTGGGCGGTGTCGGCGTGGTCGCCTCGGTGTCGGTGGTCGCGATCGCGGCGACGCTGATCGTCCAGTCCGTGCAGCCCTCGGTCGACCTGCACCCGGGCGCGGCCGGCTCCAGCGTCGAGGCCGGAGGCGCCCCGGAGATCGGCGCACTCGAGGGCGGCTTCAACGTCCTCGTCGTCGGCAGCGACTCGCGGAAGGGCCAGGGCGACGCCTACGGCGACCCCGACGAGGAGACGAGCGTCCTCAACGACGTCAACATGCTGATGCACGTCTCGGCCGACCACAGCAACGCGACGGTCGTGAGCTTCCCCCGCGACATGTACGTCGACATCCCGGAGTGCGTGAACGCCGCCACGGGTGAGACGATCCCCGCCCGGTACGACACCAAGATCAACGAGGCGATGGGCAGCGACGTCAGCCTCGGCTGCGTGGCGGGGGTCGTCGAGGACCTCATGGGCGTCCGGGTGGACTACGGCGCGGTCGTGCAGTTCAACGGCGTGATCGAGATGTCGAACGCGGTCGGCGGAGTCGACGTCTGCGTCGCGACCGAGATCGCGGACCCCTACACGAACACCTACCTCGAGCCGGGCGTGCACTCGCTCGAGGGCATGGCGGCGCTGCAGTTCCTCCGCAGCCGCCACGGCATCGGCGACGGCAGCGACCTGACCCGCATCAGCAACCAGCAGGTCTTCCTCTCGGCGCTCGTGCGCCGGATCAAGAGCGCGGACACCCTCCTCAACCCGGTCGCGCTCTACGGGCTCGCAAAGGCGGCGCTCGGCAACATGACGCTCTCGACCGGTCTCGACAACGTGAACACGATGGTCCAGATGGGACTCGCGCTGAAGGACGTCGACCTCGCGGACGTCGTCTTCGCGCAGTACCCGACCGGGGCGACTCCGAGCGGAGTGGAGCCGGACCGCGCCGCGGGCGACGTCCTGGCGAGCGCCCTGCAGACCGATCAGCCGATCGCCATCACCGGCGGCACGGGCGCCGGCGCGACCGTGGAGGGCGAGGCGGCGGCCCCGGCCGACACCGCCGCTCCGTCGGGCCCGGCGACCGCGGATCCGCTGGCGACGGCCGAGGCGGCACCGGGCGCTCCTGCACCCGGCACTCCTGCAGCGACTCCCGAGGACGGATCCAAGGTTGCCCTGCCAGAATCGGTCACCGGCCAGAGCGCCGACCAGCAGACCTGCTCGGTCGGCTTCTTCGGCTGAGCCGAGGGCGGGCGGCACCACGGGTGCTCTCCACCTCGCGCGCTGACTCCGGGACGACACGCGTCCCGCAGCCGAGAGAGAGTACGACCCGATGAGCGAACGCGCGTCCACCCGGACCACAGCAGCACGGCACGGCCGCCTGCGCCGCCCGAGCGGCATGCGCTTCGCCGCGCGGATCCTCGCGGCCTGCGTGGGTGTCGGCGTGCTCAGCGCGGTCTGCATCGTGGCGATCGCCGCCTCGCTGATCGCCGGGAGCGCGCGTCCCTCCGTCGACCTAGGGATCGATTCGGGCGGAGGCGACGTGCCCGGGATCGGGGCGATCGAGGGCGGCGTCAACATCCTGCTCGCCGGCAGCGACAGCGCCGACGGATCGGCCGCCGGGGCCTACGGCGACCGTGCCGAGAACCTCAACGACGTCACGATGCTCATGCACATCTCGGCCGACCACTCGACCGTGGAGGTCGTCAGCTTCCCCCGCGACCTCTACGTCCCGATCCCCTCCTGCACCGACCCGGCCACCGGCGCCGTCTCGGACGCGGTGGACTCGGCGAAGATCAACACCTCGCTCGAGGCCGGCGGGCTGGCGTGCACCGTGCAGACGGTCGAGCAGCTGACCGGGCTCGAGATCCCCTACGCGGCGCTCATCCAGTTCGAGGGCGTCATCGAGATGTCGAACGCGGTCGGCGGAGTGGACGTCTGCGTCGCCACCCCGATCCAGGACGAGTACACGGGCCTGAACCTCGACGCGGGCACGCACACGCTCGTCGGCGCCGAGGCGCTGGCGTTCCTCCGCACCCGGCACGGCGTCGGCGACGGCAGCGACCTCACCCGCATCTCGAGCCAGCAGGTGTACCTCTCATCGCTGGTGCGCAAGGTGAAGAGCGCGTCGACGCTCTCGAACCCGGTGAACCTCTACGGCCTCGCGAAGGCGGCCGTCTCGAACATGCAGCTCTCCACCTCGCTCGAGAACGTGAACACCCTCGTGTCGATCGGCCTCGCGGTGAAGGACGTCGACCTCGCGAACGTGGTCTTCGTGCAGTACCCGACCTTCATCGACGGCAACGGCGTGTACCCCAGCGAGGACGCGGCGGCGGCGCTGAACGCGGCGCTCCTCGCCGACCAGCCGATCGCGCTGAGCGGCACCACCGGCGGCGGCTCGCAGTCGACGGGGGAGGAGCCCGGGGCGACCAACGCTCCGGCGGCCACGGAGTCGCCGGCCACCGACGCCCCCGCGACCGACGCCCCCGCGACGAGCGCACCCGACGGGCCGGTCACCCTCCCGAGCGACGTCTCCGGGCAGACCGCGCAGCAGGAGACCTGCACGATCGGCCGGCCCCTGTCGGACCAGTAGGCGGCTTCTCGCCTTCCCGCGGAGGGGCGGGCGCCCGTGTCGCGAGGCCCTCGCGGGTGCGGTTATGATGGTCGTCGTGCGTCCGCCAGCGGGCGCTCGGGAGTCGTCGCATAGTCCGGTCGAGTGCACCACCCTGCTAAGGTGGAGAACCCTTTATTGGGTTCCGTGGGTTCAAATCCCACCGACTCCGCATCGTCCGAAGGCCCCGCTCAGGCGGGGCCTTCGTCGTTCCCGGCGGTGACTGCGCCTGCCGCAGTACCGGCGTCTCCCGGCGGTGCGGGTGCCTGCCGCAGTACCGGCGTCTCCCGGCGGTGCGGGTGCCTGCCGCAGTACCGGCGTCTCCCGGCGGTGCGGGTGCCTGCCGCAGTACCGGCGTCTCCGGGCGGTGCCGGTGTCGCCGCAGTGCCGGGGTCTCGCGGTGCCGGAGCCTTCCGGCCGGTGCTCCGCCGCTCGCGCGCGGCGTCGGCGGCCGATGCGACCCGGCGCCTCAGCCGGCCGGGATCCGCCGCCGATCCGCCGGGCGGGTGCGCTCCCGGAGCGGCTACCCTGATCGGATGCTCAGCCCGATCCTCGACGCCCTGTCCGCCCCTCCCGCGCGGAGGGACGTCGCCTCGATCCGCGGTGCTCTCGCCGAGGTCGCGATCGGCGACTCGGTGCGCGTCCTCGTCCGCTCCCCGCGCTACGGCCTCTACGGGATCGAGGGGGTCGTCCGGCAGGCCGTCGGCGGCGAGCTCGTCGTCGCGGACGTCTTCCTCGGCACGGGGACCGAGATCCAGAGCATCGCCCTGGCTCCGGACGCTGACGAGGTCGGCGGGGAGCGCTCGGCAGAGGGACTCGAGCACGGGGATCCGGTGCGCGTGGCGTTCTCGACTCCGGCGCTCGGGTCGTTCACGATCACGGGCCCGCTGACGGCCGGCGGCCGCGACGGGTTCCTCCTCGTCGGCAGCTGGATCGTCGCGGACGGCGGCGAGCCAGGCCGCCACGTCGACCGCATCGAGCGCCTGACGGACGTCGGCGTGCACGAGAAGCACGTCCCCGGGCGCCGCTCCGCGGTCGAGGAGTAGCCCCTCAGCTCTGGCAGTGCGGGCACCAGTAGGTGACCCGCAGCTGCAGCTCGTCGTCGCCGAGCTCACCGCGCTCGATCGGAGTGCCGCAGCGCCGACACGGCTTGCGGTCGCGGCCGTAGACCCAGAGCTGCTGGCCCGGGCGCAGGTTGCCGGTCGTCGTGCGCTCGATCCGCTCGCGGTTCACGGTGATGAGCCGCTTCGCGAGCGCGATGGTGCGCACGAGGTCGCCGCTCCCGCCGACCGGGCGCGTGGGCAGCACGCCGCGCAGGAAGCACAGCTCGGCGCGGTAGACGTTGCCGAGTCCGGCCATGATCCGCTGGTCGAGCAGCGCGAGCCCGATCGGCCGCTCCGGA
Source organism: Rathayibacter sp. AY1E3 (assembly GCF_002932235.1). Lineage (NCBI taxonomy): Bacteria > Bacillati > Actinomycetota > Actinomycetes > Micrococcales > Microbacteriaceae > Rathayibacter > Rathayibacter sp. AY1E3. Next base: position 20,162 of record NZ_PSVN01000017.1, read on the forward strand.
TCGGCGGACAGGCGTCGCAGCGCCTCGTGCGCGTCCCAGTCGGCGCCGAGCAGATCGGGGCCGAGGTAGCCGACCACGTCCTCCTCGGCCGAGCGCGGGACGATCTCGAGGAGCCCGAGCTCGAAGCCGACCGCCTGCCAGTCCTCGGTCTCGAGGACGATCCGGGCCTGGAACGCCGGCCGGTGCCACTTCGGCCGCTCGCCCTCGCCGCGGGCGTAGAGGTGCCAGCTCCCCTCCATCTTGAGGTGGGAGTGGATCAGCGCGTCGCCGACCCGCATCAGCAGGTGCTTGCCGCGGGGGACGACCTCGTCGATCGTCTCGCCGGTGAGGTCGACCGTCGCGTACTTCGGCACGCGGACGTCGCATCGGGTCAGGACCTCGCCGTCCAGCGCCTCGGCGAGGTTGTGGGCGGATCGGTAGACGGTGTCACCCTCGGGCACGCGGGCTCCCTCCGGCGCTCACGAGCGCATCCTCAGGCCGCGCGGATTCGCGACGAAGCCGGCGGCGACGAGGGCGTCGCCGAAGGGCGTGCCGAGCGCGAAGACGCCGTCGATCTTCTCGACGGTCAGCTTCTCGACCCCGCGGGAGCGGACCAGCTGCGAGAGGGCGCCGGCCGCGTCGGCGAGAGCCGCCTCGTCGGCGGTGAAGGTGAGGGCAGTCTTGCCGCCGCGCTCGAGGTAGACCGCGAGCGCTCCGTCGACGACGGCGACCAGCGCGCCGGCCTTCCGACCGGGGCGGTGCCCCTCGCCCTGCGGCCACGGCAGAGCGGCGCCGAACGGATTGGCGGGGTCGGTCGCCGCGAGCGCGAGCACCGGACGTGAGCGCTCCTGCGCCTCGTCCTGCGGGGCGAACGTGCGGAGCCGGTCGACGCTGCCGGCGGTGCCGAACTGCGCTGCTCCCAGCTTCTCGATGAAGTAGCCCCTCCGGGCGCGGCCCTGCTGCTCGAAGCCGCTCAGCACCTTGTAGGCGAGGGCGAAGCCGCCCAGGACGCCCTCGGCCTGCACGGAGCCGCGGGTGACGATCCCGTACCGCTCGAGCAGCGTCTCGCCGAGCGCGTGCCCGCGGATCGTCGCGTCCGACTCCGCGAGCGGCACGATCGACCAGCGGCCGCCGGCGGTCGGCGGCCCCACGCGGGTGGCCATCGTGGGGCGGGCGGTCATCCGGCCCCGGGGCGCGCGGGCGCGGGCGGGGGCGCGCGGCTGGCGGTGGGCGCCGCCGGTCGAGCCGACGAGGGTGCGCAGCGGCGCCAGGGTGTCGTTCGTGACGAGCCCGGCCCAGACCAGCTCCCACAGGGCCTCGACGAGGCCCGCGTCGTCGGTGGAGCCGACCGCGTCGGAGAGCTGGCGGAAGAAGTAGCCGCCGCCCGATCCGAGCACACCGACGATCTCCTGCTGGAGCTCGGTCAGGGTCACGGACTCGGCGGCGGGGACGGGGAGGGTCAGCCCTGCCGTGTCGGCGAGGTGGAGGCTCACCCAACCGTCGTTGCCGGGGAGGGAGCCCGCGCCGGCCCAGAGGACCTCGCCGGTCGCGGTGAGCTCGTCGAGCATCGCGGGGGAGTAGTCGCGCACCCGGGCGGGCAGGATCAGCGACTCCCAGGCGGACGCGGGGATGGGCGCGCCGGCCAGCTGGTCGATCACGGAGGCCACGCCGTCGATACCGCGGAGCGAGCCGCCGACGTGCTGCCAGGCGGGGAGGAAGCGGGCGTACGCGGCCGCGTCCACCGGCTCCACCTCCTTGCGGAGCGCGGCGAGAGAGCGGCTCCGCAGGCGGCGCAGCACCTCGGCGTCGCACCACTCGGTCCCGGTGCCGGTGGGGCGGAACTCGCCCTCCGAGACGCGGCGCTCGCCCGCGAGGCGGCGCAGGGTGTCGGTGACGACCGCGACGCCGAGGCCCAGGCGGGTGGCGACGGCGGCGGCGGTGAAGGGGCCGTGGGTGCGCGCGTAGCGGGCGACGAGGTCGCCGAGCGGATCGCGGACGGGGTCGATGAAGGCGACGGGGACGCCGATCGGCAGGGGCACGCCGAGAGCGTCGCGGAGCCGGGAGGCGTCCTCCATCGCGGCGTACCGCTGCTCGCCGCCGAGGCCCACGGGCAGGACGCGCTTGGCCTTCACGAGCGCGGCCACGTCGGCCTCGAGCACCGCGCGCTCGATCGCGGGCGCCTTCGCGACGTCCGCCGAGGCGACCGACTCGTCGACCAGGCGCTCCCCGAGCTCGTCGAGCGTCAGCGGGCCGAGCAGCCGGAGCAGGTCGGCGGCGCCCTCGAGCCCGCGGAGGCGGCGCTCGGGCTCGACGCGCTGCAGCTCGCGCTCGATCTGCGCGAGGACGGCCGGGTCGAGCAGCTCGCGCAGCTCCGCCCGGCCGAGCAGCTCGCCGAGGAGCGTCGCGTCGACCGAGAGCGCCGCGGCACGGCGCTCGGCGAGCGGGCTGTCGCCCTCGTACATGAAGGCCGCGACGTAGCCGAAGAGCATGGACCGCGCGAACGGACTGGCGGTCGGCGTCTCGACCTCGAGGATCCGCAGCTCGCGCCCGTCCAGGCGCGCGGCGAGCCGGAGTAGCGCGGGCAGGTCGTAGACGTCCTGGAGGCACTCGCGGACGGTCTCGAGGATGATCGGGAAGGTCGGGTAGGTGCGGGCGACGTCGAGCAGCTGCGCCGCCCGCTGCCGCTGCTGCCAGAGCGGGGAGCGCTTGCCCGGGTTGTACCTCGGGAGCAGGAGTGCCCGCGCCGCGCACTCGCGGAACCGGGCGGCGAAGAGGGCGGAGCCGCCGACCTCGCTCGTGACCAGCTGCTCCAGCTCCTCGCGCTCGAACAGGAACAGCTCGGAGCCCGGCGGCTCCGACTCCGTGTCGGGGATCCGCACGACGATGCCGTCGTCCCCGGCCATCGCCGCTCCGTCGACCCCGTGCCGCTCGCGGACGCGAGCGCCGATGGCGAGCGCCCACGGCGAGTGCACCTGCATCCCGTACGGGGAGTGCAGCACCAGCCGCCAGTCGCCCAGCTCGTCGCGGAAGCGCTCGAGCACGAGGGTGCGGTCGTCCGGGATCTGCCCGGTGGCCAGGCGCTGCTCGTCGAGGAAGGAGAGGAGGTTGCTGGTCGCGTACTCGTCGAGCCCGGCCGCCGTGCAGCGCTCGCGGGCCGTCTCGGGGGCGGCGGCGCCCACCTCGCGGGTGAACGCCCCGATCGCCTCGCCGAGCTCGGCGGGGCGCCCCTGCGAGTCGCCCTTCCAGAACGGGAGGCGCCCGGGCTCACCGAACGCCGGCGTCACGATCACGCGGTCGTAGGTGATCTCCTGGATGCGCCAGCTGGTGGCTCCGAGCGCGAAGACGTCGCCGACGCGGGACTCGTAGACCATCTCCTCGTCGAGCTCGCCGACGCGGTTGCCGGTCGAGCCCGGCTCGCCGACCATGAACACGCCGAAGAGCCCGCGGTCGGGGATGGTGCCGCCGCTGGTGACGGCGAGGCGCTGGGCGCCGGGCCGGCCGGTGAGCGTGTTCGCGTCGCGGTCCCAGACGAGGCGCGGCCGCAGCTCCGCGAACTGGTCGGAGGGGTAGCGGCCCGAGAGCAGGTCGAGGGTCGCCTCGTAGGCGGAGCGGGGCAGGGACACGAACGGGGCGCTGCGGCGGACGGTGTCGAACCAGTCGTCCACGTCGAGGCTCTCGAGGGCCGTCGCGGCGACGGTCTGCTGCGCGAGGATGTCGAGCGGGTTCGCGGGGACGGCGATCGCCTCGATCAGGCCCGAGCGCATCCGCTCCGTCGTCACGGCGGAGTGGAGAAGGTCGGCCCGGTGCTTGGGGTAGAAGGACCCGCGCGAGACCTCGCCGACCTGGTGGCCGGCTCGACCCACGCGCTGCAGGGCGCTCGCGACCGAGGGCGGCGTCTCGACCTGGACGACGAGGTCGACCGCGCCCATGTCGATCCCCAGCTCGAGGCTCGAGGTCGCGACCACGCAGCGCAGGCGGCCGGACTTCAGGTCGTCCTCGATGATCGCGCGCTGCTCCTTGCTCACCGAGCCGTGGTGGGCGCGGGCGAGCAGCGGCTCCTCGTCGGGCGCGGACTGCCCGCTGCCGCTCGTGCCCCCGGCCGCTCCCATCGCCTCGGCCGGGGAGCGGCGGACGGAGGAGGAGGCCGCCTCGGCGAGCAGGGCCCCGACGGCGACGGGCTCGCCCGCCTCGCGCGCCCGCTCCGCGGCGAGCTCGCGGCGCTCGGCGTAGATCTCGTTGAGCCGGGCGGTCAGCCGCTCGGCGAGACGGCGGGAGTTCGCGAAGACGATGGAGGAGGTGTGCGCGAGGACCCGGTCGACGATCGACTCCTCGACGTGCGGCCAGATCGACCCGCTCTGCGGACCGGTTGCCCCCATCGTCGATCCGTCCTGCGGAGCCGCCGTCCCCAGCTCGGACATGTCCTCGACCGGGACGACGACGCTGAGGTCCCACTGCTTCTCGGACGCCGGAGCCACGATCGCGACCGGGGAGCGGCCGGCGAGGAACCGGGCCACCTCCTCGCGCGGGCGCACCGTCGCCGAGAGGCCGATGCGCTGCACCGGCTTCGGGAGCAGGGCGTCGAGCCGCTCGAGGGAGACGGCGAGGTGCGCCCCGCGCTTGGTCGACGCGACCGCGTGGACCTCGTCGACGATGACCGTCTCGACGCCGCGGAGCGACTCGCGCGCCGCCGAGGTGAGCATGAGGTAGAGCGACTCGGGGGTCGTGATCAGGATGTCCGGCGGCGTCTTCTGCAGCACGCGCCGCTCGGCGGCGGGCGTGTCTCCCGACCGCACCCCGACGGTGACCGTGGCCGGCGCGCTGCCGATGCCCTCGGCGCTCAGCCGCAGCGCCGTCTGGGTGACGCCGACGAGCGGCGAGCGGAGGTTGCGCTCGACGTCGACGCCGAGAGCCTTCAGCGGCGAGACGTAGAGCACGCGCGTGCGGTGCTGCGGATCCTCCGGCGGCGGGCCCTGCACGAGCCGGTCGATCGCCCAGAGGAAGGCCGAGAGCGTCTTGCCGGAGCCGGTGGGAGCGACCACGAGGGCATGCGCTCCACTCGAGATGGCCGACCAGGCGCCCTCCTGGGCGGCGGTCGGCGCCGGGAACGCGCCCTCGAACCACGCGCGCGTGGCGGGGGAGAAGCGCTCGAGGACGTCCGGCATGCACCCATCCTCCCTGCCACCTCCGACATTGCCGGGGCCGCGGCCCGGGGGCGAGCCCTTGACGCGGGGGAGTCCGCCCGTCAGGCGAAGCCGAGACGCACGAACGTGCCGATGTCGGCGAGCTCGGCCTGCCCGACTCCGTGGGCGACGCCCTCGTAGACCCGGGCGTCGAGCGCCGTGTGCTCCGGGAACCAGGCCGCCGCGTCCCGCACGAGCTCCTCCGGGATCACCGTGTCGAGCGTCCCGCGGCCCCAGAACACCGGCGGACGCTCGCGGGCGAGCCGCTCGTCAGCGTCGTCGCCCTCGGCGAGCGGGACCACGAACCCGGACAGGGCGACCGCGAAGGCGAAGCGGCCCGGCGCGCGCCGAAGCAGCTGCACCGCCAGCGCGGCGCCCTGGGAGAAGCCCAGCAGCCCCACCGGGCCCGGGTGCTCCAGACCGTCGAGCCACTCGATCACCCCCGCCGCCGCCGCTTCGACGGCCTCGGGATCGGCCCGCGGCTCGTCCGGCACCAGCGGGACACGGAGGGGCCACCACGCGTTCGCCCCGCCGCCCAGGGCGAGAGGCGCCCGGAGGGACGCGAGGACCGGCTCCAGCGGCAGGTAGGCGCCGAGCGAGAACAGGTCCCCCTCGTGCGAGCCGTAGCCGTGCAGCAGCACCAGGAGGGGCCTGCCGACGCGGTCGCGCTCGGAGGAGGACCACAGCACCGCGTTCGCGTCGATTCCCATCGCACCATCATCCCCCTGAGTGCGGGATCGCCGCCGCCGGTCGGAACACCAGCCGCGAAGGGTGAGAATGGCTGCATGAGCGTGCGCACCCCTGACCCGAACTCCGGGTGGCTGTCCGACGACGAACTCGCCGAGATCCGCCGGCGGCTCCCGCTGCTGTACGTGGAGGCCGTGCCCGTCCGGGTCGACGGGCTCGGGCAGGTCACCGAGGTCGGCGTGCTCCTGCGCGCGACCCCCTCCGGCCAGATCACCCGCACGATCGTCTCGGGCCGCGTGATGTACGGCGAGACGCTGCGCGACGCGCTGTTCCGCCACCTCGAGAAGGATCTCGGCCCGATGGCCTTCCCCCTCCTCCCGGCGAGCCCGCTCCCCTTCCACGTCGCCGAGTACTTCCCGATGCCCGGCATGGGACCGTTCACCGACGACCGCCAGCACGCGGTCTCCCTCGCCTACGTCGTCCCCGTCACCGGCACCTGCGACCCCCGCCAGGACGCCCTCGAGCTCACCTGGATGACCCCCGACGAGGCCTGCTCCGACGCGATCTCCGCCGAGATGGAGGGCGGGCGGGGCGCGCTGATCCGCGCCGCGCTCGCTTCCGTCGGCCGCCTGTCCTAGCGGTGCGGATCGGCCGCGGCGCTCCCTTCTGCGCGCCGATAGCGGCGCGCCGCGGCCGGCTCGCAAGCATGGCGGGCCGGCTGGAGCGTCGGGCGTCCGCCTGGACCGATCCGCCGGCACGCGACCCGGCCGTTCGGCTCGTGGATCCGGCGTCCACGGGACCTCTGTGACCGGGCGAGGAGAGGCGGCGCCCCTGCCCGACGACGGCGCAGCAGGGGATCGTCTGATCAGGACACGGTGAGGACTTCCGGAGCTCCCTGCGCGGGACTTCGCTCGAAGAGGTGAAGCGTGAACGACGAAGGGCCGGGGCCCGCGACCAGTAGTCGCGGGCCCCGGCCCTTCGTGATGTCGGCGCCCTGATCAGGACGAGCGCTGAGGTGCGATCACCGAACGCTCAGCCCCCGGTCGCGACATGCTCTGCGTATCGCAACCGTGCTTGAAGCCGACTGCGGTGCGCCGCTCCGCGGCGCACAATCGGACTCAGCCCTGCGCGCGGCGGCCGCCGCGGCGGGCGCCGCCGCCGGCGGACTCGCGGGCGGGAGCGGCCGAGGCCGCTCCGCCGGTCGCGGTGCTGTAGAACGAGCGCGATCCGCCCGAGGTCGAGGGGGCACCGGCGGCCGAGCGGCTGCGGCCTCCGCGGGCGCCGCCGCGGGCGGGTCCCTCGGCGGCGGTGCGGTCGCGGCGGGGGCGGTCGCCTCCGCCGGTCGCGGCACCCGTCGAGCGTCCGCCGCGGGGTGCGGCGGTGCCCTCGGTGCGGGCCGCGCGCTTGCGCTGCGCGTTGGCGCCCTGCGAGCGTCCGCCCTGCGACTGGCCGCGGACGGGCTCGACGACGGCGCTGGGGGTGACGTACGGAGCGACGTCGCCGACGAGCTTCGCGACGGCGGCCGAGTCAGCCGTCACCTGCTGGGGCGCGACCTGGATCGCGGCCTTGCGGAGGAGGGTCTTCACGTCGCTGCGCTGCGTGGGCAGGACGACGGTGACGACGTCTCCCTCGCTGCCGGCGCGGGCGGTGCGGCCCGAGCGGTGCAGGTACGCCTTGTGCTCCATCGGCGGGTCGACGTGGATGACGAGCTCGACGTCGTCGACGTGCACACCGCGGGCGGCGACGTCGGTGGCGACGAGGACCTTGACGGTGCCGGCGCCGAACGCGGCGAGGTTCCGGTCGCGGGCGACCTGCGAGAGGTTGCCGTGCAGGTCGACCGCGGGGATGCCCTGGCCGGTGAGCTGCTTGGCGAGCTTCTTCGCGTGGTGCTTGGTGCGCATGAAGAGGATGCGGCGGCCGGTGCCGGACGCGAGCGTCTTCACGAGAGCGTTCTTGGCGTCGAGGCCGTCGACCTCGAACACGTGGTGGGTCATCAGCGCGACCGGCGAGTTGGCCTCGTCGACCGAGTGGAGCACCTCGTTCTGGAGGTACTTCTTGACCAGCTTGTCCACGCCGTTGTCGAGCGTCGCGGAGAACAGCAGGCGCTGCCCGCCGCGGGGGGTCTTGTCGAGGATGCGCGTGACGACCGGCAGGAAGCCGAGGTCGGCCATGTGGTCGGCCTCGTCGAGGACGGTGATCTCGACGGCATCGAGGTTCACGAAGCCCTGCTTCATCAGGTCCTCGAGGCGGCCCGGGCAGGCCACGACGATGTCGACGCCCTGCTTGAGCGCGGCGACCTGGCGCTGCTGCGAGACGCCTCCGAAGATCGTGGTGGTGACGATGCCGTACGCGTCGGCGAGGGGCTGCATCGCGGCGGTGATCTGCGTGGCGAGCTCGCGGGTCGGCGCGAGGACGAGTCCGAGCGGGCGGCCGGGGCGGCGGCGTCCGCCGGCGAGCGAGCCGCCGAGTCGGGCGATCATCGGGATGGAGAAGGCGAGGGTCTTGCCGGAGCCGGTCTTGCCGCGGCCGAGGACGTCGCGTCCGCCGAGGGTGTCGGGCAGCGTGTCGACCTGGATCGGGAAGGGCTCGGTGATGCCGCTCGCGGTGAGCGCGGCCACGAGGGGGGCCGGCACGCCGAGGGCGCTGAAGGAGAGGGGGGTGTTCGACATGGAGTGGTGCCTTTCGGGGGCATCATGCCGATCGAGGACGCGCGGGCGGTGGCCGGGGCGCGGGTGATCGGCGTTCGGGCGAAGGTGACGGTGGTCACATCCGTTCGCCGTACGATTCGGTGCGCGCGGCCGGGGGCCTCATGCACGTGCGCCAGATGGTCGGGACGGATCCTCGACGGTCAGAGTCCTAGGGGACAAGGGGCGTTCTACGACGCGGGGGAGCGCAGTCGCTGCGCTCGCACCGTCCCACTCTAGTGGATGCCGATCCATCCGCGCATCGCGGCCTGCACGCGGGAGCCGTCGCGGTCGCTCAGCTTGGTCCCGACGAAGTCGCCCGCCCAGTCCGAGGTCTGCACGCGGAAGGCCGGCTCCGGGTCGCGCAGGGTCTTCAGGATGACGGCGGCGACGTCGGACGGGTCCTGCGCGTGGGTCGAGGAGAAGGACGACGCGGCGCGGTCGAGGTAGGCGCCGAGCGCCGGCGAGTAGGGGCCGGCCTGCGCGAGCATCGCCGCCGCGTCGATGCCGACGTTCTCGACGAAGCTGCTGCGGACCGCTCCCGGCTCGATCAGCGACACGTGGACGCCGACGGAGGCGGCGACCGGGGCGAGCGCCTCGAAGAACCCCTCGACCGCGAACTTCGCCGCGCAGTAGTCCTCGTTGAACGGCTGCCCGATCGCGCCGCCGACGCTCGAGACGGTGACGATGCGACCGCGGGACGAGCGCAGCATCGGCATCGCGGCGCGGGTGACCGCGACGGTGCCGAAGAAGTTGACCTCCATCACGCGGCGCAGCTCCTCCGGATCCTCCAGCTCGAGGGTGCCGAGGTGGCCGGCTCCGGCGTTGTTCACGAGGGCGTCGAGACCGCCGAGCTCCTCCTCCACGGCGCGGAGGCAGCCGGCGACGGAGTCCGCGTCGGTCACGTCGAGCGCCCGCAGGTCGAGCTCGACGCGTGCCTCGGCGGCGGCGGCGCGCAGGCCCTCCGCCCGCTCCGGATCCCGCACGGTGGCGACCACCCGCCAGCCCGCGCGCGCGGCCTCGATCGCGGTGGCGCGGCCGATGCCGGTGGAGGTTCCGGTGACGAGGAGGACGGGACGGGGCATGCGGCTTTCCTGCTTTCCGGCGCACGACGGCGCCGCCCGGAGGCTATCGGCCGCCCCTCCGAGAACGTCCAGGGTCGGTGTCAGCCCCGGTAGCGCTCGCCGACCGGCACCTCGACCGGCAGCCGGTTGCCCGCCTGGGCGAGCGGGCAGGCCCAGGCCGGGTCGTAGGCGCAGGAGGGGTTGTAGGCGAAGTTGAAGTCGAGGACCAGCGTCCCCGGGGCGGAGCCCGGACCGAGGTCGGCGCCCTTCACGGTGTCCAGGAGGTAGCGGCCACCGCCGTATGTGCCGCCGGGTGTCCCCGCGAGGGCGTCCTTGACCGGCAGGAACAGGCCTCCGCCGTAGGACGCGAGGCGCCAGACGTCGAGGCTGCCGGCGTCCGGCACCTCGACCGTGCCGATCAGCTCGAAGGGGACGGTACCGTCGGTGCCGGTCTCCACGTCCATCCGCCGCGCCTCCTCGGCGGGGGCCACCTCGAGCTCGAAGCGCCAGGCCGCGTCGTAGGGCGCGATCGGCAGCGAGCGGAAGTGCGCGCGGTCGGCCGGAAGGAGGGGGGTGGAGGGGTGCTGCGCGAAGAGCGCGTTGCGCCCGCGGATCCAGGACGCGTGCGCGGCGAGCAGGTCCACGTTCGAGAGCCGGCGCACCTCCGCGTAGAGGGCCTGGACGTGGCGGCGCCAGTCCGACACCTCGACCGCGGTCGTGAGGCGGCGGCGGGGCGAGACGCCGTCGTCGTCCTGCTCCTCCTCGTCGGTGGAGGGCCACTGGAGGCGCAGGAGCTCCGAGCGCGACAGCTCGGTCTCCTCCTCGGCGACACCGTCGGGGCTCATGCGGCGGACTCCCCGCGCGGGCGGGTGTCGGCACCGACATCGTGGCGCCAGGACGGGGCTAGGGAGCGGATGCGGATGCCGCGCCACTGCCAGAACGCCCACATCGACGGCCAGAGCGCGGCCGAGGCGAGGCCCGCCGAGAACTCGAGGCGGTCGCGGAAGAGCGTGCGCCCGTCGGGGAGCGGGGCGACGGCCATGCGGTGGTCCCACGCGGTGATCAGTCGGAGGGAGCCGGTGAGGGGACCGCCGCTGTCGCGCAGGATCCGCACGTCGGGCATCGAGGGGACGCGGCGGTAGGAGAGGTCGATCTCCTGCGCGCCCATCGGCACGATCCCGAGGGCGTCCATCGCGACCTCGTGGGAGCCGAGCCCCCAGGTCGGGCGGAAGCCGCCCTCGTCCAGCGACGCGGCGGTCAGGAGCGGGGACATCACCTCCCGGAACACGGCCGGACTCTGCAGGGCGCGCCAGGCGGAGTCGGCGTCGGTGTCGAGCACGTGCTTGAGCATCACCTTCACGAGGGACATCCTCCTCCGCCCGCCCCTGCGCGGGAACCGGGTGCGCGCGGAGCCCCGGACGTGTATGCGCCTCCGGTGCTCGCTACCGTGTCAGGGTGACCGCTCCCGCCGCCTCCGTCGACCAGTCGACCTACCAGATCCGCTTCGAGTGGGGGGCCCGCGCCCTCCGCGTGCTCGCCCCCGCCCACGTCACGGTGCTCGTCGACGCTCTGCCCGGAGGCGAGAGCCCCGACCTCGGGGGAGTGGAGGGCCGCGTCGTCCGCGCGAGCCTGGCCGACCGCTCGGCCGTCGCCCGCTGGATCCTGGAGCGCCAGCACGAGAACGGCGGGCGCACCAGCGTCAACGTGATCGCCCTCGGCGACATCGATGACAGCGGAGCGGCGCGGTTCGCGATGGAGGACCAGCTGGCGGCCGGCGCCGTCGTCGACGCGCTCATCGGACTGGGCATCGACCACGTCTCGCCCGAGGCCGCGGTGGCCTGCGCGTCCTACGAGGGCCTGCGCCGGGCGTGCGCGCACCTGCTCACCGCGTCCGAGTCCGGCCGCCTGCTCGCCGCCGAGGGGCGGGCGGACGAGGTCCGCGCCGCCGCCCGGGTCGACACCGTCGACGAGGTGGCGGTCCTCCGCTGACCCGCCGCTCCGGCGGGCGCGGCCTCCGAGAGGTGCAGGGCGTCCGCGGAGCGCACAAGCCCCTGCGGATCCGAGCCGCCGCCTCGACCACTCGCCCGCCCCCGGCGTAGCGTTCGGCGGAGGCGGTCCCTCCGCCCCCCCCGCCCCGACCGAAAGCTGGCCCGCATGAAAGCCGTCCTCAACGACGTCGTCCTCGCCGACGCCCCCGACTCCGACCTGATCTCGATCGAGGGCAACTGGTACTTCCCGCCGTCGAGCATCGCCGAGGGCGTGCTCGTCGAGAGCCCCACGCCCTACACCTGCCCGTGGAAGGGCGAGTGCCAGTACTTCTCGGTGCAGACCGGCGACGGCCTGCAGAAGGACAAGGCCTGGTCGTACCCGCACCCCTACCCGACGGCGTTCGACCGCGTCGGCAAGGACTTCTCGGGCTACGTCGCCTTCGACCGCTCGGTCCGCGTCTCCGACTGACCCGTCCCGCCGCGGTGCCGCTCCCGGTGCCGCGGCGGTGCCTCAGCCGCGCGGTGCCTCAGCCGCGCGGTGCGTCAGCCGCGCGGGGCGGCGGCGCGCGCGGTAGGCCCGGACCTTCGACCGGTTCCCGCAGCGCTGCATCGAGCACCAGCGGCGCGAGCCGGCGCGGGACGTGTCGAGGTAGAGCATCCGGCACTCCGGATCCGCGCAGCGCCTCAGCCGTCCGGCCACGGCCGGGCCCAGCAGCCCCACGGCCTCCCGGGCGATGGACGCGAGCGCCTGCCTGCCCGCCGCGTGGAGCCGTCCTGCCTGCCGCGACCCTCCGCCCAGCACCGGTGGGATGTCGGGCATCGCCGCGACCAGGTTGACCACGTCGACGTCGCGCGGGTCGAGCGCGGTGCCGGCCTCGGCCGCGACGGCCAGCCGGGCGATCGCGCCTCGGAGCATCAGCGCGTCGTCCAGGCGCGCGTCCCTGCTCTCGGGGCCGACCGCCTCGAAGCGCTCGGCGAGCCAGGCCGCCAGGGCGGCGTCGGAGTCGAGGTGCTCGGCCGCTCCCGGAGGCAGTGCTCCGGTCGTGGCGAAGTCGAGTGCGAGGCTTCCGGAGTCGAACCACCAGCGCCGGCCGTCGGCCTCGGGGAGCCACTGCCCGGTGACCGGCGTGCGGCCGCCGTGAGAGGCCTCGTCCGGGGTCACGGCGCCGGGACCGGTCGGCGCCGCCACTGGATCGCGTTCGCGGGCTCGAACCGGCGCGCGCAGCGGCCGCAGGCCAGGGGCCGGGTGGGCCGGCGATGGCGGTAGAAGAGGTGTCCGCCCGGGCAGGTGCCGACCCACGGCGCGAGCTCGTCCGCGGTCGGGTTGCTGTGGGTGCGCGATCCCGTGTAGCCGAGCCGTGCTGCGATCCACCGCCACGGCGGTCCGTGCCCGGCGTCGGGCCCCGCGAGCGCGTGAGCGACCTCGTGCAGGAGGGTCTGCCGGACCTCCTCGTCGCTCCAGCGGGCGGCGAGGTGGCGCGAGACCGTGATCCGGCGGCGCGTCCAGTGGCAGGCGCCGCCGCGGGTGCGCGCGTGGTCGAGCGCGAAGGACCAGGAGGGGTCGAGGTGCTCCTCGATCAGCGCGTCGGCCCAGCGGGCCACGTCCTCGAGGTCGGCCACCGGTGGCGCTGCCTAGGACTCGTCGCCGTCGGCGCGGCGGCGGCCGCGGGCGGTGCCGTCGGTGCGGGCTTCGCGGTCGGTCCCGTCCTGGAACTCGGAGGCGGCGGCGTAGCCCAGGCGCGCGACCTCGAGCTCCTCCTCGGGGACCCCGACGCGCTCGCCGAGGACGGTCGCGGCGTCGAAGTCGCGCATCGCCCGGCCGTACTCGCCCAGCTCGAAGAAGGTGAGGCCGCGGTGCTTGAGCGCGAAGGAGTGCTCGAGGTGCCACTCGTGCGTGCGCGCCTCCTCGACGCAGAGCGCGAGCTCCGAGAGGGCCTCGTCGGTGCGGCCCCGCAGCTGCATGAGGCGGGCGCGGCGGACACGGGCGGTGAGCAGCTCGGCGCGGTCGCCGGAGAAGCGGGTGCGGCGGACGGCCTCGTTCGCGAGGTCCCACGCCTCGTCGACGCGCCCGAGCAGGCGCAGCAGCTCCGCCTTCTCGGTGAGCGCGGCGAGGCTGCGCAGCGCGCCGATCTCCTCCAGGCGCTCCTGGGCGGCGTCGACGTCGATCTCCTCGTGGAGGGTCGCGGGGTCGTGGCGGATGATGATGCTCAGGGCGATGCTTCCTCGTGGAGTGCGGATCCGGGTCGTCGCGCGCGGCGGACGAGAGGACGGTCGGGGTCGCTGACCCCGGCGTCGAGTGTACCGGCGGGTCCCCGGACGGCGCCCCGACGCGCGGCCCGGATCAGCCCCGTCGCACCTGGAAGATGCTCCGCGCCGGCAGCGGCGACGGGGTGGCGGTCGCGTCCGTGACGACGAGGGCGCCGGCGATGAAGTTCTCGAGCTCCCGCCCCTGCACCAGCTTGGAGGGGGCGGGGTCGGAGGCGAGGCGCCGCGGCAGGCCGTCGAGCGGCAGCGGATCGGCCGAGGCGAGCATCACCACGTTCCCGAAGCGCTTGGCCTTGAGCATCTGGGTGTCGGTCATGATCGCGGTGTGCGCGAAGACGGAGGCGAGCGTCGCGGCCTGGGCGCGGGCGAAGGCGAGCGCGCCGCCGTCGGCCACGTTCACAGCGATCAGGCCGCCGGGGGCGAGCAGCGGCGCGATCGCCCCGTAGAACTCGGCGCTGGTCACGTGCGCGGGAGTGCGCGCGCCCGAGAAGATGTCGACGACGACCACGTCGACCGTGCCGCGCAGCCCGGGCGGCAGCTTGCCGAGCACCTCGCGGGCGTCGCCCTGGCGGATGCGGATCTGCGCCCCGCGGGGGAGCGGGAGCGCCTCGCGCACCAGCTCGACCAGAGCGCCCTCGATCTCGACGACCTGCTGGCGCGAGCCCGGCCGGGTCGCGGCGACGTAGCGGGGGAGGGTCAGCGCTCCGGCGCCCAGGTGGAGCGCCGTGACGCTCTCGCCCTCGGGGGCGACGAGGTCGATCGCGTGGCCGATCCGGCGGACGTACTCGAACGAGAGGTGCGTCGGATCCGCGAGGTCGACGTGCGACTGCGGAGTGCCGTCGACGACCAGGGTCGCCGCGTCGGGCGAGTGGCGGTCGGGCTCGATCCGCGCGGTGTACCCGCTGGCGAGCACGGTGCGGGGGTGCTCGGAGTCGTCTCCGCGTCGGCGGCCGGTGCGTTCCTGCATCCGACCAGTCTGCCGCGGCGGCGGGACGGCGGGGCTCCGCGCCCGCCCGGTCGGATCGATCCTGGAGGCCGTGGCCTCGTATACCGGACCCCGCGGGGCGGCGCAAGCATCCGCACTTGCGCGGCGTGGCGCGATGCGGCTATATTCGTACTTTGCGCTCCCGAGTACCCATGCCCTCATATCGCGGTCGGCAGGTCACCGGAACCCGGCATCAGATGGTGGATGTCGTTGCCACACTCTAGCCCCGCCCCCAAGACCGAGTCGCCTCGGTCCGCACGGCGTGCGGGCAGGGGTGGCGGCCCGTCCGGCGGGAGCCCACTCCACACATCCCACAGATTGAGACCCGCGAGGGTCTACGGAGGTTCCTTCCTTGGCTGCTGCGTCCACCGCGACCACCACCTCACCCAAGAACGGACGCGGAGCTTCGCGTCTCTCGTTCGCCAAGATCAGCGACACCCTGACCGTTCCGGATCTGCTCGCGCTGCAGACCGAGAGCTTCGACTGGCTCGTCGGCTCGGAGGCGTGGAAGACCCGCGTCGCCGAGGCGAAGGCCGCCGGCCGGGAGGACCTCCCCGCCAACTCCGGCCTCGACGAGATCTTCGAGGAGATCTCCCCGATCGAGGACCTCAGCGAGACGATGCAGCTGAGCTTCACGAACCCGTACCTCGAGCCCGAGAAGTACACGATCGAGGAGTGCAAGGAGCGCGGCAAGACCTACGCCGCTCCGCTGTACGTCGAGGCCGAGTTCATGAACCACCTCACGGGTGAGATCAAGACCCAGACGGTCTTCATGGGCGACTTCCCGCTGATGACCGAGAAGGGCACGTTCATCATCAACGGCACCGAGCGTGTCGTCGTGTCCCAGCTCGTGCGCAGCCCCGGCGTCTACTTCGAGCGCCAGCAGGAGAAGACGTCCGACAAGGACATCTACTCCGCCCGCGTCATCCCGAGCCGCGGCGCCTGGCTCGAGTTCGAGATCGACAAGCGCGACCAGGTCGGCGTGCGCATCGACCGCAAGCGCAAGCAGTCGGTGACCGTGTTCCTCAAGGCCCTCGGCCTGACGAGCGAGGAGATCCTCGAGCAGTTCGCCGGCTACGAGTCGATCGAGCTGACCCTCGAGAAGGACAACATCCTCACCAAGGAGGACGCCCTCCGCGACATCTACCGCAAGCTCCGTCCGGGCGAGCAGGTCGCCGCCGAGGCCGCCCGCGCGCTGCTGGACAACTTCTACTTCAACTCCAAGCGCTACGACCTCGCGAAGGTCGGCCGCTACAAGATCAACCGCAAGCTCGGCATCGACAAGGCGCTGTCCGACTCGGTGCTCACGGTCGAGGACATCATCGCGACCATCAAGTACCTGGTCGCCCTGCACGACGGCCGCACCGCCCTCCCCGGCGTGCGCGACGGCGAGCCGGTCGAGCTGCGTCTCGACGTCGACGACATCGACCACTTCGGCAACCGCCGCATCCGCGCGGTCGGCGAGCTGATCCAGAACCAGGTCCGCACCGGACTGTCCCGCATGGAGCGCGTCGTCCGCGAGCGCATGACCACGCAGGACATCGAGGCGATCACCCCGCAGACCCTGATCAACGTGCGCCCCGTCGTCGCCGCGATCAAGGAGTTCTTCGGGACCAGCCAGCTGTCGCAGTTCATGGACCAGAACAACCCGCTCGCGGGTCTGACCCACAAGCGCCGCCTGTCGGCGCTCGGCCCCGGCGGACTCTCTCGTGAGCGCGCCGGCGTCGAGGTCCGCGACGTCCACCCCTCGCACTACGGCCGCATGTGCCCGATCGAGACCCCGGAAGGCCCGAACATCGGCCTGATCGGATCGCTCGCGTCCTTCGCGCGCATCAACTCGTTCGGCTTCATCGAGACCCCGTACCGCAAGGTCGTCGACGGCACCGTCACCTCGCAGATCGACTACCTCACCGCGTCCGAGGAGGACGAGTACCTGGTCGCCCAGGCGAACGCTCCCCTCACGAAGGACTTCCGCTTCGCGGAGGGCAAGGTCCTGGTCCGCCCCAAGGGCGGAGAGGTCGAGCTCGTCGACGCCGAGCGCGTCCACTACATGGACGTCTCGCCGCGCCAGATGGTCTCGGTCGCGACCTCGCTGATCCCGTTCCTCGAGCACGACGACGCGAACCGCGCGCTCATGGGCGCGAACATGCAGCGTCAGGCCGTCCCGCTGCTGCGCAGCGAGTCGCCCGTCGTCGGAACCGGCATGGAGGGCTTCGCGGCCATCGACGCCGGCGACGTCATCACCGCCGACAAGGCCGGTGTCGTCCAGGAGGTCTCCGCCGACTCCGTCACCGTCCAGCTGGACGAGGGCGGCACGCAGACCTACTTCCTCCGCAAGTTCGACCGCTCCAACCAGGGCACCTCGTACAACAACCGCGTGGTCGTCTCGGCCGGCGAGCGTATCGAGGTCGGCGAGGTCGTCGCCGACGGCCCCGCCACCGAGAACGGCGAGCTCGCGCTGGGCAAGAACCTGCTCGTCGCGTTCATGCCGTGGGAGGGCCACAACTTCGAGGACGCGATCATCCTCAGCCAGAACCTGGTGAAGGACGACGTCCTCTCCTCGATCCACATCGAGGAGTACGAGGTCGACGCCCGCGACACCAAGCTCGGCAAGGAGGAGATCACCCGCGACCTCCCCAACGTCAGCCCGGAGCTCCTGGCCGACCTGGACGAGCGCGGCATCATCCGCATCGGCGCCGAGGTCCGCCCCGGCGACATCCTCGTCGGCAAGGTCACGCCCAAGGGCGAGACCGAGCTCTCGGCCGAGGAGCGCCTGCTCCGCGCGATCTTCAACGAGAAGAGCCGCGAGGTCCGCGACACGTCGCTGAAGGTGCCCCACGGCGAGCAGGGCACGATCATCGGCGTCAAGGTGTTCGACGCGCAGGACGGCGACGACGAGCTCGGCTCGGGCGTCAACCAGCGCGTGGTCGTCTACATCGCCCAGAAGCGCAAGATCACCGAGGGCGACAAGCTCGCCGGCCGCCACGGCAACAAGGGCGTCATCTCGAAGATCCTGCCGGTCGAGGACATGCCGTTCCTCGCCGACGGCACCCCGGTCGACATCGTCCTCAACCCGCTCGGCGTCCCCGGCCGCATGAACTTCGGCCAGGTCCTCGAGATCCACCTCGGGTGGATCGCGAAGCAGGGCTGGAAGGTCGAGGGTCAGCCGGAGTGGGCCGCGCGCCTGCCCGAGCACGCCCGTGAGGCGGCGCCCGGCACCAAGGTCGCGACCCCCGTCTTCGACGGTGCGGCGGAGGAGGAGCTCGCAGGGCTCCTCGACTCCACCACCCCGACGCGCGACGGAGAGCGCCTGATCGGCTCGTCCGGCAAGACGCAGCTGTTCGACGGCCGCTCCGGGGAGCCCTTCCCGGACCCGGTCTCGGTCGGCTACATGTACATCCTGAAGCTGCACCACCTCGTCGACGACAAGATCCACGCGCGCTCGACGGGCCCGTACTCGATGATCACCCAGCAGCCGCTCGGTGGTAAGGCGCAGTTCGGCGGACAGCGCTTCGGCGAGATGGAGGTGTGGGCCCTCGAGGCCTACGGCGCCGCCTACGCCCTCCAGGAGCTCCTCACCATCAAGTCGGACGACATCCTCGGCCGCGTGAAGGTGTACGAGGCCATCGTCAAGGGCGAGAACATCCAGGAGCCCGGCATCCCGGAGTCCTTCAAGGTCCTCATCAAGGAGATGCAGTCCCTGTGCCTGAACGTCGAGGTCCTCTCGGCCGACGGCACCGCGGTCAGCCTGCGCGACACCGATGACGAGGTCTACCGCGCCGCGGAAGAGCTCGGCATCAACATCTCCTCCCGGTTCGAGTCGTCCTCCGTCGACGACATCTGATCCGCGCCAGCATCTGACGACCTCCCGTCTCTGACGAGACACCCTGTTTTCCGACAAGGAGAAAACATTGCTCGACGTAACCACTTTCGATGAGCTGCGCATCGGCCTCGCAACGGCCGATGACATCCGTCGCTGGTCGCACGGTGAAGTGAAGAAGCCCGAGACCATCAACTACCGCACCCTGAAGCCCGAGAAGGACGGCCTGTTCGGCGAGCAGATCTTCGGACCCTCTCGCGACTGGGAGTGCTCCTGCGGCAAGTACAAGCGAGTCCGCTTCAAGGGCATCGTCTGCGAGCGCTGCGGCGTCGAGGTCACCAAGTCCTCGGTCCGCCGCGAGCGGATGGGCCACATCGAGCTCGCCGCCCCCGTCACCCACATCTGGTACTTCAAGGGCGTCCCCTCGCGCCTCGGATACCTGCTGGACATGGCGCCGAAGGACCTCGAGAAGGTCATCTACTTCGCGGCGTACATGATCATCGACGTGGATGACGACGGCCGTCACGCCGACATGCCCGGCCTCGAGAACGAGCTCCGGCTCGAGATCAAGACCCTCTCGGACCAGCGCGACTCCCGCATCGCGGACCGCCTGGCGCGCCTGGAGACCGACCTCGCCGCCCTGGAGGCGGAGGGCGCCAAGAGCGACCAGAAGCGCCGCACCAAGGACGGCGCCGAGAAGGAGATGGGCCAGATCCGCAAGTCCTTCGACGAGGACATCGCGCGGCTCGAGAGCGTGTGGGAGCAGTTCCGCACTCTCAAGGTCGGCGACCTCAAGCCCGAGGACGCGGTCTTCAACGAGCTCGTCGACCGGTACGGCGTCTACTTCGAGGCCTACATGGGCGCCGAGGCGATCAAGAAGCGCCTCGAGCAGTTCGACCTCCAGGCCGAGGCCGAGACGCTGCACCTGCAGATCGCCGAGGGCAAGGGTCAGAAGAAGATCCGCGCCATCAAGCGCCTGCGCGTCGTCAACTCGTTCCTCGCCACCGGCAACTCGCCGGCCGCGATGGTCCTCGACGTCGTCCCGGTCATCCCGCCGGAGCTGCGCCCGATGGTGCAGCTCGACGGAGGCCGGTTCGCGACCAGCGACCTGAACGACCTCTACCGTCGCGTGATCAACCGCAACAACCGACTCCGCCGCCTGCTCGACCTCGGTGCCCCCGAGATCATCGTGAACAACGAGAAGCGCATGCTCCAGGAGGCGGTCGACGCCCTCTTCGACAACGGCCGCCGCGGCCGCCCCGTCACCGGAACCGGCAACCGCGCCCTGAAGTCCCTGAGCGACATGCTCAAGGGAAAGCAGGGTCGCTTCCGCCAGAACCTGCTGGGCAAGCGCGTCGACTACTCGGGCCGCTCGGTCATCATCGTCGGCCCGCAGCTCAAGCTGCACCAGTGCGGTCTGCCCAAGCAGATGGCGCTGGAGCTGTTCAAGCCGTTCGTGATCAAGCGCCTGATCGACCTGTCGCACGCGCAGAACATCAAGGCCGCCAAGCGCATGGTGGAGCGCTCGCGCCCGCAGGTGTGGGACGTGCTCGAGGAGATCATCCGCGAGCGCCCCGTCCTGCTGAACCGTGCGCCCACGCTGCACCGTCTCGGCATCCAGGCCTTCGAGCCCCAGCTGGTCGAGGGCAAGGCGATCCAGCTGCACCCGCTCGTCTGCGCCGCGTTCAACGCGGACTTCGACGGCGACCAGATGGCCGTCCACCTGCCGCTGTCCGTCGAGGCCCAGGCCGAGGCGCGCATCCTGATGCTCGCGTCGAACAACATCCTCAAGCCCTCGGACGGCCGTCCGGTCACCCTGCCCACGCAGGACATGATCATCGGCCTCCACCACCTGACGACGATCCGCGAGGGCGCCGCCGGCGAGGGCCGCGCGTTCTCCTCCGTCTCGGAGGCGATCCTCGCGAAGGACCAGGGCTCGCTGCACCTGAACTCGAAGGTCAGGATCCGCATGTCGGACGTGTACTTCGCGCAGGGTCAGGCACCCGAGGGCGTCGAGATCGACGAGAACGGCAAGGTCACCGCGCCGGTCCTCCTCGAGACCACGCTCGGCCGCGCCCTCTTCAACGAGGCGCTGCCGGTCGACTACCCCTACTTCGAGCAGGTCGCCGACAAGACGACCATCTCCGGGATCGTCAACGACCTCGCGGAGCGCTACCCGAAGGTGGAGGTCGCCGCCTCCCTCGACCGGATCAAGGACGCCGGCTTCTACTGGGCCACCCGCTCGGGTGTCACCGTGGCGCTGTCCGACATCCTCACGCCTCCGTCGAAGCCCGAGATCATCGCGGGCTACGAGAAGAAGGCCGCGAAGGTCGAGTCCGAGTACGACAAGGGTCTGACCACTCAGGCCGAGCGCCGCCAGGAGCTCGTGAAGATCTGGACCGAGGCGACCGACGAGGTCGCCAAGGCCATGCGCGCGAACTTCCCGACGGACAACACCATCAACCGTATGGTCACCTCCGGTGCCCGCGGCAACTGGCTGCAGGTGCGCAACATCGCCGGCATGCGAGGCCTGGTGAACAACCCGAAGGGCGAGATCATCGCCCGACCGATCATCTCCTCGTACCGCGAGGGCCTGTCGGTCGCCGAGTACTTCATCGCCACGCACGGTGCCCGCAAGGGCCTGGCCGACACCGCGCTCCGCACCGCGGACTCGGGCTACCTGACGCGTCGACTCGTCGACGTCTCGCAGGACGTCATCATCCGCGAGGAGGACTGCGGCACCTCGAAGGGCCTCGACCTGCCGATCATGCTCCAGGACGCCACCGGCGCCTGGATCAAGGACTCCAACGTCGAGAACTCCGTCTACGCCCGTTCGCTCGCCACCCCGGCGTCGAACGAGGCCGGCGAGCTCGTCGCCGAGGCCGGCGAGGACGTGGGCGACGTGCTCATCGAGAAGCTGGTCGGAGCGGGCGTGCGCCACATCAAGGTGCGCTCCGTCCTGACCTGCGAGTCCGCCGTCGGCGTCTGCGCGGCCTGCTACGGCCGCTCGCTCGCCACCGGCAAGCTCGTCGACATCGGAGAGGCCGTCGGCATCATCGCGGCCCAGTCGATCGGCGAGCCCGGCACGCAGCTCACGATGCGCACCTTCCACACCGGTGGATCGGCCTCGGCCGACGACATCACGCAGGGTCTTCCCCGCGTGCAGGAGCTCTTCGAGGCCCGCACCCCCAAGGGCGCGTCGCCGATCGCGGAGGCCGCCGGCCGGATCACCATCGAGGACACCGACCGTGCCCGCCGCGTCATCCTCCAGCCGGACAACGGCGACGAGGCGGTCATCTACCCGGTGCTCAAGCGCTCGCAGCTCCTCATCGAGGACGGCCAGCACGTCGAGCTCGGGCAGCAGCTGCACGTCGGAACGGTCGACCCCAAGGAGGTCCTGCGCGTGCTGGGCGTCCGCGAGGTCCAGAAGCACCTGGTGGGCGGCGTCCAGGGCGTCTACCGCTCGCAGGGTGTGCCGATCCACGACAAGCACATCGAGGTCATCGTGCGTCAGATGCTCCGCAAGGTCACCGTGGTCGACCACGGCGACACGGAGCTGCTGCCGGGCGAGCTCGTCGACCGCTCGCGCTACAGCGAGGTCAACCGTGCGGCTCTGACCGAGGGCAAGCGGACCGCGTCCGCCCGCCAGGAGGTCATGGGCATCACCAAGGCCTCGCTCGCGACCGAGTCGTGGCTGTCGGCCGCGTCCTTCCAGGAGACCACCCGCGTCCTGACGCAGGCGGCCATGGAGGGCAAGCGCGACCCGCTGATGGGCCTGAAGGAGAACGTGATCATCGGAAAGCTGATCCCGGCGGGAACCGGTCTGCCCAAGTACCGGAACGTGTCGGTCGAGGCGACCGAGGAGGCGAAGGCCGAGCGGTACCCCAACCGCATCTTCGCGGACGACGCCGCGTTCAGCGACGCCGACCTCTCGTTCGTCGACTTCGACTCGTTCTCGAGCGACGGCTACGAGCCGGGCAACTACAGCTGATCCAGGTGAGCTGAACGATCGAAGGCCCCGTCGGGACACCGGCGGGGCCTTCGTCGTCCCCGACCCGCGGTCACCCGCACGGGGGGCCGCCCGTTCGCGACGAGCGGCCTTCCCCGCAGGAGCGGGGTGATTGACTCGATGGGTGCTCGTCGGGTCGAGCCTGTACCCGTTCCCCGTCCTGGTCGCGGCACGTGAGGAAACGCGCGGATGAGACTCGTGATCGTCGTGCTGGCCGCACTGCTCGTGGTGGTCGGCGTCGTCGTGGTGCCCGCGGTGCGGGCGGAGGCGGCAGAGGCGGTCACACCCTCGTCCTGCGGCGTCGCGGAGCTGGCTCCCGTGCTCGCGGGCGACGACGTCCGGCCGCGCTCCGCCGCCGCGCTGGTCCCCATCGTGATGCTGCACGGCTGGCTGGGCACGGCGACGCACGACGCCGACCGCACAGGGGCCTTCTCCCATCTCGTCGACATGGTGTCGTCGGAGTCGGCGACCGCTCCGCTCGACGCTCCCGAGCCGTCCCTCCTCGGCCGGCTGCAGCAGATCGACGGCGCCGCGGTCTACACCTTCGACTACCGCCGGCTCGCTGCGCGCTGGGTCACCGACCCGGGGATCAGCGACGCGCTCGCCTCCTCGATCGCCTGCCTCGTCTCCGCGACCGGGCACCGCGCCGTCGTCGTCGCGCACTCGATGGGAGGGCTCGCCGCCCGCCAGGCGCTGAGCGGCTCGGTCGACGGGACCGCCGTCGCCTCGATGGTCTCGTCCGTCCTCACCTTCGGCACCCCGAACACGGGATCCGACGTCGCGGAGCGCCTCGGACGGATGGTCGACGACTCCGGTCAGGTCAGCCCCGCGGTGATCGCAGGACTGGACCCGCAGAGCCGGCTGAGCGTCTCGGCGATGCTCGCCTCCTGCGGGGACGCCGTCTCGGAGGACGCCGAGCACGCGGGGGAGTGCACGGGAGTGCCGATGATCGACGCCCTCGCCTCGGCGGCGGGCAAGGGCCTGCGGACGGGATCGACCGAGCTCGGCTCCCTGCCGCCCTGGCCCGCCGGCGTGCACGTGACGGCGCTGGTGGGTGACATCCAGGTGACCGCCGCGGTGGCGCTCGGCCTCGCCACCGCGCCGGTCGACCTCGGCGACATCATGGTCGCGACCGGATCGGCGACGGCCGGAGTCGACGACTACGTGGTCTCGACCTGCCGCTACACCTACCTCGCCGCGGCGGACGTGCCGTCCCTCGTCGCCGAGCTCTCGCCGTTCGCGCGGCTCGGCGACGCTCTGCGCTTCGCGAAGCTCGTGGTCGACGTCGACGCGAGCCCGTGCCACCACGCGCGGCTGACCCGGAACGTCGACCTCGTCGAGCACGCCACCGGCGTTGTGTCGGACGTCGTCGCGGGCGAGCTGTCCGCTCCGCACGCCTCTCGAGCGCAGACCGCGGCGAGGGCGCTCCCGGCGGCGGAGGAGTCTCGGAGGCGGTCCTCGTGACCGGTGGGGGAAACCGCCGAGGAGACACCATGTCGCGTCAGTTGACGGACGTCTGTCGGGAAGCATACGGTCGGACCGGCCCATGGGGAGGCCGCCTGGGGGACAGGCAGCGCGGCCCGCGCGGCACCCGAGCCGTATGCGCGGGCCGCGCCCGTCTCCGATCTCCTCTCACGTTCCGCGCTCCCTCCGGGTACGCTCGGCTGGACAGTAGATGTCGGAGGCTCCTCCGTGCATCCCGGCGCCGGAGGCCTGATGAGCGACGACCCCCTCGATGCGGAGGAGCCGGCGCGTCCTCCCCGCCTGACCCGCGAGCAGGTCCGCACCCGCCTGCTGGACGCCGCTCTCGCGGTCGTCCGCGCCGAGGGCCTGCGCGTCGGAGTCGCCCACCTGCCCCTCGAGGACGTCATCCGCTCGGCGGGTGTTCCGCGCAGCACCGTGTACCGGATCTGGCCCACTCGCCAGTCGTTCTACGACGAGCTGATCGCCGCGATCCCGGAGCGGGTCCTCGCCACCCGCCTCGACCAGCCGTCCCTGCGGGCCGGGAACTCCCACCTCCACCGCAGCCTCGACCCCGAGCCGACCCCGGCGCAGCGCCGCGAGGCCCTGATCGCCTCCGTCCGGGTCGCCGTCGACGCGAACGTCGACAACGTCTTCTCGTCGCAGCACTGGCGCAACTTCATCGCTCTCGCCGGCGCGGTGGGCTCGCACGAGGAGCCGGCGCGGACCGCCATCGGATCCGCTCTGCGGTCCCGCCAGCTGCACTTCATCGACAACATGGCGAAGTACTACGAGCACACCCTCGCTGAGGCGGGGCTCCGGCTGCGCCCGGACCGCGGCGCCGCCGCTCTCGCCTCCGCCGTCTCGGCCCTGATCGAGGGTCTGTGCATCGCGCGGATCGCGGCACCGGAGCTGGTGACCGGCCCGCTCGACCCGGCCGATCCCGACGGACCGTCGCTGGCGGTGGTGTCGGTGCTGCTGCTGATCGACGGGTTCACCGAACCGGACGAGTGATCCGGGTCGCGAGGTCCGCTCAGTCCTCCGCGACCGGCTCCAGCATCCCGTCGACGATCGAGCGGATCGTCCAGGCCGCCAGGGTCCACTCGACCGGCTCGCCGTCGAGGCCGGGGGCGGTCACCGGAGTGTCGAGGTCGTCGTCGAGGAGCCGGCCGCGGTGGGCGAGCCCGTCGATCACGATCGCGGTGAGGTGGGCGAGCTGGAGCGTCGTGAATCCCGGGCGCATCGTCCCGCCGAAGACCTGCAGCGTCTCCTCGTAGAAGTCGCGCATCCGGCGCGTGAGCATGCCCTCGATCCGCTTCGCCGTGGCGCGCACGGCGTCGCGTGCAGGCCCCTCCTCCATCGAGAAGGTGCAGGCGAGCAGTGCGTTGTACGACGACCAGTCGGCGGAGCGGCGGAGCGACTCGGCATTGGCCCGCGCGCCGATGCGGATGGTCTCCCAGGCGACCCGGCGGCGGCCGGCGGCCGTGGAGAGCAGATCGGTGGAGCGCTCGTAGACCTCGCGCATCTCCTGCTGGGCCTCGGGATCGGCGCCCTCCGCGTACCGGTCCCGCACGAAGACCTCGCCGACCAGGTCGGCCACGAACTCCTCGCGCGTGCTCCAGATCCGGTAGACGGAGCTGCGCGGCACGCCGGCCAGGCGGATGTACTCCTCCATGGGCAGGTGCGCGAAGCTCACCGTGAGGCCGTGGTCGGAGACGACGTCGCGCGCCGTGGCGATCATGCGGCTGCGGACCTGCTCCGCGGGGATCCTCCGGGCCCGCCGGGAGCCCTCTGCGCTGTCGTCCATGGAGAGGGACACTAGCCGGACACGGTGCCGCGGGTGGTCCTCCACGCGCTCCGTGAGCCGATCCGGAGCGCTCTGGGGGCTTCCTCCCACTGAGACGGAATGTCCCATCACGTGCACGACGACGTCGCGGACCGCTACGGTGCAGCCGGGGCGGACCCGAACCTGCCCCTGCTAGGGGACCCCCGTGACCGGATTCGATCGGTTCACGCTGGCCGTCGTCGACGGACCAGCGATCGAGCGCGCCGCGCTGCAGGCGCTGCTCGCGCAGCTGCTGCCGCAGTTCTCGCACGACGAGGAGGGCGTCGACCGCATCGCGGTCCTCGACCTGGACGGCGTGCCCGGCGAGGAGGTGGCCGACACCCTCGAGCGTGCGGCTACCCGGACCGTCGGCCTCGTCGTGCTCTCCTCTTCCGACTCCCTGGAGCCGGTGCGGGCCGTGCTGCGACGGGAGAGAGCGGCCTACGTCTGGAAGGGCGACGACCCCAGCGAGCTCGCCGCGGCGGTCGTCTCCGTCGCCTCCGGCCGCACCTGGATCTCGGACACCGCCCGCCACCGGCTCGTGCACGGGCGCGAGGAGCGCCGCCCGGTGCTGAGCCCCCAGGAGAGCCGTGTGATGCGCGCCTACGGAGCGGGTGCCGCGGTCCGCACCGTCGCGGTCGACCTCAGCGTCGCCGAGCACACCGTCCGCACCTACATCAAGCGGATCCGCGCCAAGTACCTCGAGACCGGCGTCACTCTCGACTCACGGGTCGACTTCTACCGCCACCTCGGCGACCACGACGTCGCCATCCGCCGCGGCGGAGACCGGGTGCGGGCCGGCCTGCAGCAGGCGGCCGGCGACGTGGTCGGCGAGCGCCGAGCCTGAGGCGAGCAGGATCGCGTTCCCGCCGGTGCGCCCCTCGACGAAGGCGGTCGATCCGACCGCTGCGGTCACCGGGAGCAGCTCGCGGACGACCCCGCGCAGGCGGTCCAGCCTCCGGTGGTCGGCGTCGTCGGCGACATTGACCGCGAGGAGCCCGTCGGCGCCGACCCGGGCGGCGAGCGGAGCGAGGACGGACGCGCGGTAGAACGCCTCCGGGATCTCGTCCCCGTCGTAGACGTCGAGCACGACGAGGTCGGCGCTCCAGGGCGGCAGGGGCCCTGCGGCGTCGGCCGTGAGGAGTCGGACGCGCGCGCCGCGGGGGAGCGGCGCGTGCTCGAGCACGAACTCCACGAGTCCCGCCGCGCTCTCCACCGCGAGCTGCTCGGAGCCCGGCCGGGTCGCGGCGACGTACCGGGCCAGGGCCAGGGCTCCGGCTCCGAGGTGCAGCACGCGCAGCGGCTCGCCGGGCGGGGCGGCGGCGTCGACCACCGCGCCGAGGCGCGCGAGGTACTCGAGGTGCAGAGCCCGGGGATCGCCCGGATCGATCAGCGACTGCTCCGCGCCGTCGACCGTGAGCAGCAGCGCCTCCGGCCGCACGGGATCCGGCCCCAGCACGGCTGTGCGGCCTCCCGGCAGCAGGAGGGACGGAGGCATCCCGTCACCCTAGCGCTCCTCGCGCGATCCGCCCCGCCGCCGCTACGGTGACAGGCATGGCCGCCCTGATCCTGCTCGACGTCGACGGCGTCCTGAACCCCTCCGTCCGCAGCGATCGCGCCTCGGGCTCGCACCGCCTGGAGCTCGAGCCGGAGCGGGCGGCGCTCGTCGCCCGCCTGGCCGCGGTCGGCACGATCGTGTGGGCCACGACCTGGCCGCCGCGCTTGACGCGGGTTCTCGCCCAGGACCTCGGGCTGCCGGCGGGCACGGAGGCGATCGTCTTCGACGGCGGCCTCCCGCGCGACCCGCGGTTCCCGGGCCGGACGGGCAAGCTCCAGCCCGTCGCGGTGTGGCTGGAGGCGGCCGCCGAGCGCGGCGCGATCGACGCCGTGGTGTGGATCGACGACAACCTCCACGAGGACGCCTACGACTGGGCCCGCGAGCAGAGCACCCCCTTCCACCTGGTGCGTCCGGAGTCGACGACGGGCCTCACGAGGGACGAGGTCGCCGGTGCCGAGCGCTTCCTGGCCGGACTCCCGGCGTCACACGGCGACATCCGGGAATAGGGCCGCCCCCTCCACTGGTTATCGTCACTCCGGGCGGTTCCGCCGAGCAGCGGTCCGCCCCGGGACGACCCGTCCCCGCGCCGCATCCGGCGCAGCGGGACCGCCACGACTCCGTGATGCACCGAAGGACAACACCGTGACCCTCTCCGCCCGCACCTCCCTGCGCGTCCTGCTCGGCACGACCGCCGCCGCCGCCGCCCTGGTCCTCGCCGGCTGCGCGCCCGCCTCGACCGACGACGTGGTCTCCGGCTCGAGCGGCGAGGGCACCGCCTCCGCGAGCTCCGGCCTGACCCTGGCCGAGGTCGAGGACTCGGGGAAGCTCACCATCGGCACCGAGGGCACCTACCCGCCCTTCTCCTTCCACGCCGACGGCGGGACGGGAGCCCTCACCGGCTACGACGTCGACGTGATCACCGCCGTGGCCGAGAAGCTGGGCGTCGAGCCCGACTTCCAGGAGACGCAGTGGGACGCGATGTTCGCGGGCCTGGACGGAGCGCGCTTCGACGTGATCGCGAACCAGGTCTCGATCAACGACGAGCGCGAGGCGAAGTACGACTTCTCGGAGCCGTACTCGGTCAGCCCCGGCGTCGTGATCGTCCCCTCGAGCGACACCTCGATCACCGACCTCGCCGGCCTCTCCGGCAAGACCACCGCGCAGTCGCTCTCGAGCAACTGGTACACCGTCGCGCAGGAGAACGGCGCCGAGGTCGAGGGCGTCGAGGGCTGGGCGCAGGCCATCGCCCTCGTCGAGCAGGGCCGCGTCGACGCGACCGTGAACGACCGCCTCACCTGGCTCGACTGGTCCACGACCTACCCCGACCAGGCCGCGGGCCTCAAGGTCGCCGTCACCACCGACGACACCTCCGAGAGCGCCTTCACCTTCCCGAAGGGCTCGGACGACCTCGTCGAGGCCGTCGACTCCGCCCTCGACGAGCTGCGCGAGGATGGCACCCTCGCCTCCATCTCCGAGCGCTACTTCGGAGCCGACGTCTCCCAGTAGCCCCACCCCGAGGCGGCTCCTCCCCTTCCGGGAGGGGCCGTCTCGTGCGTGAGCGGCTCCGGCGCGGGGGAGCGGCGGAGTGGCTCAGGCAGCGGGTCCGCCCGCAAGGGCGCCCGCCCCGGCGCGAAGCGTGCCAGCATTCCCCAGGAGGCGGAGACGATCCGCCCCCGACGCCACCACCCGATCGAGCCGACCGCGGATCCTCCCGCGAAGGCGGGAGAACACAATGGACCTCGTCCTCCGGTCGTTCTGGCCGATCCTCTCCGGGGGCATCGTCGGGACGATCCCGCTCGCGCTGGCGAGCTTCGCCATCGGGCTCGTGCTCGCGCTGGCGGTCGCCCTGATGAGGCTCTCCCGGGTGCGGATCCTCTCCTGGATCGCGCGCGCCTACATCTCCGTCATCCGGGGCACGCCGCTCCTGGTGCAGCTGTTCGTGATCTTCTACGGGCTGCCGAGCCTCGGACTGAAGATCGACCCCTGGCCCAGCGCCACCATCGCGTTCGCCCTCAACGTGGGCGGCTACGCGGCGGAGGTGATCCGCGCGGCGATCCTCAGCGTCCCGAAGGGGCAGTGGGAGGCGGCGCACACGATCGGCATGAGCCGCTCGCTCTCGCTGCGGCGCATCATCCTCCCGCAGGCCGCGCGCGTCTCCGTCCCGCCGCTGTCGAACACCTTCATCTCGCTGGTGAAGGACACCTCGCTGGCCTCCCTCATCCTGGTGACCGAGCTCTTCCGGCAGGCGCAGAAGATCGCCACCGCGTCGAGCGAGTTCATGCTCCTCTACCTCGAGGCCGCTCTGATCTACTGGCTCATCTGCCTGGTGCTCTCCAGCGGCCAGGGCCTGCTCGAGAAGCGATTGGACCGCTATGTCGCCCGCTGACACTCCGACCGACGCCCGGCCCGTACTCACGGCCCGCGGCCTCCGCAAGTCGTTCGGCGGGGTGGAGGTGCTGCGCGGCATCGACCTGGAGATCCGCCGCGGCGAGGTCGTCGCCCTGATCGGGCCGTCCGGCTCGGGCAAGACCACCGTCCTGCGCTCGCTGAACAGCCTCGAGGTGCCGGACGGCGGGGTGGTCGAGCTCGCCGACGGCAGTGTCCTCGACTTCGACCGCGGCGTCGGACGGAAGGCGCTGACCGGGCTGCGCGACCACTCCGCGATGGTCTTCCAGCACTTCAACCTCTTCCCGCACCTGACCGTCCTCCAGAACGTGACGGAGGGGCCGCTGCGAGTGCAGCGCCGTCCCGCGTCCGAGGTGGTCCCGGAGGCGGAGCGCCTGCTCGAGCGCGTCGGCCTCGGCGGCCGGGGGAGCGCCTACCCCTTCGAGCTCTCCGGCGGTCAGCAGCAGCGCGTGGGCATCGTCCGGGCGCTCGCGCTGCGGCCCGATCTGCTCCTCTTCGACGAGCCCACCTCGGCGCTGGACCCGGAGCTGGTCGGCGACGTGCTCTCGCTGATGCGGGAGCTGGCGGGGGAGGGCTGGACCATGCTCGTCGTGACGCACGAGCTCGAGTTCGCCCGGCAGGTGGCCTCGGAGGTCGTCTTCATGGCCGACGGCGTGGTCGTCGAGCGGGGCGCCCCTGCGCAGATCCTCCGGGAGCCGCGCGAGCCGCGCACCCGGCAGTTCCTGCACCGCCTCCTCCACCCGCTCGAGTAGACGGTCGGCGCTGTCCCCCGTCGACGGGGAGCCGCGCGGCGCACCGGGCGCGGCGGAAGGCGTGCCTATGCTGTCCGGGTGACCTGGAGCAGCGACGCCGAGACCACGCGGATCCCCTCCGCGACCGAGACGTCCGGCGGAACCGGACCCCAGCCGACCCGGGAGTACGTCTGGCCCGAGCCCGTGACGGGCCGGCAGCCGACCGTCGAGCCCGCCGCCCCGGCCGCCGCGGCGTCCGCCCCCAGCGCCCTCGGGCCGGTCGAGGCCGAGCCCGAGCCGGTCCGGCGCTCCGGCAACCGCCTCGCGGGCCTCGCGCTCGCCCTCCTGACGACCGCGGTCTTCGCCGTCCTGTACCTCGTCGCCCTGACGGCGATCCGCCTCCTCGTCGACCGCGTCGACGGCGACCCGGTCGCCCTCGCGCTCGACGCTGCGCCGACCGCGCTCTTCCTCGCCCCGGTGGCCGCGTTCCTGGTCGGCCTGGCGCTGATCGTGCTGGTCGTGAACCGCGCGGGCTGGTGGGCCTACGTCTTCGGCGGCTTCCTCGTCGCCCTCCTCACGGCCGCGGCCGCGCTGGTCGGCGGCTGGAGCGCCGTCGGACCGCTCGCCCTGCCGATCGACCGCTCCCTCGCGCTCGACTACGTCAGCGATCCCGCCGTCCTCGCGGCGGTCCTCGCCGCCGGCGTCCTCGGCCGGGAGGCGAGCGTCTGGGGCGGCGCCGCGATCGCGGGCCGCGCCCGGGGCGTCAAGCGCCGCAACGCCGAGCGCGCAGCGGCCGCGCAGTCGTGACTCCGGAGGGGCAGGGGCAGGGCCGCGGAGCCGGCCTGGGCTACGGCCTCGCGCTGGCCGGCTTCGCCGCGTTCCTCTACCTCGCCCTGGTCGTCTGCGCGTTCGGGGTCCTCAGCCTCCTGCTGGACCAGGACGTCGTGCCCGAGCGTGACGCCGGCCCGCTGCTGGGGCCGGTGTCGGTAGCGGTCTGCGTCATCGCCGTGCTGGTCGCGATGGTGACCCTCGCCGCCCGTCCCGCCGTCCACCGCGTCCTCGGCCCGTCGCTGCTGACCGGGGTCGTCGTCTACCTGCTCTTCCTCGTCACGGGCGGAGCGCTCTACGGGCTCGGCCGCCAGGAGCCGGGGGAGATCCTCGGCTGGATCCTCGACCACGCCCCCACTGTCTTCGCGATCGCGACCGGCGTGCTCGCGGCCGCCGTCCAGCTCGTGTTCCTCCTGCTCCTGGCCCGTCGCGACGCCGGCGGCCGCAGCCCCCACTGGGGCTGGGAGGGCGACGAGCGGGAGTGACGACGGAGTCCCGGCGCGGCTCAGCGCGGCGCTGCGGCATCTCCCAGGGCGAACGCCGCTCGGTTGACCGGCCCCGTCACTCCCCGTAATATTCTTCGGGTGTGCGCTTTGCCGTGCGCTCGTGTCGTGCCTCCGGGTCGATGCGGTCGCCGCGCTTCGCTCCACCGGGTCCGCGAGGATCCGCGGGTTCGTCCGATCGGGCGGCCCCCACGGCATACCCCTCACCCTCCCGGTCCCGCTCGCGGGGCCGCGGGGTGCGTCGGGTCCAGATGAACTCGGCCGTTCCCGGAGACGGGAGGGCCGAATGTCGACCATCGATCCGCTGTCACCGTGCAGCATTCAAGGAGCAAAACCAGTGCCAACGATTCAGCAGTTGGTCCGCAAGGGACGCACGCCGAAGGTCACCAAGACCAAGGCGCCCGCCCTGAAGGCCAACCCCCAGCAGCGCGGCGTCTGCACGCGCGTCTACACGACCACGCCCAAGAAGCCGAACTCGGCCCTCCGCAAGGTGGCCCGCGTGAAGCTCTCCAACGGCACCGAGGTCACCGCCTACATCCCCGGCGAGGGCCACAACCTGCAGGAGCACTCGATGGTGCTCGTGCGCGGCGGTCGCGTCAAGGACCTCCCCGGTGTCCGCTACAAGATCGTTCGCGGCGCCCTGGACACCCAGGCCGTCAAGAACCGCAAGCAGGCTCGCAGCCGGTACGGCGCGAAGATGGAGAAGAAGTAATGCCTCGTAAGGGCCCCGCTCCCAAGCGCCCCGTCGTCGCAGACCCCGTCTACGGCGCCCCCATCGTCAGCCAGCTCGTCAACAAGATCCTCCTGGACGGCAAGAAGGGCCTCGCCGAGCGCATCGTCTACGGTGCCCTCGAGGGCGTCGCCGGCAAGAACGGCCAGGACGCGGTCGTCACCCTCAAGAAGGCGCTCGACAACGTCCGCCCGACCCTCGAGGTCCGCAGCCGCCGCGTCGGTGGCTCGACCTACCAGGTCCCGGTCGAGGTCAAGCCCCACCGCGCCAACACCCTCGCGCTCCGCTGGCTCACCAGCTACGCGAAGGCCCGTCGCGAGAAGACGATGACCGAGCGTCTCATGAACGAGATCCTCGACGCGTCGAACGGTCTGGGCGCCGCTGTCAAGCGTCGCGAGGACACCCACAAGATGGCCGAGTCGAACAAGGCCTTCGCGCACTACCGCTGGTAGCGCACCCCGCGGCCGCCTCCGGGCGACCGCGACCACCGGGCCCGCGGCGTCACCGCTGCGGGCCCGGTCCCGGCGGCGGATCGCCCGATCCCCGCGACCGGGCGACCGCCACCACCAGAATCCCAGCCATTCGGCCATGAACCCGGTGCGCTGGCTCCATCACCTATCGGAGGAACTCCGTGGCACAAGATGTGCTCACCGACCTGAACAAGGTCCGCAACATCGGCATCATGGCCCACATCGATGCCGGCAAGACCACCACCACCGAGCGCATCCTGTTCTACACGGGTATCACGCACAAGATCGGCGAGGTCCACGACGGCGCCGCGACGATGGACTGGATGGCGCAGGAGCAGGAGCGCGGCATCACGATCACGTCCGCCGCGACGACCTGCTTCTGGAACAAGAACCAGATCAACATCATCGACACCCCCGGTCACGTCGACTTCACGGTCGAGGTCGAGCGCTCGCTCCGCGTCCTCGACGGCGCCGTCGCCGTCTTCGACGGCAAGGAGGGCGTCGAGCCCCAGTCCGAGACCGTCTGGCGTCAGGCCGACAAGTACGACGTCCCGCGCATCTGCTTCGTCAACAAGATGGACAAGCTCGGCGCCGACTTCTACTACACGGTCGACACGATCATCAAGCGCCTCGGCGCGAAGCCGCTGGTCATCCAGCTGCCCATCGGCGCGGAGTCCTCCTTCGAGGGCGTCGTCGACCTGGTCGAGATGCGCGCGCTCACGTGGCGCGGCGACTCGAAGGGCGACGTCGCGCTCGGCGCGAAGTACGAGATCGAGGAGATCCCGGCCGACCTCGCCGACAAGGCGGCGGAGTACCGCGAGAAGCTCCTCGAGACCGTCGCGGAGACCTCCGACGAGCTGCTCGAGAAGTACTTCGGCGGCGAGGAGCTCACCGTCGCGGAGATCAAGGGCGCCATCCGCAAGATGACCGTCAACTCCGAGATCTACCCGGTGCTCTGCGGCTCGGCGTTCAAGAACCGCGGCGTCCAGCCGATGCTCGACGCTGTCGTGGACTACCTCCCCTCCCCGCTCGACGTCCCCGCCATCGAGGCGCACGACGTCCGCGACGAGGAGAAGGTCATCATGCGCCACGCGGACTCGACCGAGCCCTTCTCGGCGCTCGCGTTCAAGGTCGCCGTGCACCCGTTCTTCGGCCGCCTGACCTACGTCCGCGTCTACTCGGGCAAGCTCGACTCCGGCGCCCAGGTCATCAACTCGACCAAGGGCAAGAAGGAGCGCATCGGCAAGATCTTCCAGATGCACTCCAACAAGGAGAACCCGGTCGACTCGGTCACCGCCGGCCACATCTACGCCGTCATCGGCCTCAAGGACACCACCACCGGTGACACCCTGAGCGACCCGGCCGCGCAGGTCGTGCTCGAGTCGATGACCTTCCCGGAGCCCGTCATCGAGGTCGCCATCGAGCCCAAGACGAAGGCGGACCAGGAGAAGCTCGGCACCGCGATCCAGAAGCTCGCGGAGGAGGACCCCACCTTCCGCACCGAGCAGAACCAGGAGACCGGTCAGACGGTCATCAAGGGAATGGGCGAGCTGCACCTCGACATCCTGGTCGACCGCATGAAGCGCGAGTTCAACGTCGAGGCCAACGTGGGCAAGCCCCAGGTCGCGTACCGCGAGACGATCCGCCGCACGGTCGAGAAGTACGACTACACCCACAAGAAGCAGACGGGTGGCTCCGGCCAGTTCGCGAAGGTCCAGATCACCATCGAGCCGATGGAGGTCGAGGCCGACAAGACCTACGAGTTCGTCAACGGCGTCACCGGTGGCCGCGTCCCGCGCGAGTACATCCCCTCCGTCGACGCGGGCATCCGCGACGCCATGCAGGTCGGCGTGCTCGCCGGCTACCCCATGGTCGGCGTGAAGGCGACCCTGGTCGACGGAGCGGCGCACGACGTCGACTCCTCCGAGATGGCGTTCAAGATCGCCGGCTCGATCGCGTTCAAGGAGGCCTCGCGCAAGGCGCAGCCGGTCCTCCTCGAGCCGCTCATGGCCGTCGAGGTCCGTACTCCCGAGGAGTACATGGGCGACGTCATCGGCGACATCAACTCGCGTCGCGGGATGATCCAGTCGATGGAGGACGCCACCGGCATCAAGGTCATCCGGGCCAACGTCCCGCTGTCCGAGATGTTCGGCTACATCGGAGACCTGCGCTCGAAGACCTCGGGCCGCGCCGTCTACTCGATGACGTTCGAGACCTACGCCGAGGTCCCCAAGGCCGTGGCCGAGGAGATCGTCCAGAAGAACAAGGGCGAGTAGCTCCGCCCCTGGGCCGTCGCCGTTCCCCGGAACGGCGGCGGCCTGGTAGTGTCGTGCGGGTTTGCTGCCGAGTGCAGCGCGCCCCCTGTCGCAGCGGGACGGCCGCACGACCACTGCCGGTAACATACGTACACAAAACCCCCGCAAGTCCTCCTGTCCTCGTGCCGCCCCGTGCGGCCGCCCGGATGCGGATGCTTGCACCTAAGTCCTGAGGAGGACCCACAGTGGCTAAGGCCAAGTTCGAGCGGACCAAGCCGCACGTCAACATCGGAACCATCGGTCACGTCGACCACGGAAAGACCACGCTCACCGCGGCGATCTCGAAGGTTCTGGCGGACAAGTTCCCGTCCGCGACCAACGTCCAGCGTGACTTCGCGTCGATCGACTCCGCTCCCGAGGAGCGCCAGCGCGGCATCACGATCAACATCTCGCACGTCGAGTACGAGACGCCGAAGCGCCACTACGCGCACGTCGACGCCCCGGGTCACGCCGACTACATCAAGAACATGATCACCGGCGCGGCCCAGATGGACGGCGCGATCCTCGTGGTCGCCGCCACCGACGGCCCGATGGCTCAGACCCGTGAGCACGTCCTCCTCGCCAAGCAGGTCGGCGTCCCCTACCTCCTCGTCGCGCTGAACAAGGCCGACATGGTGGACGACGAGGAGATCCTGGAGCTCGTCGAGCTCGAGGTCCGCGAGCTCCTCTCGTCGCAGGGCTTCCCCGGCGACGACGCCCCCGTCGTGCGCGTCTCCGGCCTCAAGGCCCTCGAAGGCGACGACACCTGGACCCAGTCGATCCTCGACCTGATGGACGCGGTCGACGAGTCGATCCCGGACCCGGTGCGCGACAAGGACAAGCCGTTCCTCATGCCGATCGAGGACGTCTTCACGATCACCGGTCGTGGAACCGTCGTCACCGGCCGTGCGGAGCGTGGAACCCTCGCTCTGAACTCCGAGGTCGAGGTCGTCGGCATCCGCCCGACGCAGAAGACCACGGTCACCGGAATCGAGATGTTCCACAAGCAGCTCGACGAGGCCTGGGCCGGCGAGAACTGCGGTCTGCTCCTCCGCGGCACCAAGCGCGAGGACGTCGAGCGCGGCCAGGTCGTCGTCAAGCCGGGTTCGGTCACGCCGCACACGGACTTCGAGGGCACCGCGTACATCCTGTCCAAGGATGAGGGTGGGCGTCACAACCCGTTCTACGCGAACTACCGTCCGCAGTTCTACTTCCGCACCACCGACGTCACCGGCGTCATCACGCTGCCCGAGGGCACCGAGATGGTCATGCCCGGCGACACCACCGACATGACGGTCGCGCTGATCCAGCCGATCGCCATGGAGGAGGGCCTCGGCTTCGCCATCCGTGAGGGTGGACGCACCGTGGGTGCCGGTACGGTCACCAAGATCATCAAGTAGGTCCGTCCTACCGATCTCTCGAGAGGGGTCGTCCGCTTCGGCGGGCGGCCCCTCTCGTCGTTCCCGGGGACGCCCGGCTAGCGTGGCGGCATGCCCTTCGTGAAGAGCGACCCCCGTGCCCTCCCGCAGTTCTTCGAGTGGGAGGCGGCCGGCCTGGACTGGCTGCGCGAGGCGGACGGCGGTGCGCGCTGTGTCGGGGTGAAGAGGGTGTCGCCCGGGCGCATCGAGCTGGAGGAGATCTGCTCCGCGCGACCCTCCGCCGAGTCGGCTCGGGCCTTCGGCGCCGCGCTCGCCCGGACGCACGACGCCGGAGCCGCGGCGTTCGGAGCGCCGCCCCCGGGATGGACCGGCCCCGCCTACATCGGCCGCCGCGAGATGCCGTGCCGCCCGGACGACTCGTGGGGGCGTTTCTACGCGGAGCAGCGGGTGCGGCCGTTCCTCGGCCCCGCCGTGGAGGCGGGCAACCTCGCGGCAGCCGAGTCGCGGCTCATCGAGCAGGCTCTGGGCCGGGTGGCGGCCGGAGCCTTCGACGACGGTGCGGGGCCCGCCCGGATCCACGGGGACCTCTGGACCGGCAACGTGCTCTGGACGGCGGACGGCGCCGTCCTGATCGACCCCGCCGCTCACGGGGGACACCGCGAGACCGATCTGGCGATGCTGGCCCTCTTCGGTGCTCCGCACCTCGACGCCGTCCTCGAGGGCTACCGCGAGCAGCATCCGCTGGGGGCCGGCTACGAGGAGCGGGTGCCACTCCACCAGCTGCACCCGCTCGCCGTCCACGCCGCCGGTCACGGTCCCTCCTACGGCCGCGCCCTGGCAGACGCTGCGGAGCAGGTGATCGCACTGGCCGGTTGACCGGCGCGCCCGCACCGTTCCCCCAGCCGGGAGCGCCACACTGAGGCACGCGCCGCCCTGTGCGCGTTTACAAGGAGGCATCATCGTGGATCTCGGGAAGCTCGGACGCCAGGCCGGCGAACTGCTCAACAGCCGGAAGGCCCAGGACGCGCTGCGGAGCGAGAAGGCCGAGCAGGTCTCCGACCAGACCCTCGAGAAGGCGGGCGAGATCGCCAGCCGCCTCACCAACGGCAAGTACGACGACCGCATCGAGGACCTGAAGCGCCAGGCCGACAAGCGGATCGGCAACGAGTAGCGGCTGCCGACCGACTGCTCGTCCCCGCCGTCAAGCGGGTGCGGGCCTCGGATCCGCCGTCCTATCGTCGGATCGATGGCTGACACTCGCGCGCAACGACTCCGCAGGACCGATTCGAGCGGGCGCGGCTACACCCGGGTGCGCGCGGGCTCCGGCTTCAGCTACCGCGACCCGAAGGGCGCGACCGTCGCCGACAAGGAGCTGCGCGCGCGCTTCGACCGTCTCGGCATCCCGCCGGCCTGGACGGACGTCTGGATCGCCCCGTACCCCAACGGGCACATCCAGGCCACCGGCGTCGACTCCGCCGGCCGCCGCCAGTACATCTACCATCCGACCTGGCGCGAGCAGAAGGACCGGATCAAGTTCGACCGGGCGCTGCGGCTCGCGGAGGCCCTGCCCGGGGCGCGCCGGGCCGTGACCATCGCCCTCCGCTCGGACGGACCCAGCCGCGAGCGCGCGCTGGCCACCGCCTTCCGGATGCTCGACACCGGGTCGCTCCGCGTCGGCAGCGAGAGGTACGCGAAGGAGCACGGCAGCATCGGCCTCTCGACGCTCCTGTGCGCGCACGCCACGACCCACGGGGACCGGGTCGCCCTCGCCTTCCCCGGGAAGAGCCACCAGGCGTGGACGAGCGAGATCCTCGACCACGACCTCTCGCGCGTCGTCCGTGCACTCAAGCGTCGCGGGCCGAACGCCCGCCTGCTCGCCTGGAAGGACGGGCGGGAGTGGCGGCCGATCTCGGCACCCGAGATCAACGACTACGTGCGCGAGCGCGCCGGCGACGACTTCACGGCGAAGGACTTCCGCACTCTGCACGGCACGGTCGCGGCCGCGCTGAGCCTGGCGAAGTCGGGTCCGCAGGCCACGCAGCGCGCTCGGAACTCCGCGATCGCCCGGGCGATGCGCGACGCCTCCGACGTGCTCGGTAACACGCCGACGGTCGCCCGCGCCAGCTACGTCGACCCGCGGCTTCTGGACCACTTCCGCGCCGGCGAGACCATCGACGCGTCGCGCCCCGCGTCGGCCGAGACCGCCGTCCGGGCGCTGCTCTTCGAGTAGCGGGGGAGGCCCTTCGACCCGCGCTGCTGCTCGGAGCGCCCGGCTCCCACGGTCCGTCACGACGTGCTCGCGAAGGAGCCCTCCGGCGCGACACGCCCGGGTTGCAGGGGTGGGGCATCTGTGGGAGACTCTTCTAGTTCAAAATTTCCTCTCGGGCGGCGTGCTGCTCGCAGGGGGACACTGCCAGGCAGTGCCGAGACGGCATCGCGGAGGCTCGACCCGAGAGGGCGGCCACGCGGGTGCGACGTCGAGGCGGCGGGTAGCAGAACGACAACAACCGACATCTCAACGGTCTCTCCGTGCGTCGTGCGTTCTGCACGCCGATCGGAGCGCCCCGAGGGTGCGGTGCTTTTGACAGAAGAACACTGGTTGCACTTTTCCGGGTCACCGGAGTTCCTTCGCGAGCGCGTCCAATGCGAGACGAGTCCGGCTCCGGCCGGGGGAGTCGCGTACGACGCAATAACAAGAGAGTGAGAGATCACACATGGCGGGACAGAAGATCCGCATCCGACTGAAGTCGTACGACCACGAGGTCATCGACACGTCGGCGCGCAAGATCGTCGACACGGTCACCCGTGCCGGTGCAACGGTGGTCGGCCCCGTGCCGCTGCCGACCGAGAAGAACGTGGTCTGCGTGATCCGTTCTCCCCACAAGTACAAGGACAGCCGCGAGCACTTCGAGATGCGCACCCACAAGCGCCTCATCGACATCATCGACCCGACGCCCAAGGCCGTCGACTCGCTCATGCGCCTCGACCTGCCGGCCGACGTCAACATCGAGATCAAGCTCTAAGGAGGAGTGCCACCATGTCTGTCACTGTTTCCCCCACGCTGAAGACCAGCAAGGGCCTCCTCGGCACCAAGCTCGGAATGACCCAGGTCTGGGACGAGAACAACAAGCTCGTGCCGGTCACCGTCATCGAGATCAGCCCCAACGTCGTGACCCAGGTCCGCACGGAGGAGAAGGACGGCTACACCGCCGTCCAGCTCGCCGCCGGTGCGATCGACCCGCGCAAGGTGAACAAGCCCGCCGCCGGTCACTTCGACGCCGCGGGCGTCACCCCCCGCCGCCACCTCACCGAGGTCCGCACCTCCGACGCCGCCGATTACTCGGCAGGCCAGGAGCTGACCGTGGACGCCGTCTTCGATGCCGGCACCAAGGTCGACGTCGTCGGCACCAGCAAGGG
Organism: Rathayibacter sp. AY1E3; assembly: GCF_002932235.1. Lineage (NCBI taxonomy): Bacteria > Bacillati > Actinomycetota > Actinomycetes > Micrococcales > Microbacteriaceae > Rathayibacter > Rathayibacter sp. AY1E3. The sequence goes on from NZ_PSVN01000017.1 coordinate 60,425, forward strand.
CAAGGGCTTCGCCGGTGTCATGAAGCGCCACAACTTCAAGGGCGTCTCGGCTTCGCACGGTTCGCACCGCAACCACCGCAAGCCCGGCTCCATCGGCGCCTCCTCGACCCCCAGCCGTGTCTTCAAGGGCATGCGCATGGCCGGTCGCATGGGTGGCGAGCGCGTCACCGTGCTCAACCTCAAGGTGCACTCCGTCGACGCCGAGAAGGGCCTGCTGCTCGTCAAGGGCGCCGTCCCCGGTGCCCGCGGTCGCCTCGTGTTCGTTCGCAACGCCGTGAAGGGAGCGTAGTTCCATGGCTACCTCTGTCGACATCATCGACGTCAAGGGCCAGAAGGCGGGCTCGGTCGAGCTCCCCGCCGCGCTCTTCGACGTCCAGACCAACATCCCCCTCATCCACCAGGTCGTCGTGGCCCAGCTCGCCGCGGCGCGCCAGGGAACCCACAAGACGAAGAACCGCGGTGAGGTCTCCGGAGCCGGTCGCAAGCCGTTCAAGCAGAAGGGAACCGGTCGCGCTCGTCAGGGCTCGATCCGCGCCCCGCACATGACCGGTGGTGGCGTGGTCCACGGACCGACCCCCCGCAGCTACGCGCAGCGCACCCCCAAGAAGATGATCGCCGCGGCTCTGCTCGGTGCTCTCTCGGACCGCGCCCGCGGTGCCCGCATCCACGTGGTCGAGTCCCTCGCCCTCGGCGACACTCCCCGGACCAAGGACGTCCTCGTCCTGCTCGACGCCCTCTCGGTGTCGCGCAACGTCCTCGTGGTGCTCGAGCGCGACGACTACATCGCCGAGCTCTCGCTCCGCAACGTGCCGTTCGTGCACATCCTGCCGGCCGACCAGCTCAACGCGTACGACGTGCTCGTCTCCGACGACATCGTGTTCTCGAAGGGCGCGCTCGACGCGTTCATCGCGGCCAAGTCGGGCGTCGAGTCCAACAAGGAAGAGGTGAACGCATGAGCCAGTCCGCCGCGTTCAACAAGGACCCCCGCGACGTCATCATCTCCCCGGTGGTCTCGGAGAAGTCCTACGGCCTGATCGACGAGGGCAAGTACACCTTCGTGGTCGACCCGCGTTCGAACAAGACCGAGATCAAGCTCGCCATCGAGAAGATCTTCGGCGTCGAGGTCGCGTCGATCAACACGCTGAACCGCCAGGGCAAGACCCGCCGCACGAAGTTCGGCACCGGCAAGCGCAAGGACACCAAGCGCGCGATCGTCACGCTGAAGTCCGGCTCCATCGACATCTTCACGAGCGTCGGCTGAGCCGAAGAAGCGTAGAGGAAACAGACAATGGCTATTCGTAAGTACAAGCCCACGACCCCCGGTCGCCGCGGCTCCAGCGTTGCCGACTTCGCGGAGATCACCCGCTCGACGCCCGAGAAGTCGCTCCTGCGCCCGCTGTCCAAGACCGGTGGCCGCAACAACTCCGGCCGCATCACGACGCGTCACATCGGTGGTGGCCACAAGCGCCAGTACCGTCTGATCGACTTCCGTCGCAACGACAAGGACGGCGTCAACGCCAAGGTCGCTCACATCGAGTACGACCCCAACCGCACGGCGCGCATCGCGCTGCTCCACTTCGTGGACGGCACCAAGCGCTACATCCTGGCCCCGAACAAGCTCTCGCAGGGCGACGTCGTGGAGTCGGGCGCCGGCGCCGACATCAAGCCCGGCAACAACCTGCCGCTGCGCAACATCCCGACCGGTACGGTCATCCACGCCATCGAGATCAAGCCGGGAGGCGGCGCCAAGCTCGCCCGCTCGGCCGGCACCTCGGTCCGCCTCGTCGCCAAGGACGGCCCCTACGCGCAGCTCCGCCTGCCGTCGGGCGAGATCCGCAACGTCGATGCGCGCTGCCGCGCCACGATCGGCGAGGTCGGCAACGCCGAGCAGTCGAACATCAACTGGGGCAAGGCCGGCCGCATGCGCTGGAAGGGCGTCCGCCCGACCGTCCGCGGTGTCGCGATGAACCCGGTCGACCACCCGCACGGTGGTGGAGAGGGCAAGACCTCCGGTGGACGCCACCCGGTCAGCCCGTGGGGTCAGTCCGAGGGACGCACCCGTCGCCCCAACAAGGAGAGCGACAAGCTCATCGTTCGCCGCCGCACCGCCGGTAAGAAGCGCAAGTAGGAGTTGTAGAAGATGCCTCGCAGTCTCAAGAAGGGCCCCTTCGTTGACGACCACCTGCTCCGCAAGGTGTTCACGGCCAACGAAGCCGGCAACAAGAACGTCATCAAGACCTGGTCGCGCCGTTCGATGATCATCCCGGCGATGCTGGGCCACACCATCGCGGTCCACGACGGTCGCAAGCACATCCCCGTGTTCGTGACCGAGACCATGGTCGGCCACAAGCTCGGCGAGTTCGCCCCCACTCGGACCTTCCGCGGTCACGAGAAGGACGACAAGAAGGGCCGTCGCCGCTGACGCGGCGACGAGAAGGAGGAGAGAAATGGTGGAGTCGATCGCACGCGTGCGACACATCCGCGTCACCCCCCAGAAGGCTCGCCGTGTCGTGAACCTGATCCGCGGGAAGCAGGCTCAGGAGGCACTGGCCATCCTGAAGTTCGCGCCGCAGGGTGCGTCCGAGCCCGTCTACAAGCTCGTCGCCTCGGCGATGGCCAACGCTCGCGTCAAGGCCGATGCCTCGAACGAGTACCTCGACGACCAGGACCTGATCGTGTCCCGCGCCTTCGTCGATGAGGGAACCACCCTCAAGCGATTCCAGCCCCGTGCTCAGGGTCGTGCCTTCCGCATCAACAAGCGCACCAGCCACATCACCGTCGTGCTGGCCACTCCTGAGGAGGGGACCAAGTAATGGGTCAGAAAGTAAACCCCTACGGTTTCCGTCTGGGAATCACCACCGACCACGTGTCGCGCTGGTTCTCCGACAGCACCAAGAAGGGCCAGCGGTACAGCGACTACCTCGCCGAGGACGTCAAGATCCGCCGACTCCTCGCCACGCAGCTCGACCGTGCGGGCGTCGCCCGCATCGAGATCGAGCGCACCCGTGACCGGGTCCGCGTCGACATCCACACCGCCCGCCCGGGCATCGTGATCGGCCGCCGCGGCGCCGAGGCCGAGCGCATCCGTGCCGACCTCGAGAAGCTCACGGGCAAGCAGATCCAGCTGAACATCCTTGAGGTCAAGAACCCCGAGGCCGAGGCTCAGCTGGTCGCCCAGGGCATCGCCGAGCAGCTCTCCGCCCGCGTGGCCTTCCGCCGCGCGATGCGCAAGGGCCTGCAGGGTGCTCAGCGCGCCGGCGCCAAGGGCGTCCGCATCCAGGTCTCCGGCCGCCTCGGCGGCGCCGAGATGAGCCGCTCGGAGTTCTACCGCGAGGGACGCGTGCCGCTGCACACCCTCCGCGCGAACATCGACTACGGCTTCTACGAGGCGAAGACCACCTTCGGCCGCATCGGCGTGAAGGTCTGGATCTACAAGGGCGACATCACCAACAAGGAGCTCGCCCGCGAGCAGGCGAACAGCAAGTCGTCGCGCCCCGAGCGCAGCGACCGTCCGCGCCGTGCACCCCGCCAGCAGAGCGAGGCGCCCGTCGCAGCAGGAGTTGAGGCATAACCATGTTGATTCCGCGTCGAGTCAAGCACCGCAAGCAGCACCACCCGGGCCGGTCCGGCCAGGCCACCGGTGGCACCAAGGTGTCGTTTGGTGAGTTCGGCATCCAGGCCCTCACCCCCGCCTACGTGACCAACCGTCAGATCGAGTCCGCTCGTATCGCGATGACGCGTCACATCAAGCGCGGCGGAAAGGTGTGGATCAACATCTACCCCGACCGTCCGCTCACCAAGAAGCCCGCCGAGACCCGCATGGGTTCCGGTAAGGGTTCGCCGGAGTGGTGGGTCGCGAACGTCAAGCCGGGTCGCGTCCTCTTCGAGGTCGCCGGCGTCGACGAGCAGCTCGCTCGTGAGGCCATGACCCGTGCCATCCACAAGCTGCCCCTCAAGGCACGCATCATCAAGCGCGAGGAGGGAGACGCGTAATGGCGATCGGATCCAAGGAGCTCGCCCCCGCCGAGCTCGACACCTACGAGGACGAGCGTCTCGTCACCGAGCTGAAGAAGGCCAAGGAGGAGCTGTTCAACCTCCGCTTCCAGTCGGCCACCGGTCAGCTGGACACCAACGGCCGCCTGCGTGCCGTCAAGCGCGACATCGCCCGCATCTACACGGTCATCCGTGAGCGCGAGCTGGGCATCCGCGCCACCCCCGCACCCGTCGAGGCCCCGGCCAAGGCGGAGAAGAAGCCCAAGACCAAGAAGGCCGCCAAGGCCGAGGTCGAGGCGACCGAGTCGAACGAGGAGGCCAAGTAATGGCAACCGTCAATGACAGCGCCGGCCACGAGTCGGCCGCCCACGACGTGAAGGAGGCGGGCGCTCGCGGATACCGCAAGACCCGTCGCGGCTACGTCACCAGCGACAAGATGGACAAGACCATCGTCGTCGAGGTCGAGGACCGGGTGAAGCACCCGCTGTACGGCAAGGTCATCCGCCGTACGTCCAAGGTCAAGGTCCACGACGAGCTGAACTCCGCCGGCATCGGCGACTCCGTCGTCATCAGCGAGACCCGTCCCCTCAGCGCCACCAAGCGCTGGCGCCTGGTCGAGATCCTCGAGAAGGCCAAGTAGGCCGCGGCCTACTTGAGTTAGCAGGAGAGACACATGCTTCAGCAAGAATCCCGAGTCAAGGTCGCCGACAACACCGGCGCCAAGATGCTCCTCACCATCCGCGTCCTCGGAGGCTCCGGCCGCCGCTACGCGGGCCTCGGTGACATCATCGTCGCCACCGTCAAGGACGCGATCCCCGGTGGCAACGTGAAGAAGGGCGACGTGGTCAAGGCCGTCATCGTCCGCACCATCAAGCAGACCCGTCGCGCCGACGGCTCGTACATCAAGTTCGACGAGAACGCCGCCGTCATCCTCAAGAACGACGGGGACCCCCGTGGCACCCGCATCTTCGGACCGGTCGGTCGCGAGCTCCGCGACAAGAAGTTCATGAAGATCGTCTCGCTGGCACCGGAGGTTATCTAGTCATGGCCAAGATCAAGAAGGGTGACCTCGTCCAGGTCATCTCGGGCGCTACCCAGGCCCGCGGTGGAGACCGCGGCAAGCAGGGCAAGGTCCTCGAGGTGCTGGTCGAGCGCAACCGCGTCGTCGTCGAGGGCGTGAACTTCGTCAAGAAGCACGTCCGCGTCGGCCAGACGCAGCGCGGCTCGAAGGAGGGCGGCATCGAGACAGTCGAGGCCTCGATCCACATCTCCAACGTCGCGCTCGTCGACCCGAAGACCAAGAAGCCGACCCGGGTCGGCCACCGCAACGTGGCCGTCACCAAGGACGGCGTGACCAAGACCGTTCGCGTGCGCTACGCGAAGGCGTCGGGTGAGGAACTGTAATGACTGACACCACCGCAGTGGCTGCGAAGGTTCAGCCGCGGCTCAAGGCCAAGTACCAGGCCGACATCATCCCCGCTCTCAAGGAGCAGTTCGGCTTCGGCAACGTCCACCAGGTCCCCGGCCTGGTCAAGGTCGTCGTCAACACCGGTGTCGGTGAGGCCGCCCGCGACGGCAAGATCATCGACGGCGCGGTCAAGGACCTCACCGCCATCACCGGTCAGAAGCCGCAGGTCACCAAGGCCCGCAAGTCCATCGCGCAGTTCAAGCTGCGCGAGGGTCAGGCCATCGGCGCTCACGTCACCCTCCGGGGCGACCGCGCCTGGGAGTTCCTGGACCGCCTGCTCTCGGTGGCGCTGCCCCGCATCCGCGACTTCCGCGGTCTGTCGGACCGCCAGTTCGACGGCAACGGCAACTACACCTTCGGCATCACGGAGCAGTCGATCTTCCACGAGATCGACCAGGACCGCATCGACCGCGTCCGCGGCTTCGACGTGACCGTCGTGACCACCGCCAAGACCGACGACGAGGGTCGCGCGCTGCTCAAGCAGCTCGGCTTCCCGTTCAAGTCGTCGGACAACGCGTAATCAGCAAGCCTCGAGGCCGGGGGACGGTGAGAACCGCCCTCCGGCCTCGTCGTGCGTCCGCCGCCGGACCGGTCCGTCCGGAGCCGGCGGCGGGCGCCACGCGGGATCCCGGATCCCGTGCACGATCGGCCCTCGACCGCAGGACCTCGGCCATGTAGCATGGCTCGTTGGCCTGCGTTCGCGCGGCCGCATGGGCGTCGACGTCGTCGGCGCCGTCCCACACCACAGGTCGTCACTCTTGTAAAGGGTGCCGAAACCAGGCGAGAAAGGCACCATCAGCCATGACCATGACTGATCCGGTCGCAGATCTGCTGACCAGAATCCGTAATGCGAACTCCGCGCACCACGACTCCATCACCCTCCCGGGCTCGAAGCTCAAGGCGAACATCGCCGAGATCCTCAAGACCGAGGGCTACATCGCCGACTGGAAGGTCGAGGAGGCGCGCGTCGGCACGACGCTCTCCATCTCCCTCAAGTACGGCCCGAACCGCGAGCGCTCGATCGCCGGCATCAAGCGGGTCTCGAAGCCCGGACTCCGCGTGTACGCGAAGTCGGCCGAGATCCCCACCGTGCTCGGCGGACTCGGCGTCGCCATCCTGTCCACCTCGAGCGGTCTCCTGACCGACCGCCAGGCCGAGAAGAAGGGCGTGGGTGGGGAAGTCCTCGCCTACGTGTGGTAACCCCTCATGTCGCGTATTGGAAGACTCCCCATCGAGATCCCGGCGGGCGTCGACGTCTCCGTCGCCGGATCCGCTGTGACCGTCAAGGGCCCCAAGGGCGAGCTGACCGTCTCGGTCGCCAGCCCCATCCAGGTGTCCGTCGAGAACGGCCAGGTGCTGGTCTCGCGTCCCGATGACGAGCGCGAGTCGCGCTCGCTCCACGGCCTCACCCGCACGCTCATCGCGAACGACATCATCGGTGTCACGCAGGGCTACTCCAAGGGCCTCGAGGTCGTCGGAACCGGTTACCGCGTGCTGGCGAAGGGCTCGGACATCGAGTTCGCGCTCGGCTTCTCGCACCCGGTCGTCGTCACCCCGCCCGCGGGCATCTCGTTCACGGTCGAGGGCAACAACAAGCTCACCGTGCACGGCATCTCGAAGCAGGCCGTCGGTGAGGTGGCCGCCAACATTCGCAAGATCCGCAAGCCCGAGCCCTACAAGGGCAAGGGCGTGCGCTACGCCGGCGAGGTCGTTCGCCGCAAGGCCGGAAAGAGCGGTAAGTGATCATGGGACTCGGAACCAGAGGAAAGAGCAAGTCCGCTGCGCGCGGTCGTCGTCACGACCGTCTGCGCAAGAAGGTCGTCGGATCCGCCGAGCGCCCCCGCCTCGTCGTCAACCGCTCGGCCCGCCACGTCTTCGTGCAGGTCGTCGACGACGCTCAGGGCCGCACCCTCGCGTCGGCGTCGACCCTCGAGGCCGACCTGCGCGTGTTCGACGGCGACAAGACCGCCAAGGCCCGCAAGGTCGGCGAGCTCGTCGCCGAGCGCGCCAAGAACGCCGGTGTCGAGGCGGTCGTCTTCGACCGCGGAGGCAACAAGTACGCCGGTCGCGTCGCCGCGATCGCCGATGGAGCACGAGAGGCAGGGCTCAACCTGTGAGCGCCGCAGAGAACAAGGAACCCGAGGTCGCCGCTGTGTCGGAGGCCCCCGTCGAGACCGCTGCGTCCACGCAGCCGCAGCAGGAGGCTCGTGAGCCCCGCCGCGGCGGCCGCGACCGCAACCAGGGTGGCCGCGACCGCGGTGGCCGTGACGCCGAGAAGAGCCAGTTCCTCGAGCGCGTCGTGACCATCAACCGCGTGTCGAAGGTCGTCAAGGGCGGCCGTCGCTTCAGCTTCACCGCGCTCGTGGTCGTCGGAGACGGCAACGGACTGGTGGGCGTCGGCTACGGCAAGGCCCGCGAGGTCCCGACCGCCATCTCCAAGGGCGTCGAGGAGGCGAAGAAGAACTTCTTCCGCGTCCCCCGCGTCGCCTCGACCATCCCGCACCCCGTCCAGGGTGAGGCCGCCGCCGGTGTGGTGCTCCTGCGCCCCGCCGCCGCGGGTACCGGTGTCATCGCCGGCGGTCCCGTCCGCGCCGTCCTCGAGTGCGCCGGCATCCACGACGTCCTGAGCAAGTCGCTCGGCTCGTCGAACACCATCAACATCGTCCACGCGACCGTCGAGGCTCTGAAGCAGCTCGAGGAGCCGCGCGCCGTCGCCGCTCGTCGTGGTCTCGACTTCGACCAGGTCGCGCCGGCACGTCTCGTCCGTGCCGAGGCCGACGCCCTCGCCGCCGCGTCCAACGCGAAGGCAGGTGCCTGATGGCCCAGCTCAAGGTGACCCAGATCAAGTCGAAGGTCAGCGAGAAGCAGTACCAGCGCGACACGCTGCGCTCGCTCGGCCTCAGGAAGATCGGTCAGAGCGTCGTCCGCGAGGACAACGCCCAGAACCGCGGATACGTGAAGACCGTCGCCCACCTGGTGAAGGTCGAGGAGATTGACTAATGGCTGAGACGAAGAAGGCCGCCGCCGCGGAGTCCACGACTCCCGCGCAGGCGACCACCACGAAGGGCGCGGCGGCGCCGGCGACCAAGGAGCACGTGCTCAAGGTCCACCACCTCCGCCCCGCTGCCGGAGCCAAGAAGGCCAAGACCCGCGTGGGTCGCGGTGAGGGCTCCAAGGGAAAGACCGCCGGTCGCGGCACCAAGGGCACCAAGGCCCGCTACCAGGTGCGCGTCGGCTTCGAGGGTGGGCAGATGCCGCTGCACATGCGCACCCCGAAGCTCCGCGGCTTCAAGAACCCGTTCCGGGTCGAGTACCAGGTCGTGAACCTGTCCGCTCTCGCGGAGCTCTACCCCCAGGGCGGCGACGTCACCATCGGCGACCTGGTCGCCAAGGGTGCTGTCCGCAAGAACGAGAAGGTCAAAGTCCTCGGGGACGGCGACATTGCGGTTAAGCTGAACGTCGCGGTCGACAAGGTCTCCAGCTCTGCCGAGCAGAAGATCGTCGCTGCGGGCGGATCCATCAAGTAGCACCAGCAGCTTGTCGGTCGAGCTTGCCACGCCGACTCCCTCCGGGAGTGCGTGGCAAGCTCGACCTGTATCCCGCACCACAGAATTGAGCAGGAGACCTTAGGTAGTGTTTGGCGCCGTTGCGCGGATCTTCCGCACCCCCGACCTCCGCCGCAAGATCGGCTTCACCCTCGCGATCGTGGCGATCTTCCGGCTGGGATCCTTCATCCCTGCTCCGTTCGTCGACTTCAGCGCCGTGCAGGCCTGTCTCGCCGGCAACCAGGGCACCTCGGGTCTCTACGAGCTCGTGAACCTCTTCAGCGGTGGAGCACTGCTCCAGCTGTCGATCTTCGCGCTCGGGATCATGCCGTACATCACGGCGTCGATCATCGTGCAGCTGCTGCGCGTGGTCATCCCTCACTTCGAGACGCTGTACAAGGAGGGGCAGTCCGGTCAGGGCAAGCTCACCCAGTACACGCGGTACCTCACCATCGCGCTCGGCGTCCTCCAGTCGACGACGCTGATCACCGTCGCCCGCTCGGGCGCCCTCTTCGGCAACTCCGGCGTCCCGGAGTGCTCGGCGCTCATCATCACCGACGAGTGGTACTCCATCCTCCTCATGGTCATCACCATGACCGCGGGCACCGGGATCATCATGTGGATGGGCGAGCTCATCACCGAGCGCGGCATCGGCAACGGCATGTCGCTGCTGATCTTCACCTCGATCGCCGCCCAGTTCCCCACCTCCCTGTGGTCGATCGCGCAGTCGCGCGGCTTCGAGACCTTCCTCCTCGTCCTCGGCGTGGGCCTCGTGCTCGTGGTCGCCGTGGTCTTCGTGGAGCAGTCGCAGCGGCGGATCCCCGTGCAGTACGCCAAGCGGATGGTCGGCCGCCGCACCTACGGCGGCAACAACACCTACATCCCGATCAAGGTCAACATGGCCGGCGTCGTGCCCGTCATCTTCGCCTCGTCGCTGCTGTACCTGCCCGCGCTCATCGCGCAGTTCAACCAGCCCGCCGCGGGCCAGGAGGCCCCGGTCTGGGTCACCTGGATCACGAACTACCTCACCAAGGGCGATCACCCGCTCTACATGGCGCTGTACTTCCTCCTGATCGTGGGCTTCACCTACTTCTACGTCGCGATCACCTTCAACCCGGACGAGGTCGCCGACAACATGAAGCGCTACGGCGGCTTCATCCCCGGCATCCGCGCCGGCCGCCCGACCGCCGAGTACCTCAACTACGTGCTCACCCGGGTGACGCTGCCCGGATCGGTCTACCTCGGCCTCATCGCGCTCGTGCCCCTCGTGGCCCTCGCGCTGGTCGGTGCGAACCAGAACTTCCCCTTCGGCGGCACGTCAATCCTGATCATCGTCGGAGTCGGCCTGGAGACGGTGAAGCAGATCGACTCCCAGCTGCAGCAGCGCCACTACGAAGGACTCCTCCGATGACGTCGCACCCGATCGGCTTCCGTCTCCTGCTGATCGGCCCTCCCGGCGCAGGCAAGGGGACCCAGGCCGCTCGGCTGAGCGACATCCTCCGGGTGCCCGCCATCTCGACCGGGGACATCTTCCGCGCGAACGTCGCCAACGAGACCGAGCTCGGTCTCCAGGCGAAGGCCTACCTCGACAACGGGCGCTACGTGCCGGACGAGCTGACCAACGCGATCGTGCACGACCGCCTCCAGGAGGCGGACGCGTCGACCGGGTTCCTGCTCGACGGCTACCCGCGCACCACGGAGCAGGTCGACGAGCTCGACCGCATCCTCGCCGCGGACGACAACCGGCTCGACGCGGTCGTCCAGCTGACGGCCGATCCCGACGAGGTCGTCGGCCGCCTGCTCAAGCGCTCGCTCGAGCAGGGGCGCAGCGACGACACCGAGGACGTCATCCGGCGCCGACTCGCGCTCTACGAGGAGCAGACCGCTCCGCTCATCGACGTCTACGCGGCCCGCGGGCTCGTGGTCGTGGTCGACGGCCTCGGGCCGGTCGACGAGGTGACCGAGCGGATCGTCGTCGCCCTCGAGGGCCACCGCGTGGGCCGCCTCGACACCCCGGCCGCCTGAGCCGTGGCGTTCCGCTCCTCGCTCTACAAGACGCCCGCGCAGCTGCGGTCGATGCTCGCTCCGGGCCTCGCCACGGCCGCCTCGCTCGACGCGGTCCGCGCGGCGGTCCGCCCGGGCGTCACCACGCTCGAGCTCGACGCGATCGCCGAGGCGGCGATCGTCGCGCTCGGCGGCCACTCGAACTTCCAGCTCGTCCCCGGCTACCGGCACACGATCTGCGCCTCGGTCAACGACGAGGTGGTCCACGGCATCCCCGGCGGGCGCGTGCTCGAGCCGGGCGACCTGGTCTCCATCGACAGCGGCGCCGAGATCGACGGCTGGAACGGCGACTCCGCGATGACGGTGGTCCTGCCCGATCCCTCCCGCCCGGAGGAGGTCGCGGCACGCGCCGAGCTCTCGCGGGTGACCGAGGGATCCCTGTGGCGGGGGATCGCCGCCCTCGCCTCCGCCCGCCATCTCAACGAGGTCGGCGCGGCGATCGAGGAGTACATCGAGGACGAGGCCGAGCGCTCGGGCCGCGTCTACGGCATCCTCACCGACTACATCGGCCACGGCATCGGGCGCACCATGCACGAGGCTCCGCCGGTCTTCAACTACCGGGTGCGCCAGCGCGGCCCCGAGGTGAAGCCGGGACTCGTCGTCGCGATCGAGCCGATGGTCACCGCGGGCAGCGCCGAGACCTTCGTCCGCGAGGACGAGTGGACGGTCGCGACCGAGGACAGCAGCATGGCCGCCCACTGGGAGCACTCCGTCGCCGTGCACCATGACGGCATCTGGGTCACCACGCTCGCCGACGGCGGCGCGGCCGGCCTCGCCCCCTACGGGATCGTGCCGACGCCCTTCGCCTAGAGGCCCCAACGCGGAGCTCCTCCGATCCGATGCGGAGGAGGCTCCTCGTGGCCTCTCGCGCCCGGCGGGGGTCCGTCGGGCGCCCACGAAGCGCGGGAGCGGGAGGACGACAGCGCCCTCCGGCTCCACCCGGAGTGCGGGAGTCGGCTAGCTGTCGATCACCCGCACCAGCTCCTCGATGAAGCCGCCGAAGTCCGTGGAGCGCCGGATGAGTCGCTGCACCTCCGCCCGGTCGGCGAACACCTCGACGAACTGGTCGAACACCGACTGGAAGGTGCTGCGGCCGGCCGAGGCGAACGCGATCATAGCGATCACGTTCACCCGCTGCTCGCCCCACTCCATCGCGGTGTCGTTCACGACGATCGCGATGGAGGTGCGGCGGGCGCTCATCGCCATCGCGTGCGGGACCGCGAGGTTGTCGGTGAACGCCGTGGAGCTCATCCGCTCGCGCTCGATGGCGCCGTCGACGTAGTCCTCGTCGATGATGCCGCCGGCGATCATCCGCTCGCCCAGCATCCGGATCATCGCCGCCTCATCGCGCGTGTGCACGTTGCGGAAGAACAGCTCCTCGTCGAAGAACTGCAGCAGCTCGTCCTTGATCTGCGCGCGGCGGCGGTGCCGGCGGACGCGGGCGATGGCCCGGCGTACCGTCTCGACGTCGTGGTCGGTGAGGAACGGCTGCACGACCACGACGTCGTCGGACGCGGGGCGCTCGTCGATCGTGGTGATCACGAGGTCGGCGGTGAGCCGGTCCCAGTCGACGTCGCTCCGCGTGATCAGCGAGCGCACCTCCACCTCGGTGCCGAGCGAGCGCTCGACGCGCAGGCGCAGCATGTGAGCGAGGTCGTAGTAGTTGGGGCAGACGATCACGCAGGACAGACGCTCCTCCCGCCGGGACACCCGCTCGAGGAACGAGCCGACGTGGAGGGCGATGTAGGCGATCTCGTCCTCGTTGACCACGACGCCCCGCCGGCGCTGCAGCCCGCTCGCCAGGAACACGGCGATCTCGTAGGTCATCGGGTAGCTGGTCTTGATCGAGCGGGTGAGCGGGTTGCGAGAGTAGCCGCCCTCGGCGGCCCGGGCGATCAGGTTCCGCACGTGCAGGGCGAGGCGGACGATGAAGCCCTCGTCGTCGAGGTCGACCAGGTACTCGCGGTTGACGTCGGCGACGAGCTCGCGGACGACGGCGAGGTCCTCCGGGTCGAGGTAGTTCTCGACCACGGCGGCGACCGGCTCGTTCTGCCCGGGCGTCGCCACCCGCGTCGTCATCAGGATCGCGAGCTGGGCGAGCTCGGCGTCGGTCAGGCGCGTCGCGAAGTGCCGCTCCACCAGCTCCGCCAGCAGGGCCGCGAGCTCGCCGTGGATCGCGGGGGAGGGGCGGGAGCCGGAGGGCTCCCCGATGCCCCGGGCGACGCGGTCGACGGCGATCGCGATGTGGAGGAGGACGCTGTTCACGCCGTAGTCGTTGATGTAGTAGCCGCGGGTCTCGAGCTCGGCCAGCAGCTCGGTCTTGAAGGCGCCGAGGCCGGGGGAGGCGAATTCGCGCTGGACGTCGTCGAGCGTGAAGACGCCCTGCGCGCTCTCGTCGCGGAACATCCGCGAGATCAGGCGGCGGCGGGCCTCCTCGCTGCCCTCGAGGCGCACCGACGGGCCGCGCCGGACCAGCCCGAGGCCGGCCTCGTCGGCGAGGGCCTTCACCCGGCGCAGATCGGCGTCGACGGTCGACTCGCTCACCGACAGCGCGTCGGCGAGGGCGAAGACGTCCAGGCCCTCGTCGGAGTCGACCAGGCGGCGGACGATGCTGTACAGCCGGTCACGCGGTGTGTCGGGCTCGACGTCGCGGCTGCGCTGCGCCTCCAGGTAGGCCGCGTACGCCTCGCGCGCGAGCCGGTAGCCGTTCGCGGAGGACTCGACCGGCTCCAGCGGGGCGGCCTGCGCCTTCACCGCGGTGACGTAGCTCCGGACGCTGCGGGTGGTGACTCCGAGCCTGTCGGCGAGCTCGTGCGCCGTCACCCAGCCGTCGGCGCGGGAGAGGTACTCCAGCAGTCGTTCGCGGTTGTCAGGCATCAGGCTCCAGGCGTGCGGTCGGGGCGGGCGCCGGGAGCGCCACGACCCTGCCGCGGGCCCGCAGGACGCGGGCGGCGAGTCGTACGTCCCGTCAGTCAATCACCCCGGCGACGCGCCCGGGAGCCCCCGCGCCGCGGGTGGAAGGGGCCGTCTTCCGCCCCCGCGGAAGATTGTCTGCTGGAGGGTGCCGCCCCTCCGAGGGGATGCTTGGATGAATCACGACCCGGACGCGAGGAGGCGAACGAGGTGCGGAAGATCCTGATCGTCTGCGGTGCAGGCGCGTCGAGCACGTTCCTGGCCCACCGGCTGCGAGCGGGCGCGAAGGAGCGCGGCATGGATGCCGTGTTCCGCTCCGAGACCCTCACCGGTCTCGACCACTCCCTCCCCGAGGCCGACGTCCTCCTCGTGGGGCCGCACCTCGAGTCGCAGTTCGACGGACTCCGCCACCGTGCGGAGCTCGTGGGAGCCGCGGCCGCCCTCCTCCCGCCCGATGTCTTCGGAGCGCACGGTGCCGATGCCGTGCTCGAGACCCTGCCCGTCCTCTTCGCCGCTCGCGCGGTCGTCGCAGGCGCGGACGGGGACTCCTCCACCCGCCCGGTCCGTCCGGGCGAGCCCGACTCCGGGTACCACTGATGCAGTCGCGACTGCAGGATCAAGGAGAAACGTTCATGGTCAAGCGCACCGTGCAGGTTGCATCGTCGAAGGGCCTCCACGCCCGCCCCGCCTCGCTCTTCAGCCAGGCCGCGGCGAAGTCGGGTCAGAAGGTCCTCGTCGCCAAGGGCGACGCGACCCCGGTCAACGCCGCGTCGATCCTCGGGATCATCTCGCTCGGCATCGAGCACGGCGACGAGCTCACCGTCAGCGTCGAGGGCGACAACGAGCAGGCCGTGCTCGAGGAGCTCGCGACCTTCCTCACCACCGACCACGACGCGTGACGCGGAGCGTCACGCGAGGCGGCCGGCCCCGGCGCCCACGGCGCCGGTAGCCGCGGCAGCCCCTGGAGCGTGACGGCGACCCTCACCGGGTCGCATCAGGCGCCTGCGGGACCCGGCCCCGCCCTCTCCCGGCCCCACGAGGAGGACGCCGCGGCTCCCACGAGC
>NZ_PSVN01000018.1:0-28215 GCF_002932235.1 Rathayibacter sp. AY1E3
GCCTCTCGGTCCGCGTCCGCTGACGGCGGAGGCGGGAGGTGCCACCGGGTCGAAGAGCTCCGGGCAGCCTTGAAGGCTATACCCGGGCTATGTGCTCCGTCCAGCGGCCGCCGCGATCCGGCGGTTCCCCCCGCCTCCGCCGTCAGCGGACGCGGACCGAGAGGCAGGTGACGCAGCCCTCGAGCTTCTCGAACTCCGAGACGTCCACGGTGAGGACGCGGTAGCCCAGGCTCCGCAGCAGCTCGGCGCTCCGGGGAGCGGAGGCGGCCATCAGGAGTGTGTCGTCGTCGAGGACGACCACGTGGGCGCCCGCCTCCTCGGGCATCGGCAGGAAGAAGGGGAACAGGCGCGGCTCGTCGACGACCGGCTCCCAGCCGATGACCGTGCCGTCGGGCAGCGCGGTCACGGCGCTCTTGAGGTGCAGCACCTTGGTCAGCGGGACCGCGACGACGTCGTACCCGCGGGGGCGGAGGATCGCGCGCAGCTGGGCGACCCCCGCCGCGTCGGTCCGGCCTCCGCGGCCGACGTAGACCGTCGATCCCACCTTGAGGACGTCGCCGCCGTCGAGCGTGCCCGGCTCCTCGATGCGGTCGACCGTCAGGCCGAGGGCGCGGACGGCCTCCTCGGCGCCCGCCGTCTCTCCGCGGCGGGACTCCGCTCCGGACCGGGCGATCACGGCGTGGTCGCCGAAGACGACGACCGCGTCCTCGAGGAAGACGGAGTCGGCGAGTCCGGGCGCCGGTGCGGCCTCGACCGTCTCCCAGCCGGCCCGCTCGAGCAGGTCGACGTACGCCTCCCACTGCTGCTGGGCGCGCTGCTGGTCGACGGGGACGCGCTCGAGGTGGGTGAGCTCGCCCGCCGAGAGGTCGGCGGCCGGGGCCCGGACGATCGCGATGCGGCGGTCGGTGACGACGGCGGCCGGAGCGCCCGTGGTGCGGAGGCGGTTCCAGATTGTGTGGCCGACGCTCGCCGCCGAGACGGTGAACGCGAGCAGGAAGACGAGGTTGAGTCCGGCGAAGGTCTGGAAGATGGAGGCCCAGACGGCGCCCGTGACGGCCTCGCCGGTGGCGCTGGCTTGGACGAGCGTGCCGAACACGGCTCCGACCACGCCCGCGACGAGTCCCGCGAGGGCGGCGCTCCAGGTGCGTCCGAGCATCCCCGCGACGGCGAGGACGAGGACGACCACGAAGCCGAGCACGCTCGAGAGCAGGAAGTAGGCGTTGACCTGCGGGATGGAGCCGGGCTGCAGCTGGTTGCCGATGAAGAAGGCCAGCAGGTTGGCGAGGTGCGCCACGAGCGCGGTCGCCGCGGCGGCGAGCAGCGCGACGAGGATCCGGCGGCCCGTCCCGGGCGCGCGGTCCCGGTTCGGGGCGGTGGTGGTCGCTGCGGTCGGGGTGTCGGGAGTGGACGCGGGCGTCGAGTCGGAAGGCACCCGGCGACCCTACGCGCCCCCGCCCGCGCCTCGCCTGTCGATCCCCTAGCAGCCCCCTAAGAGCCGCCCACCGCAAAGCAGAGCGGCTTCAGCGGCGTCCCGTGCCCAGCGATTCCCGCGACCGGCGACGCGACCCGCTTCACGGAACGCACCCCGTCGCCGAGCCGACCGCGCCCCGCCGCGCAGGGAGCGGCGGGGAAGACGAACACGCCGAGGCAGAGCCGACTCAGCGGGAATCGCGTGCCAAGCGATTCACGCAGTCGGCGACGCTCCCCGCTCTACGGAACGCACCCCGTCCCCGAGCCGACCGCGCCCCGCCGCGCAGGGAGCGGCGGGGAAGACAAGCGCGCCAGGCAGAGCCGGTTCAGCGGGAATCGCGTGCCAAGCGATTCCCGCGACCGGCGACGCACCCCGCTCTACGGAACGCACCCCGTCGCGAAGCCGACCGCGCCCCGCCGCGCAGGGAGCGGCGGGGAGATCGAACACCACTTCTTCCACCGAGTGACGGGCGCGGAGCGCCCGTCACTCAGTGGAAGAAGTGCCGCTCCCCCGTCGTGTACATCGTGACGCCGGCGCGAGCGGCCGCGTCGATGACCTCGGCGTCGCGGACGGAGCCGCCGGGCTGGACGACGGCCTTCACGCCGGCGGCGAGGAGCACCTCGAGGCCGTCGGCGAACGGGAAGAACGCGTCGGAGGCGGCGACGGAGCCGGGGGCGCGGTCGCCGGCGCGGGTGACGGCGAGATGGCAGGAGTCGACGCGGTTGACCTGGCCCATGCCGACCCCGACGGAGGCGCCGCCCTTGGCGAGGAGGATCGCGTTCGACTTGACGGCGCGGCAGGCCTTCCACGCGAACTCGAGGTCGAGCATCGTGTCGGCGTCGGCGGGCTCGCCGGCGACGAGCTGCCAGCCGGAGCTGACCTCGCCGGGGCCGCCGATGAAACGGTCCGGCTCCTGCAGCAGCAGGCCGCCGGAGATCTGCTTGAACTCGCGCTCGACGGGGGCGTAGAAGTCGGGGAGCTGCAGCAGGCGCAGGTTCTTCTTGGTCTTCAGCACCTCGAGCGCCCCGGGCTCGAAGCCGGGGGCGACGAGCACCTCGGTGAAGATCTCCTTCACCGTCTCGGCCATGGCGAGGGTGACGGGCCGGTTCGCGGCGATGACGCCGCCGAAGGCCGACACCGGGTCGCACTCGTGGGCGCGGCGGTGGGCGGAGGCGATGGGGTCGATCGCCTTCGAGCTCGCGATCGCGATGCCGCACGGGTTCGCGTGCTTGATGATCGCGACGGCGGGCAGTACGAAGTCGTAGGCCGCGCGGACGGCCGCGTCGGCGTCGACGTAGTTGTTGTAGGACATCTCCTTGCCGTGCAGCTGCGTCGCCTGCGCGATGCCGGTGCCGTCGGGTGAGACGTAGAGGGCCGCCTTCTGGTGCGAGTTCTCGCCGTAGCGGAGGACCTGCTGCAGGGTCCCGCGGATCTCGACCGAGCCCTCGACGCCCTCGGCCGCCTCCTGCCCGGCGAACCAGGCGGCGACGGCGGAGTCGTAGGAGGCGGTGTGCGCGAAGGCGCGGGCCGCCAGGGTGCGGCGCGCGGCGAGCGTCGTGCCGCCGTCGGCGAGGGCGGTCGCGATTTCGGAGTAGTCGGCCGGGTCGACGACGATCGCGACGTTGGCGTGGTTCTTCGCGGAGGCGCGGACGAGGGCCGGGCCCCCGATGTCGATGTTCTCGACCACGGTCGCCGCGTCGGCGCCGCCGGCGACGGTCTCGCGGAACGGGTACAGGTTCACCACGACCAGCTCGAACGCGGCGATGTCGAGCTGCTCCAGCTGCTCGCGGTGCGAGGCGAGCCTCAGGTCGGCGAGGATGCCCGCGTGCACGGCCGGGTGCAGCGTCTTCACGCGGCCGTCGAGCGACTCCGGGAACCCGGTGACGGCCGAGACGTCGGTGACCTCGTGGCCGGCGCCGCGGAGGGTCGCTGCGGTCGAGCCGGTGGAGACGAGCTCGACGCCGGCCGCGGCGAGCGCCGCTCCGAGCTCGAGCAGGCCGGTCTTGTCGCTGACCGAGATCAGCGCCCGGCGGACGGGGACCCGGTCGCGGTCGTCGTAGCTGCTGGGGTCGTGGGCGGTGATGCTCATGCGCGGGCGAGCTCCTCGAGGTCGACGGTTCCGTGGGCGATGTCGAGCACCGTCTGCACCAGCAGGCGACGCTCGATGGTCTTGATGCGCTCGTGCAGCGCGTCCTCGCTCTCGCCGGGGAGCACGGCGAGGCTCTCCTGGGCGATGACGGGGCCCGTGTCGACGCCGGTGTCGATCACGTGCACGGTGATGCCGGTCTCGGTCGCGCCGGCGGCGAGGGCGTCGCGGACGGCGTGGGCGCCGGGGAAGAGGGGCAGCAGGGCGGGATGCGTGTTGATCATCCGCGGGCTGAGCGCGTCCACCACCACGGGCGGCAGGATGCGCATGAAGCCCGCGCAGACGACGAGGTCGGGCTCCCACTCCCGGATGCGCCCGAGCAGGGCGGCGCCCCACTCGTCGCGGGAGGAGAAGTCGCGCGGCGCGACCGTGAAGGCGGGGACTCCGCGCTCCTCGGCGTGGCGGAAGCCCTCGGCGTCGGTGTCGCTGCCGACCGCGACGATGCGGGCGGGGAAGCCCTCGTCGCCGGCGGCGTCCAGCAGGGCGCGGAGGTTCGATCCGCCGCCGGAGAGGAGCACGACCAACTTCAGCACTGCGCAAGTCTAGGGGGACGCCTCCGCCGGCGTCAGCCGCGTCGGCTTCGGCCCGCGGCGAGGCCCAGGCCCGCGGCCAGCGCGAGCTCGAGGGCGGCGACCGCCCCGACGACGAGCGGGTCCGGGCCCACCTGGGCGAGCCGCCCGGGCCCGGCGGCGCCCGCCGAGAACCAGGCGAGGAGCCCGAGCAGCAGGCCGCCGACCACGCCGATCCCGCCGGCCGCGGCCGCGCCCCAGTGCAGCAGCGAGCGTCCGTCGAGCGCCTCGATCACGCCTCGCCGCAGCCGCCATCCTGCGGTGAACCCGGCGAGCAGCGGCACGAGCAGTCCGAGGAATCCGAAGGCCGAGTCCCCTGCGGGCAGTGCGGCGAGGACCGGGATCGACGGGATCGGTCCGAGCAGCGTTCCGGCCGCGCTCACGGAGGAGCCGGTGCCCAGGGCGAAGCCCGGGCCGATCAGCCAGCTCGCCGCCCAGATCACCAGGTTCGGGAGGAACGCGAGCTGCCCGAGAGTGAGGGCCAGGCCGCCGAGCGCCTCGGCGCCGAGGCTCTCGTAGAGCGCGACGACCGAGGTGTAGTGCACGACCAGCAGCACGGCGACGAGCACCGCCGCGACGCCGACCACGCCGGCCGCGGCGAGCGCTCCCCCGCGCAGCGACGCGAGGACGAGCCCGGGCCCCGGCGCGGGGACGCGGTCGAGCGCAGAGGCGGCCAGCTCGCCGAGGGGGTCGGCCTCGTCGCTGCGGGCGGAGTGGAGCGCTGCTCCGACGAGCACCCCCAGCGCGAAGACGAGCGGCGGCAGCAGCGTCCCCTGCAGGGGATCGACGGTGGCGGCCGGGTCCGCGGATCCGAGCGAGACCAGGAGCGCGATCGCCAGGTAGGTCGCGATCGCGACGAGGACGCCGATGGCCCGGAACGGCGACTCCTGGGCGCGGCGGCCGGTGCGCGCGCCGAGCAGCACGGTGAGGAGTGCGAAGGCCAGCGGAGCGATCGTCACCGGGAAGGCGTCCGCGCCTCCGGGCAGCGCGACGGCGAGGGCGGAGTCGGGGGCCAGCGCCGCCTGCAGGTCGGCCCCGTGGCCGAGCAGCCAGGCGTCGGCGGCGACCCGCCAGAACACGCCGAAGTCGACCGTCGTGTCGTACTGCACGGCCCAGAGGACGGTCAGCGGGACGAGCGGGATCGCGATCCCGATCAGCGCCGACAGCGCGGCGTCGAAGGCGGCGAGGAGGGCGACGGTGATCCGGTTCATGGGCCTGACGAGCCTAGCGGCGGCGCGCTCGGAGGCGGGTCAGGGGCGCGCCGCCCGGCCCTCTAGTGTCGGAGCCATGACGGGGACCTCGGACGCACGGACGGAGCGCGGCCTGGACCGCCTCGTGAACTTCTCCGACGCCGTCGTCGCCATCGCCATCACGTTCCTCGTCCTCCCCCTGGTCGACGTGGTCGAGGAGGGCCGCGCGGCCGATCTCGGGTCCCTCCTCACCGGGCACTACGGCACCCTCTCCGCCTTCTTCATCACGTTCGCCGTGATCGGGCGGCTGTGGGCGGTCCACCACTCCGTCTTCGAGGGCGTGGCCCGGTACTCGCCCGCGCTCGTCGTCGCGAACTTCGTCTGGCTGGCCGCGGTCGTCCTGCTCCCCTTCGCGGCGAACCTGATCTCGAACGTGCTCGACACCGACGGCAGCGTCATCGCGCTCTACATCGGCACGATGATCGCGGCGAGCGCGGCGACCCTCGCGATGCAGCTCATCGTGCGCCGCGACCCGGATCTCCTGGCCCTGGGGGCGGAACCGCGGCGCTCCCTCTCGAGGTCGCTGATCGTGATCAGCGTCCTCCTCGCGGCCCTCGTGCTCGCCGTCGCCGTGCCGGCCGTCAACATGTTCGCGCTCCTGCTGCTCCTGCTCTCGGGTCCGATCGAGCGCCTGGTGCACCGCGGTCGCCCCGGAGGACGAGCGGCCCACCGCCGGACGGAGCGCGGGCTCGACCGGCTCGTCAACTTCTCGGACGCGACCGCCGCCATCGCCATCACCGTCCTCGTCCTGCCGCTGGTGCAGCTGGCTCCAGAGGTCGCCCGGGAGGGCGGCGGAGTCCCGGCGCTGCTCGCGGAGCACCTGGACTCGGTCCTCGCCTTCGCGCTCTCCTTCGCGGTCATCGCCGTCTTCTGGATCCCCCACCACCGCGTCTTCGAGATCGCCGGGGACTACGACGGCGCCCTGGTGTGGCTGGACCTGCTCTGGCTGGCCGCGCTGGCGTTCTTCCCGTTCTCGACGAGCGCGCTGGCGCTGTTCCCGGACTCCCGGGCGACGTTCGGGCTCTACATCGGCACGATGGCCGCGATGAGCGGGGCGCTGGTCCTGATCGAGCTGCGCCTCTCCCGGCACCCGGAGCTCAGGCGGCCCGGCACAGGGCCCCTGCCGCTCGCGCCCGCCCTGCTGCCTCTCGCGCTGCTCCTCGTCGCACTGGCGCTGGCGCTGCTGGTCCCGTCGGTCGGGCTCTGGTGGCTGCTTCTGCTCCTTCTGCAGCGGCCCGTCCGGGCACTGCTCGCGCGGCGCTGATCCTCAAGCCCCGGGCGTCCAGCCCAGCTGAGGGGCGATGCGCTCGGCGACGGCGCGCAGGATGCGCCGGTGCGACTCCACCCCGCCGACCGCCGGGAGCGTCACCGTGAGCGCGTCCGCCTCCGCGAGCGCCGGATCCGCGGCGAGCGATGCGACGATCCGCTCCGGGCTCCCGACGTGGAGGGGGCTGAAGCGCATCGGGGCGGCGATGATCGACCGGTCGGCCGTGCGGGGGCGGCCCTCGTCGTCCATCCGCGCGAGGTAGCCCTCGATGAAGGGGCGGTGCGCCTCCTCGTCGGCGGCGTCGAGCAGCGGCAGCACGATCCGGCCCGCCGTCACCCTCGACGTGCGCCCCGGGTGCGCTGCGGCGAAGGCCTCGCGGTAGGCGCGGATCTGCACCGCCTGCTGCTCGGCGAACGGCAGGCCCGTCTCCTCCGTGTTGAGCGTGGACACCTGCAGGTGCATGCCCTGCTCGCCTGCCCGGACCGCGGAGGACACCGTTCCCGCCCCGTACCAGAGCCGGTCGGCGAGGCCGGGCGCGTGCGGCTGCTGAACCAGCGGAGCGCCGACCGGGACCGACATCAGGGCCGACTCCGCGACGCCGAGCACGGCGCCCGAGAGCGCCTCGCGGAGTCGCGCGATGCGCTCCTGCGCCTCCTCGCGGAAGTCGCGCTCGGCCTGCCCGAATACCCCGTCGAAGACGGAGGCGAGATGCGCGAAGCCGCTGCTGACGCCGAGGTCGAGGCGTCCGCCCGAGAGCAGGTCCACGGTCGCGGCGTCCTCGGCGAGGCGCACGGGCGACTCGTAGCGGGCGCCGATGACCGCGGTCCCGAGGCGGAGGCGGCGGGTCCGCTGGGAGGCGGCCGCGAAGAAGGTCATCGGAGACGCGAGGTAGCGCTCGAAGTGCCGCACGCGGACCCAGCCGGTGCCGTAGCCGAGCTCCTCGGCGAGCTCGAGCAGGGCCAGCCCGTCCTCGAGGCTCCGCGCGGCGTCGCCGGGCCGCTCGGGGCCCTCCGGGTACGGCACGAAGGTCAGCAGGTCGAGTCCGAGGCGGCGGGTCACGCTGCGACGCTACTCCGGCCGGACCCGCCCCGACGACGGAACGGACGGCGCCGCCCGCCGGAGCAGGGGCACCGTCCGTTCCGACGGTGGTGCGGGGAGGACGGGCGCTAGAGCGCCGCGTAGACCTCGCGGAGCAGGGCGGCCGTCTCGGACGGCGTCTTGCCGACCTTCACGCCCGCGGCCTCGAGGGCCTCCTTCTTGGCCTGCGCGGTCCCGGCCGAGCCGGAGACGATGGCGCCGGCATGGCCCATCGTCTTGCCCTCGGGGGCGGTGAAGCCCGCGACGTAGCCGACGACGGGCTTCGTGACGTTCGCCTTGATGAAGTCCGCGGCGCGCTCCTCGGCGTCGCCGCCGATCTCGCCGATCATCACGATCGCCTTCGTCTCGGGGTCGGCCTCGAACGCGGCGAGCGCGTCGATGTGGGTCGTGCCGATGATCGGGTCGCCGCCGATGCCGATGGCGGTCGAGAAGCCCAGGTCGCGCAGCTCGTACATCATCTGGTAGGTCAGGGTGCCCGACTTCGAGACGAGGCCGATCGGGCCCTTGCCGGTGATCGTCGCGGGGGTGATGCCCACGAGCGACTCGCCCGGCGTGATGATGCCGGGGCAGTTGGGGCCGATGATCCGCGTCTTGTTCCCCTTCTCCTGCGCGTACGCCCAGAACTCCGCGGAGTCCTGCACCGGGATGCCCTCGGTGATGACGACGAGGAGGCCGATCTCGGCGTCGATCGCCTCGATGACGGCGTCCTTCGAGAAGGCGGGCGGCACGAACGCGATGGAGACGTCGGCGCCGGTGGCCTCCATCGCCTCCTTCACGGTGCCGAAGACGGGGAGCTCGACGTCGCCATGGGTGACGGTCGTGCCGGCCTTGCGGGCGTTGACGCCGCCGACCACGTTCGTGCCGGCCTTGAGCATCAGCGCGGTGTGCTTGGTGCCCTCGCCGCCGGTGATGCCCTGGACGATGACCTTGGAGTCCTTGGTGAGGAAGATCGACATGCTTGTTCTCTGATTCCTTGAGTCGTCGGGTCCGTTACGCGGCGGCGAGTTCGGCGGCCTTGTCGGCGCCCTCGTCCATGGTCGCGGCGAGCGTGATGAGCGGGTTGGCGGCGGCCTGGAGGATCGCGCGGCCCTCCTCGACCTTGTTGCCGTCGAGGCGGACGACGAGCGGCTTCGTGGCCGAGTCGCCGAGGATCTCGAGCGCCTGGAGGATGCCGTTGGCGACCGCGTCGCACGCGGTGATGCCGCCGAAGACGTTGACGAAGACGCTCTTGACCTGCTCGTCGCCGAGGATCACGTCGAGGCCGTTCGCCATCACCTGGGCGGAGGCTCCGCCGCCGATGTCGAGGAAGTTGGCCGGCTTCACGCCGTTGTGCCTCTCTCCGGCGTAGGCGACGACGTCGAGGGTCGACATGACCAGGCCCGCGCCGTTGCCGATGATGCCGACCTCGCCGTCGAGCTTCACGTAGTTGAGGTCGTTCTCCTTGGCCTTCGCCTCGAGCGGGTCGGCGGCGTCCTTGTCCTCGAGCGCGGCGTGGTCCGCGTGGCGGAAGCCGGCGTTCTCGTCGAGCGAGACCTTGCCGTCGAGCGCGACGATGTCGCCCTCCTCGGTGAGCACGAGCGGGTTCACCTCGACGAGCGTGGCGTCCTCGCCGGTGTAGACGTCGTAGAGCTTCACCAGGACGGGCGCGACCTTGGCGATCAGCTCCTCCGGGAACTTCGCCGCGCGGGCGATCTTCTCGGCCTTGGCCTGGTCGATGCCCTGGCCGGGGACGACCTCGACGCGCGCGAGGGCGTCGGGGCGCTCGACGGCGAGCTGCTCGATCTCCATGCCGCCCTCGTAGGAGGTGAGCGAGAGGTAGGAGCGGTTGGCCCGGTCCAGCAGCACCGAGAAGTAGAACTCGCGGTCGATGCGCGCACCGCCGGCGACCATGACGCGCTTGACGACGTGGCCCTTGATGTCGAGGCCGAGGATCGACTGCGCCGCGGCGAACGCGTCCTCGGGGGTCTTCGCGACCTTCACGCCGCCCGCCTTGCCGCGGCCGCCGATCTTGACCTGCGCCTTGACGACGGTGACGCCGCCCAGCTTCTCCGCCGCGGCGCGCACCTCCTCCGGCGTGTCGGCGACGATGCCCGGGAGCACGGGGACGCCGTACTTCTCGAACAGATCACGGGCCTGGTATTCGAAGAGATCCACGCTGCATTCCCATTCCGCGCCGAGCGCGCTTGCGTTTCGAGTTCGAGGTGGCCCGGACGACGCCGGAGTCTCGGCACTGTCCCTGGGCCGCGCCGAGTCTACTCCGCACCCGCCGGGGGCTTCCCGTGCGGTCGCTCCGCGCCCGCCGGACGCCCGCCGGGGGCACCGGCTCCTATTCCGCCCGCCGCTCCCGCGTAGCGTGGAGCCATGTCGTCGGCCTCCCGCACCCCGGACGTCTTCCGCGAGGGCGTGTTCCTGCTGGCGGGGGCGCGCGCGATCCTCCTCCAGATCGCGCACCCGGCGGTCGGGCAGGGCGTCGCCGACCACTCCGACTTCGTGCACCGGGCCGTGAACCGCCTGCACGGGACGCTCTCCTACCTCTACGTCCTGCACTACGGCACTCCCGAGGACGTCCGCGCCGTCCGCCGCCGCGTGAACAGGGCGCACGTGCCCGTGCGCGGCCCCGGCTACACGGCCTTCGACCCGGAGCTGCAGCGCTGGGTCGCGGCGACGCTCACCCAGTCGATGCTGCAGCTCTACGAGGGCGCCTTCGGTGCGCTGAGCGAGGAGGAGGCGGACGACATCGTGCGCCGCTCCGTCGTCGTCGGCGCGGCCCTGCAGATGCCCGCGGACCTCTGGCCCGACTCCCGCACCGCGTTCGACGCCTACTGGGAGCGGGAGCTGGAGCGCCTCGAGGTCACGCCCGCGGCCCGCCGGGTCGCCCACGACCTGCTGGGCCCGAGCATCGCCGCCTGGTACCTGCGCCCGCTCGGCCCCTACCTCCGCCTGATCACCGCCGGTCTGCTCCCGGCGGCGCTCCGCGAGCCCTTCGGCTTCCACTGGACCGCACGGCAGGAGGCGCGGTTCGAGCGGGCGCTCTCGCGCACCTTCGCCGCCTACCGCCTGCTTCCCGCGATCGTGAGGACGGCGCCCAGCCGCTACTACCTCGCCCGGGTCCGACGCGACGCTCAGAAGCCGGCCACGACCTCCCAGCCCGCGTAGGCGGCGAGCTCCAGCCCGAGCGCCTGCGCGGCCGCACGCGCCTCGTCGATCCCGCGCTCGTCGCGCACGTCGACGGTGACCGGCACGCTGTCGCCGAACCCCGCGATCTCGACCCGCGCGCTCGTCGGACCGCTGTAGAGCGGGACGTGCGCGTCCGCGGTCCGCGCGCCGACCACTCGCGAGCCGGTCGCCTCTGCGATCACCGCGAGGGCGAACGGAGCCGTCACCACCGCATCCGTGTAGAGCGTCGCCTCGCCGCGCATCGCGCCTCCCGTCGTCCGACCCGCGGAACCGGGCCGCAGCAGTCCGACTGTAGGCAGCCGCCCGCGCCTCCCGCACCCCCTTCCGCTCGGCGCCGGGATGCGCACTCCCCGCCCGTCCGTGCTGAACATCCGGTGCGGATCGCTCGACGCGGCCGCCCGGCGGATCTACGGTGAAGCACCCGGCATCCGCCGCGGCGGTCAACGACGACTGGAGCCTTGATGAGCATCACCGAACCCCGCACGGCCGAGGCCCCCGCCGCTCCCCCGCCCGCCGCCGGCTTCGGCACCCTCTCCGTCGCGGCCATCCTGGCGGAGGCGGCGCGGCGCACCCCTGACACGATCGCCATCCGCGTCGGCGAGCAGGCCGTCGACTACGCGACCCTCTGGCGGCAGACCCGTGCCTACGCCGGAGCCCTGCGCGCCCAGGGGATCGGACCGGGCGACCGCGTGGCCCTGCTCGTCCCGAACGTCCCCGACTTCCCCCGCGGCTACTTCGCCGTCCTCGCGCTCGGCGCCGTGGTGGTCCCGGTGCACGCCCTGCTCAAGCACGACGAGATCGCCTACGTCCTGCGTGACTCCGGAGCCGTCGCGCTCGTGTGCGCCGCTCCGCTGCTCGCCGAGGGGGCCGCCGGAGCGGACCTCGCCGACGTTCCCGTGCTGAGCGTGATGGTGCCCGACGGCACCGCCTCGCCCCTTCCGCGCCTGGAGGACCTCGCCGCGGAGGCGACTCCGATCGACGGCTACGTGCCCCGCTCCCCCTCCGACACGGCGACGATCCTCTACACCAGCGGCACCACCGGCCGTCCGAAGGGGGCCGAGGGGACGCACTTCGCGATCGTCTCGCAGTCGGACGTCCTGCTGATGAACACCTTCGACCTGCACCGCGGCGACGTGGTGCTCGGGGCGCTGCCGCTCTTCCACACCTTCGGGCAGGTCTGCGCGATGAACACGGCCTTCCGCACCGCCGCGACGGTCGTCCTGGTGCCGAAGTTCGACGGCGACGCCGCGCTCGAGGCGATGATCGCCCACGGCTGCACGGTCTTCGAGGGCGTGCCCACGATGTACGTCGCCCTGCTCGACGCCGCGACCCGGCGCGAGGACCGGCCGCCGCTGCGCTACGCGGTCTCGGGAGGCGCTGCCCTGCCCGTCGCCGTGATCGAGCGCTTCCGCGAGGTGTTCGGCGTCGAGATCTACGAGGGCTACGGGCTCACCGAGACCTCCCCGGTCGCCACCTTCAACCACGTCGGAGTCCCGCCGCGGCCGGGCACGGTCGGCACGCCGATCTGGGGCGTCGAGGTCGAGGTCGCCCGCCCCGACGTGACCGACCGAGTCGAGCTGCTCCCCCGGGGCGAGCTCGGCGAGATCGTGGTGCGCGGGCACAACCTGATGAAGGGGTACCTCGGCAACCCGGCGGCGACCGCGGAGGCGGTGATCGACGGCTGGTTCCGCACCGGCGACCTGGGCACGAAGGACGAGGAGGACTACATCCGCATCCTCGACCGCACGAAGGACATGATCATCCGCAACGGCTACAACGTGTACCCGCGCGAGGTCGAGGAGGTGCTGATCGGGCACCCGGCCGTGCAGAACGCGGCGGTCTTCGGGATCCCGGACGAGCGCCACGGCCAGGAGGTGATGGCCGCGGTGATCCTCGCCCCGTCGGCGACCGCCACCGCGGAGGAGCTGATCGCCTACGCGAACGAGCACCTCGCCGCCTTCAAGTTCCCCCGCCGCGTCGAGTTCGTCGACGCCCTCCCGCTCGGGCCCAGCGGCAAGATCCTCAAGCGGGAGCTCGTCGCGCGCTACGCCGGCTGACCACTTCCGCGAGATGCCGCTCGGGTGAGCCCGCCACGGCGTGCCTCCCACTCGAGTGGAATCTCGCGGAAGGCGACCAGAGGGCACACGGGAAGGGACGGACGTCAGCCGAGCAGGGACCAGACGGTCCCGGCGAGGACGGTGCCGACGGCGGCGCCCGCGAGGACCTGGGCGGGGGTGTGCGCACCGAGGCGCACCCGCGACCAGAGCACCCAGAGGACGATGGGCACGCTGATCAGCAGGGAGAGCGGTCCGTAAGCGATCAGCACGACGACGGCGCAGGTGGCGACAACCGCCGCGTGCCCGGACAGCTTCCAGACCAGGTTGACCACGCCGACGGCGAGCACCACGGCCACCGTCACCACGCCGAACGTGGTCACCGCGGCAGGAGCGCCGAGCACGGCGAGCAGTACCAGGCCGGCCGCGATCGACACCAGCGCCAGCGCGATCGGCAGCGCCCGCTCGCGCCGGTCGGGCACGTGATGGTCGCCGTGGATCCGGCCGGTGCGCATCAGCAGACGGATGACGAGGTAGGGCACCACGCCGACGAAGAGCGCCGCGAGCGCTCCCCAGGCGACGCCGAGCAGGGGCGGATCCGCGACGCGCGCGCCGACCACGACCGGCACGAGCACCGCGAGGACCGCCGGGGAGAACGCCTCCGTCGCGAGCCGCGCGGCCGCCGATCCGGCCGCCACCGGACTAGATCTTCTCGATCGGCGCGACCTTGATCAGCAGCTTCTTCGCGCCCACCTGGTCGAAGAGCACGTGCGCGACGCGCTTCGAGCCCTCGCCCGTCACCGCGTTCACGCGCCCCTCACCGAAGTCGGTGTGCCGGATGCGGTCGCCCGGGATCAGCTCGAGGTCGCCGTTGTCGCGCACCATGCCGGTGATCCGGTTCGGGAACTCGCCCTTGGCCTTCGGCGCCGCTGCGAGCGCCTCCCGGAACTCGGTGTTCGATCGCGACTTGCCGAAGCCGGGCCGCTGAGCGTTCAGGGCCCGGGGCTGCGTGCCGCCGCGCGAGGTCGCCGCGCCGGGCGACTGGCGCCACTGGATCAGCTCTCCCGGGATCTCCTGCAGGAACCGGCTCGGCATCGCGACCGACGTCTCGCCGTACTGCGCGCGGGTCATCGCGAGCGAGAGGTAGAGGCGCTTGCGGGCCCGGGTGATCCCCACGTAGAACAGCCGCCGCTCCTCGGCCGGGCCGCCGGGCTCGTTCGCCGAGATGCGGTGCGGGAGCAGGTCCTCCTCGATGCCGGTGAGGAACACGGCGTCGTACTCGAGGCCCTTCGCCGTGTGCAGCGTCATCAGCGAGACGGTGCCGGAGTCGTCGTCGAGGTCGTCGGCCGCGGCGACCAGCGAGACCTCGGTGAGGAAGTCCACGAGCCCGCCGTCCGGGTTGTTGCGCGCGAACTCCTTGGTGACGGCGATGAGCTCGTCGACGTTCTCGGCGCGGGCCTCGTCCTGCGGGTCGCGGCTGGCGCGGAGCATGTCGAGGTAGCCGCTGCGGGTGAGGAGCGCCGTCAGCACCTCGTGCACCTTCGCCTCGCCGCCCTCCCGTG
This sequence comes from Rathayibacter sp. AY1E3, assembly GCF_002932235.1. Taxonomy (NCBI): domain Bacteria; kingdom Bacillati; phylum Actinomycetota; class Actinomycetes; order Micrococcales; family Microbacteriaceae; genus Rathayibacter; species Rathayibacter sp. AY1E3. The sequence goes on from NZ_PSVN01000018.1 coordinate 14,595, forward strand.
CGGGGTCGAGCATCAGCGCGCACTCGTCGAGGAGGGTCGCGAGGTCGACGATCGCCTTCGTCACCTTCGGGCCCATCCCGAGCGAGCCGGCGTTGCGCATCGCCTCCCGCAGGGTCACCGCGTTGGTGTCGGCGAACGACTGCAGCTGCGCCTCCGTCGCGGGGCCGATGCCCCGCTTCGGAGTGTTCATGATGCGCCGCAGCGCCAGCACGTCGGCCGGATTCGCCACCGTGATCAGGTACGCCAGTGCGTCCTTGATCTCGGCGCGCTCGTAGAACTTCGTGCCGCCCAGGATCCGGTAGGGCAGCGCGGAGCGGATGAAGATCTCCTCCAGCGCGCGGGTCTGCGCGTTGGTGCGGTAGAAGACCGCGATCTCGTCGTAGCCGGTGCCCGCCGCGTGCAGGCGGGCGATCTCGTCGACCACGAACTGCGCCTCGTCGTGACCCGAGTACCCGGTGTAGCCGACGATCTTCTCCCCGTCGCCGCTGGAGGACCAGAGGTTCTTCGCGCGACGGTCGAAGTTGTTCGAGATGACGGCGTTGGCCGCCGAGAGGATGTTCTGCGTCGAGCGGTAGTTCTGCTCGAGCAGGATCACGCGGCAGCCCGGGAAGTCGCGCTCGAACTCGACGATGTTGCGGATGTCGGCGCCGCGGAACGCGTAGATGGACTGGTCCGAGTCGCCGACGACGGTGAGCGAGGCCCCCGGGATGGAGCCGTCGGCCGTGACCGGTCCGCGGTAGGGGCGGTCGAACTGCGCCGCCGCCATCGTCGCCGGCGGCACGGGCCGGGTCAGCTCGTGGATCAGCGAGTACTGGGCGTGGTTCGTGTCCTGGTACTCGTCGACCAGCACGTGGCGGAAGCGCCGCTGGTACTTCGCGGCGACGTGCGGGAAGGCGCGGAAGAGGTAGACGGTCTGCGCGATCAGGTCGTCGAAGTCGAACGCGTTCGCCCCCTCGAGCGCCCGCGAGTAGGCCCGGAAGACCTGGAGGAACATCTCCTCGTTCGGGTCGCTGAGGTTCGCGGTGCGGGCGTAGGAGTCGACGTCGGCGAGCTCGTTCTTGAGCTTGGAGATCTTCGCGGAGGCGCTCGCGACGGTGATCCCGAGCGAGTCGGCCTCGAGGTCCTTCACGATGCGCTTGAGCAGGGCGCGCTGATCGCCCGAGTCGTAGATCGTGAACGACTTGGTCATGCCGAAGTTCTCGGCCTCGCGGCGCAGGATCCGCACGCACGCGGAGTGGAACGTCGAGATCCACATCCCCTCGGCGCTCTGCCCCACCAGCTTCTCGACGCGCTCGCGCATCTCGGCCGCGGCCTTGTTGGTGAACGTGATCGCGAGGATCTGGCTCGGCCAGGCCTCGCCGTTGCCCAGGAGGCTCGCGATGCGCCGGGTGAGGACGCTGGTCTTGCCCGAGCCCGCACCCGCGACGATGAGCAGCGCGTCTCCGCGGTACTCGACCGCCTCGCGCTGCTGCGGGTTCAGCCCTGCGACGAGCTGCTCGTGCGCCGGGTCGGTGCGGGGCGCGTCCCCGGGGCCGCCGGGGGGACCGACGATGACCGGGGTGGCGCGGGAGTCGCTCGGATCGAAGAGGAAGCTCATGTCCCTCCGAGTGTAGATCGCCCCTCCGACACCGGGAGCGGTCAGGCGGTCCGCTGACGCGGCGCGGGCGAGGTGAGCGCCCCGCCGACGTCCAGTCCGCGCCACGCGAGGGAGAAGCCGAGCACGGCGAGCGCCGACGTCGACACCGCCAGGAGCTGCAGGAGCGCGAAGGCGGTGAGGTCCTTCGTGTCGTCGGGGTAGTACTGGATGCCCTGGACGGCGAGAGCCGCGAGCAGCACCACCACGATCACCGAGCACACCAGGAGCAGCCGGTTCACCCCGCGACGCGCGGGCCTCTTCGGCGCTCGGCCCACCTGGGCCCTGGTGGTCAGCCACGCGCAGGCGGCGGAGGCGGAGGCGAGCGCGACGAGGTCGGCCCCGAGGACGTCGCTCGCCCGGTGCCAGGAGGCGGCCATCGTCAGGTTGCCGACCAGCACCACGACCGCGCCGCCCAGCGCGAGCACGACGGTCCGCGCGCGCCCGGGGACGACCATCGCCAGGGCGAAGACCACCGAGACGGCCGCCGCGGTGTGCCCGCTCGGGAAGCTGCCGCCGGTGTACCAGGAGTCGGTGTCGACCAGCTCGGGCCGCTCGAGGACCACGTTCTTGAGCAGCTGGGTGAGCCCGGCCGTGACGACGATCGAGCCGACGGAGGCGACGGCCAGCGCCGGGCGCCTCCGGATCAGTGCGATCGCCGCGACGAGCAGGGCGCCGACGACCATGGAGAGCGGGGTGACGTCCGCGAGCGCCCCCGCGGCGGCGCCGGTGGCGCGGCCGAAGACGAGGTCGGCGCCCCGGAGCCCCGAGTTCTCGACGCCCTGGCCCTGAGGGGTGAGCACGGCGAGCCAGTACACGACGGCGACGCCGATCACGGCGAGGACGGCGGTGGTGATCCAGCGGCGGGTGATGCGCTCTCGGGTGGACACGGGGCCTCCTCTCGAGGGTCGGGCGGGCGGTGGTGAGCCGATGATGCCAGCGCAGCCTCCGCGTCCGCTCGGCACGCGCCGGAGGAGCGCCCGATCACGATCCGGGTTCAGCCGCGGAGCAGACGCTCCTGCTCGGCCGCCCGCGCCTCGATCGCCAGATCGGGCTGGTCGGCGAAGACGCCGTCCACTCCCGAGCGGAGGATCATCGCGAACTCCTCCTGCCAGCCGCCGTACTCCGCCGGGTCCTTCCCGCGGCGGTGCACCTTCTCGAGGAATCGGTTCTCGGCGCGCAGCGTCCAGCAGTAGACCTCGAGCCCGGCCGCGTGGGCGTCCTCGACGAGCGGACCGGTCCCCGTCGCCCGGCCGGCCGCGTCCCGCGAGAAGAGCATGCTCTTGTCGACGCTGATCCCGTCGACGGCTCCGGCGAGGTTCCGCAGTCCCGGCGGCGTGGTGAAGGCGGAGTAGGGGGCCGCGTCGGCGCCGTGGGCGGCCACGAGGTCGGGCGGGGCGCCCCGCGACTCGAGCAGGTAGATCCGGCGGGTGCCGACTCCGCTCACCGCGAGCCGCTCCAGCACGGTCTTCTCGAAGCTCTCGATCGTGAGCCGCGGGTCGCGCGGTCCCCAGCCCGCGGCGGCGAGCTCCTCGCGCAGCAGCACGTCCAGCGGCAGCCCGATCCTGGCGAAGTACGTCGCGTGCTTGATCTCGGCGACGAGCCCCGGCGGAGCGAGCGGATCGTCCTCCGCCGCCCGGTCCAGCAGCGCCAGCAGCTCGCTGAAGCGCAGCAGCGGGAACTGGCCGTCGAACGTGGCGCTGGAGCCGCGCACCGCCGGCAGCCGCTCGCGGGCCCGCAGCTCCGACAGCTCGTCCCAGGTGAAGTCCTCGGTGAACCAGCCGGTGATCTCGCGGCCGTCGATCCGCTTGGTGGTGCGGCGCGCAGCGAACTCCGGGCGCTTCTCGACGTCCGTCGTGCCGGAGATCTCGTTCTCGTGGCGGAGGACGAGCACGCCGTCGCGGGTCGCCACCAGATCGGGCTCGAGCGCATCGGCGCCCAGCGCGATCGCCAGCTCGTAGGCGGAGCGGGTGTGCTCCGGTCGGTAGCCGCTCGCTCCGCGGTGGCCGATGACGAGCGGTGACTGGCGCGCGGGCATGCCGCGATCCTACGGGCGGCTCTGCACGGCTCGCAGCGGAGTCGAGGTCCGCTCGAAGAGAACAGCCAGACTCTGAGAGGTGCTCTCAGATAAGGTGGTGTCCATCGTCGCAGTCCTCTCGGATCCGCGGCGCACCCCGCACCCACAGCGACTCAGATCCGCGAGTTCCCTCGGAGACCAGCGCACCTGAGAGAAGAGGAACCATGGCAAGCAACAATCCGGCCTTCGGACGCCCGGAGTTCAGCAACCGCGGCTACGCCGGCCGCGTGCAGGACCTCCCGGACGTCTCCCCCGGCACGCTCGACCAGATGTACTCCCGTCCGGCCGCCGGCTCCGTCGAGACCGACCGGATGACCGTCGAGGACACCCTCGCCAAGACCGCCCTCGCCTTCGTCGTGCTCCTCGCGGGTGCGGCCGTCGGCTGGTTCGTCCCGGGCCTGATGCTCCCCGCCGTGCTCGTCGCGCTGGTGCTGGGCATCGTCAACGCCTTCAAGAAGCAGCCGTCGCCCGCCCTGATCCTCGGCTACGCCGCGACCCAGGGCATCGCTGTCGGCGCGATCTCGAAGTTCTTCGAGAGCGCGTACGCCGGAGCGGTCGTCCAGGCCCTCATGGCGACCGTCATCGTGATCGGCGTCACCCTGGCGCTGTTCATGAACGGCAAGATCCGCACCTCGCCGAAGCTCAACAAGATCTTCTTCATCGGCATGATCAGCTACGCGGTGTTCTCGCTGGTGAACCTGGGCCTCGGCCTCTTCGGCGTCGGCGGCGGCTTCGGTCTCCGCACCGGCTTCATCGGCATCGTGATCGGCCTCATCGCCGTCGCGCTCGCCACGTACTCGCTCGTGATGGACTTCGAGTTCATCCAGCAGGGCGTGCGCAACCGCCTCCCCCGCATCTACGGCTGGACCGGCGCCTACGGCATCCTGGTCACCGTCGTCTGGATGTACCTGGAGATCCTGCGCCTCGTCGCGATCTTCCGCGAGTAGCACGGCGCACCACGTCCGACGGGCGCTCGACCTCCGGGTCGGGCGCCCGTCGTCGTTCCCGGCCCCAGCGCCGTTCCCGGTGCACTGCCGGGAGCGCCTGGCACGATGGAGGGATGAGCGCCGCAGACTCCCGGATCGTCGGCCTCGACGTCGCACGCGGCCTGGCCGTCCTCGGCATGTTCGCCGCCCACCTCGCCCCCGTCGAGAGCGAGATGCTCTGGAACGGCCGCAGCTCCGTCCTCTTCGCCGTGCTGGCGGGAGTGTCGATCGGGCTGATGACGGGCGGCGCACAGCGCTCCTCGCGGCCCTGGCAGGACACGGGATCGATCCTGCTCCGCGGGCTGTACCTGCTCGTCATCGGCGTCGCCCTCACCCTGCTCGGGACGCCGATCGCGGTGATCCTGCCGCACTACGGGGTGATGTTCCTCGTCGCGGCGCTGCTGCTCTTCCTGCCGCGGGCGGTCCTCGCCCTGCTGGTCGCGGTCGCGGCGATCGCCGGGCCCCTCGCGGTCGACGCGCTGACGAGCGCCGGCGGCTCCTGGCTCTCGACCCTGTCGCCCGACGAGGCGCTCCTGGCCGCGCAGCCCCTCATCTGGCTCACCCAGTACTACCCGGTGCCGTCGTGGCTGGCGTACGTGGTACTCGGCCTCCTGATCGCGCGCTGCGACGTCCGGTCCGCGACCACCCAGCGCTGGGTCGTCGTCGGCGGCGCCGTCTCGGCCGTGCTCGGCTACGGCGGCGGGCTGCTGCTCGGGGGTCCGGAGGCGGTGGAGGCGCACGCCAGCACCACCGCCGAGCTCCTCGGGGCGGGCGGGGTCGCCTGCGTGGTCCTCGGCGCGCTGACGGCTCTGCTGCAGCGGCTGCCGCTCCTGGCACGGGCGGCGACTCCGATCGCGGCCGTCGGTGCGATGCCGCTGACGATCTACTCGCTGCAGCTCGTGGCGCTGGCGGTGTACCTGGTCCCGTACGAGCCGTTCGACTTCGAGGCGTGGCGCAGCTGGACGCTGCTCGGCGTCTTCGTGGTCGGCTCGATCGTCGCCGCTCTCCTCTGGAGGCGGCTCGTGGGGCAGGGCCCGCTGGAGTGGCTGCTCGCGCGCGCGTCGCTGCGGCCTCGGGGTCCGCGCGCGGCGCTGGGTTAGGGTGGCCGGATGATCACGCGTCGCGAGGCCGCTCAGCGCCTCGACATCCCCCTCGAGATGGCGACGCGGCACGGCATCCCCACCCGTCTGTCGGAGGAGGAGCTCGCCGCCCTCGAGCAGGATCCGCCCGCCTGGCTCGTCCAGTCGCGCGCGAACCGCACCGGCAGGCGTCCCGTGTGGGTGACCCTCGACTGCACCGTCTGCGGCCGCTCCGAGGCCGCCCGCCCGAAGAAGTGGTGGCCCGAGTTCACGTTCCTCGTCTGCGAGGACCACTCCCCCGCCTCCTGGCCGCACCACCCCGAGGGCCACCGCCGCGACGAGTACGACGGCATCGGCACCCGCTTCATCGGCGTGCTCGACACCCCCGCCTGACCCGCGCTCGCGAGCCTGCCGCCTGCACCTCGGCCCCCGGACCAGCGCCGACCCGCGTTCCCCGACCGCTCGGCAGGAGCTCGCTTCTCCGCCGGCACCCCAGGAACGTCCCCGCAGGGCCTCGTCCCGCTGACCGCCACTCGGAACGCCTCGCCAGGCACCGGTCAACCCCGACCGATCCCCCGGCCGAACCGCGGCCACCCGTTCCCTGAACAGCCACCTGAGCTCGTTCCCCGACCTGCATCCCGGGAACGGCCCCGCAGGGGCTCGTTCCCCTCTACCTGCACCCGGGAACGGCCCCGCAGGGGCTCGTTCCCCCACCCGCTCCCCTCAACAAGAAACGGCCCCCTTCGAAGGGAGCCGTTCCTGACGTTCCGCGGGTCTCCGCGCGGTCAGCTGCAAGGCGGAGAAGGGCGCGATACCGGAGGTATCGCAACCGCCGACAACGCCGCAGATGACCGTGCGGAGACCCGCGGAATCACTCCCACTCGATGGTGCCGGGGGGCTTGGACGTCACATCCAGCACCACCCGGTTCACGCCGCTCACCTCGTTGGTGATGCGGTTGGAGATTCTGGCGAGGAGGTCGTAGGGCAGGCGGGTCCAGTCGGCGGTCATCGCGTCTTCCGAGGAGACGGGGCGCAGGACGATGGGGTGGCCGTAGGTGCGGCCGTCGCCCTGGACTCCGACGGAGCGGACGTCGGCGAGGAGGACGACGGGGCACTGCCAGATCTCGGTGTCGAGGCCGGCGGCGGTGAGCTCGGCGCGGACGATGGCGTCGGCGTCCTGGAGGAGGTCGAGCCGCTCCTGGGTGACCTCGCCGACGATGCGGATGCCGAGGCCGGGTCCGGGGAAGGGCTGGCGGCCGACGATGACCTCGGGGAGGCCGAGCTCGCGGCCGATCGCGCGGACCTCGTCCTTGAAGAGGGTGCGGAGCGGCTCGACGAGGGCGAACTGCAGGTCCTCGGGGAGTCCGCCGACGTTGTGGTGGGACTTGATGTTGGCGGTGCCGGTCCCGCCGCCGGATTCGACGACGTCGGGGTAGAGCGTGCCCTGGACGAGGAAGTCGATCGTCTCGCCCTCGCCCTGCGCTTCGAGCACGAGCGCTTCGGCGGCGGCCTCGAAGGTGCGGATGAACTCGCGGCCGATGATCTTGCGCTTCTGCTCCGGGTCGCTGACGCCGGCGAGCGCGTCGAGGAACTGCTCGCGCGCGTCGACGGTGACCAGGCGGACGCCGGTCGCGGCGACGTAGTCCTCCTCGACCTGGCGGCGCTCGTCCTTGCGGAGGAGTCCGTGGTCGACGAAGACGCAGGTGAGCTGGTCGCCGATGGCACGGTGCACGATCGCAGCGGCGACGGCGGAGTCGACTCCGCCGGACAGGCCGCAGATGACGCGTCCGGTGCCGACCTGCTCGCGGATCACGGCGACCTGGTCGTCGATCACGTTGGAGGAGTTCCAGTCGGCCGGGATGCCCGCGGCGCGGTGGAGGAAGTTCTCGATGACGGCCTGGCCGTAGGCGGAGTGCTTGACCTCGGGGTGCCACTGCACGCCGTAGAGACGGCGCTCGTCGTTGCCGAAGGCGGCGACCGGGGTGGAGCTCGTGGAGGCGAGGACCTCGAAGCCCTCGGGCGCCTGTGCGACCGAGTCGCCGTGGCTCATCCACACCGTCTGGTCGGCGGGCTGCTCGCCGAGGAGCACGCCACCGTCGGTCGAGAGGGCGGCGTCCGTCGCTCCGTACTCGCGCAGCCCCGTGTTGGCGACCTCGCCGCCGAGCGTCTTCGCCATCACCTGGAAGCCGTAGCAGATGCCCAGGACCGGGACCCCGAGGTCGAAGATCGCGGGGTCGAGCTGCGGGGCGCCCTCCTCGTACACGCTGGAGGGGCCGCCCGAGAGGATGATGCCGACGGGCGACTTCGCGGCGATCTCGGCGGCCGTGGCGTTGGAGGGCACGATCTCGGAGTAGACGTTCGCCTCGCGGACCCGGCGGGCGATCAGCTGCGCGTACTGCGCGCCGAAGTCGACGACGAGGACGGGCTGCGCGGCCAGGTGCGGCTGGGGAGCGGTGGGCTGCTCGCTAATGGGGGGCCTCCACGGAGTCGGTCGGGGTCTTCGGGTCGGTGCCGGCGGTCCGGCGCTCGAGGTACTGCTCGACCTCGCGGGCGATGCGGGTCTCGACGAAGAAGGAGAGGGTGGGCACCACTCCGCCGAGCGCGATGAGCACGAAGCGCGTGAACGGCCAGCGCATGAGGCTCCACAGGCGGAAGTCGGCGAAGAGGTAGACGACGTAGAACCAGCCGTGCGCGATCAGGATGCCGGTGGACAGGTTCGCGCCGGTGCCGCTCGACCTGAACTCGCCTCCGGGCACCTCGTACATCGGGGCGAAGTGCAGAACGCCCTGCTGGCCGAAGGCGAACAGCTCGAGGTGGAAGACGTACTTGAGGAGCATCTCCGCGCAGAGCAGGAGCAGCATCACGCCGGTGATGATCGAGGTCACCCGGTAGAAGCGCAGCGCGCTCCGGATCGCAGGGAACTGCGCGGGCTTGGGCTCGAGGGGCATGACGACCAGTTTACGGTGCGGGGGCGGGGGCCTCGGCCCGGTCGCCCAGGTCGGCGCGGGCGCGCTCCTCGGCGTCGAGCGCCTCCTCGGCCTCGCGCTCCCACGCGTCCTTGACGAGGCGGAACCAGAGATAGAGGGCGAAGCCGGCGAAGACGACCCACTCGATCGCGTAGAAGACGTTGAGCCAGTTCAGCGAGACGTCGCTCACGCGCGCCGGGGAGTCGATCGCCCCGAGGCCGGCGACCGGCTCGTCGACGACGACATAGCCCTGGTAGACGTCCTGCGGCGGATCCGGCCAGCGGTTGATCAGCGCGGGGACGGAGAGCGCGGTGAGGGTGGCGGGGTCCAGGCCCTCCGCCGGCACCTCCGCCGCCTCGTTGGCCACGAGGCGGCCGGTGAAGGAGGAGGGCGCCTGCTCGCTCCCGCTGTTGAGGGCGTCCGCGACGGACTGCGCCTGCGCCTCGTCCTGCGTCCAGCCGTAGGCGAGCACCAGGTCGGCGTCGGCGGTGCGGGTGCGGGCGATGACCCACCAGCCCGGCAGCTCGCCGTTCAGGCGGCCGCCGAGGATCTCGGCACCGCCCGGCACGAAGACGGACGAGCCCTCCACGCGCTGTCCGTCGGCGGTCGCCGTGATCGAGCGGGAGGGGGTCGCGACCTCCGCGAGCGGGAGCGTCGTCTCCGACACTCCGGAGTCGGGCGCGGCGGCTTCGACCGCGCGGCCGACCTGCCACTGCCCGAGCGCGGCGAAGAGCCCGGCGATCAGGAGTGCGAGCGCCAGCGCGGCGATCCAGCGCGGGCGCCGGGCCACCTGCCCGACCGTGCTCTGCGTCATTCGTCCCTCGTCCGCCCTCGATCCGTGCGGTGTCCCGCGGGCCGGATCGAGCCTAACCCGTGAGTGTGGGAGCTCCGTGGGATCAGTAGTCGGGCTCCCTCGGGCGGCGGGGCCGGGCGTCGTCGGCGCCGTCGGACTGCTGCATCGCCTGGTCGATGAGCGCCTGGCGCATCGGATCGGGGAACTCGTCGTCGAGCTCGTCCGGCTCCGCGGGGCGCCTCGGAGGAGCGGGAACCTCCTCCGCGGAGACGGCGGGCGCGGCCATCGCCGCCTCCACGAGCGCGAAGTCCTCCTCGTCCATGGCCGTGGCCGCTGCGGGTGCCGGGCGGTGCCGCCGCCGCGAGAGGAACGCGCCGATGCTCTCGGAGCGCGAGGCGAGGATCGGCCCGACGATCGCCATGATCAGCACGTAGAGGCCGGCGAAGGGCTGGATCCGCTCGTCGAGCCCCGCCGAGAGCGATAGCGTCGCCAGGATGAGCGCGAACTCGCCGCGGTTGTGCAGGATGAACGCCGCGTTCAGGCCCGCGCGCGGTCCGAGCTTGTTGAGCCACGCGACGAACTGCCCCGCGCCGAGGTTCAGGACGATGGTCATCACCGCGGCGATCAGCACCGGGACCACGACGCTCGGGAACGCGCCGGGATCCAGCCCGAGACCGAAGTTGACGAAGAAGAAGGCTCCGAACACGTCGCGCAGCGGGATCGCGATGTGCTCGACCCTCGACCGGAACCGCGTCGCTCCGATGACCAGTCCGATCAGGAACGCGCCGATGGCGTCCGTCACTCCGAGGACCTCGCCGATGCCGCCGAACAGGATGGCGAGACCGAAGAACAGGATCGTGAACAGCTCGTCGTCGCGAGTGCGGAAGAAGCGGGAGACGACCTTCCCGCCCCAGCGGGCGATCGCGAACATCACCACGAGGAACGCGAACGCGATGACGAGCTTGAGCACCACCGGCCACGGCTCCGTCTCGCCCGAGAGCACGACGGACACGATCGCCAGGTAGACCGCGATGAAGATGTCCTCGACGACCGTGACGCCCAGGATCATCGGCGTCTCGGGGTTCGCGAGGCGCTTGAGCTCGATCAGCAGCTTGGTGACGATCGCGCTCGAGCTCGTCGCCGTGATGCCGGCGATGATCAGCGCCTCGCGGCTCCCCCAGCCCAGCGCGAAGCCGAAGCCGAGGCCGACGGCCATGTTGACCGCGATGTAGGAGCCGCCGGAGAGGATCAGGCGGCCGGCGTTCCCGAAGAACTCGTCCTGGTCGAACTCCAGGCCGAGGTTGAACAGCAGGAGTATCAGCCCGAAGACCGCGGTCAGCTCGATGTAGCTCGACTCGAAGTCGAGTGGGAAGAGGTGGAAGTTCGGGCTCGCGAGGAGCCCGACGACCATGTAGATCGGGATGGCCGGGAGCCCGATCGTCCTCCCCAGCCGGCCGAGGACGTAGGCGACGACGAACAGGACGCCGAGGACGATGAGGTCTTCGCCGTGGTGCATTCTCAGGCTCCGGGCGGGGCGTCGACCGTCTTGGCGAAGCTGCCGGTGCGGAAGAACGCGAACGCCTTGGCGACCTTCTCGGGGCTGCCGGCGACCACGAGGGTGTCGCCGGGGAAGACGCGGAAGTCGGGGGCCGGCGCCGGGTTGGCGGCGTCACCCCGGACCACGGCGACGACGGTCAGCCCGACGATCCCGCGGTCGGCGGGCTTGCCGAGCTGCTGTCCGGCGATGTGGTCGTCGTAGTCGACGGTGAACCAGTCGATCGAGAGGCCCGGGATCTGGTCGAGCGCGGTCAGCGACTCCGTGATCTGCGTGCCGCCGAGGAGCTCGGCGAGGGTGTGCGCCTCGTCGTCGCTCAGGCGGAGGGACACCTTGGCGCCGTCCTGGTCGCCCTCGGCGAACGTGATCAGGTCGCTGTGGCCGGAGCGGTGGGCGATGACGCCGACCTTGCCGCCGTCGGCCGTCAGGAACGTGTGCAGAACGCCGACACCGGGCAGTTTGACCCTGCGGACCTCGACCATGCGTGCTCCCTCCGCGCCGTGCGGCGCTCCCACTCGGGACTTCCAGCTTAGGCGCGTGCGGAGCCCTCCTGCCGAGGGAACCCCGACCCGTCGAGGGATCCCGCAGTTTCCCGGCGGCCTCGGCGGTCCTGCGTCCCTCACTGTCCACAGGGGGTGGGGGGAGTCTCCACAGGAGGAGCGGAGGGAGGGAAAGGGGGGCGGAAGCGTGCAGTGGGGATCTGTCGAGACGGGGCGTGCCGCCGGTCGGACGAGTTCGTGCGGCAGCGGGCGCGGATCGACGCCGTGGCCGCGACCTGGAGCGCGCCCTTCTTCCTCCGCGAGTCGGCGGCGGCGGTCCGGGACCCCCCTGGTCGAGCCGCTCGCGGTGACCGTGCATGTCGAGGGGCGACGGACCTGGGCAGCCGGATGCGGAACGGCGTCGCGGAGCGCTCGTCCGCCCTCACCCGCACTGATCGACGGACTCGCCGTCTCGGATCCGGCGCAGACCGCCGTCGACCTGGACCGACCCGGCGTTCCTCCGGGACCGCTCCCGAGCTCGTGCTTCTCGCCGAGAAGCGCCGGGAGGACCGGCTCCGCGCGCGGGTCCGCAGCGTCGTCCGCTGGGCTGGCGCAAGGCCCACGACGCCGGCCCCCTGCTCATCCGGCCGGCCCGTCCCGGCGTCCACCGCGTCGAGGGACCTCCGGGCCGTCGAGGGAGCCCGCTGTTCGCGGCGGCCTCGACGGTCCGGATCGCCTCGGTCGGTGAGCGTCAGCTGGGCTGGTACGGCGCGACGACGACCTCGACCCGCTGGAACTCCTTGAGGTCGGAGTAGCCGGTCGTCGCCATCGAGCGGCGCAGGGCGCCGATGAGGTTCGCCGTGCCGTCGGCGCCGGTTGCCGGGCCGTAGAGGACCTGCTCGAGGGTGCCGACGGTGCCGACCTCGACGCGGCGGCCTCGCGGCAGCTGCGGGTGGTGCGCCTCCGCGCCCCAGTGCCAGCCCCCGCCGGGAGCGTCGGTCGCGCGCGCCAGCGCCGAGCCGAGCATCACGGCGTCCGCGCCCACCGCGACGGCCTTCACGATGTCGCCGGAGGTGCCGAGGCCGCCGTCCGCGATGACGTGCACGTAGCGTCCGCCCGACTCGTCGAGGTAGTCGCGGCGAGCGCCGGCGACATCGGCGACCGCGGTCGCCATCGGAGCCTGGATGCCGAGCGTCGTGCGGGTGGTGGAGGCGGCACCGCCGCCGAACCCGACGAGGACGCCCGCGGCGCCCGTGCGCATGAGGTGCAGGGCCGCGGTGTAGGTGGAGGCGCCGCCGACGATGACGGGCACGTCGAGCTCGTAGATGAACTTCTTGAGGTTCAGCGGCTCGGTGTCGCGCGAGACGTGCTCGGCCGAGACGGTCGTGCCGCGGATGACGAACACGTCGACCCCGGCGTCGACGACGGTCTGGTACAGCTCCGCGGTCCGCTGGGGCGACAGGGCCCCGGCGACGGTCACGCCCGCGGCGCGGATCTCGGCCAGGCGCGCGGTCACCAGCTCGGGGCGGATCGGAGCGGAGTAGATCTCCTGCATCCGCTGCGTCGCGGTCTCGGCCGGAAGCCGGCGGATCTCCTCGAGCAGCGGCTCCGGGTCCTCGTACCGCGTCCACAGACCCTCGAGGTCGAGGACGCCCAGCGCCCCCAGATGCCCGAGCCGGATCGCCGTCGCCGGCGACACCACCGAGTCCATCGGCGCGGCGAGGATCGGCGTCGCGAACTGGTACGCGTCGATCGACCACTTCACCGACACGACCTCGGGGTCGCGCGTCCGGCGGCTCGGGACGACGGCGATGTCGTCGAAGGCGTACGCGCGGCGGGCGCGCTTGGCGCGCCCGATCTCGATCTCCATGACGCAGAGTTTACTGTGGCTCGCTCCTCGCTCCGCTCGTCGCTCGCCCGCGGTCGGCCCGAGCGGGCGGTCGCGTTCCGCAGAGCGTCCTACGTCCGCGCTACGCCGATCCGCTGGAACGCGGATCGCCGGTTACCGCTGAGCGGTGTCAGCTGTGGCTCGCTCCTCGCTCCGCTCGCCGCT
>NZ_PSVN01000018.1:28224-61678 GCF_002932235.1 Rathayibacter sp. AY1E3
AGCGTCCTACGTCCGCGCTACGCCGATCCGCTGGAACGCGGATCGCCGGTTACCGCTGAGCGGTGTCAGCTGTGGCTCGCTCCTCGCTCCGCTCGCCGCTCGCCCGCCGTCGGCCCGAGCGGGCGATCGCGTTCCGCAGAGCGTCCTACGTCCGCGCTACGCCGATCCGCTGGAACGCGGATCGCCGGTTACCGCTGAGCGGTGTCAGCTGTGGCTCGCTCCTCGCTCCGCTCGCCGCCCGCCCGCGGTCGGCCCGAGCGGGCGATCGCGTTCCGCAGAGCGTCCCGCGTCCGCGCTACGCCGATCCGCTCGCACGCGGACCGCCGGTCACCGCTGAGCGGCGTCAGCCGCGGCTCGCTCCTCGCTCCGCTCGCCGCCCGCCCGCGGTCGGCCCGAGCGGGCGATCGCGTTCCACAGAGCGTCCTACGTCCGCGCTACGCCGATCCGCCGGAAAGCGGGTAGCCGGTCATCTCTCCCACCTTGCACGGGACGCCCTGATCGCTTGCCCGCGATCGGCCCGGGCGAGTGGCCACTTTCCGCAGAGGCGTACGCCCGCGCGTCGACGATCCGGCGGAACGATCGCCGGTCACCGCTCCTACCGGGCTCCTCACCAGGCCGCGATCGACGCGAGCGGGCGCACTCCACCAACAGGTGAAGCCTGCGCGGCCGCCACCACCATTCGCTGCAAGGCGGGGAGCCCGTCCCCACTCCGTCGCGCTCGCGCGCGGCGCACGACCACTCCCCCGTCGGCACAGGCGGAAGCCTCCCCCCGCAGTCGCGGCGGCGCCTCGCGCCGCTCGCGCTGCGTCCCCCGCCCCTCAGCCGAGGACCGGTGCTCGTCTCCCGGAGGGAGGCGGCGGATCGGGATCGCGGCCCCTCCGGCGTGGTGGGCGTATGGGCCGCAGGCCCATCGGGCAGAGGGGCCGCGATCCCGATCCGCCGCCGGCCCCACCAGACCTCTCAGCGCCGGTAGTTCGGCGCCTCCACCACCATCTGCACATCGTGCGGGTGCGACTCCTTCAGCCCGGCCGCCGTGATGCGCACGAACTTCCCGCGCTCCTTCAGCTCGGGGATGGTGCGCGCTCCGACGTAGAACATCGACTGGCGGAGCCCGCCGGCGAGCTGGTAGGCCACGTTCGCGAGCGGGCCGCGGTAGGGCACCTGGCCCTCGATGCCCTCGGCGATCAGCTTGTCGTCGGTGGGCACGTCGGACTGGAAGTAGCGGTCCTTCGAGTAGGAGGTCCGCTCGCCGCGGGTCTGCAGGGCGCCGAGGGAGCCCATGCCGCGGTAGGTCTTGAACTGCTTGCCGTTCTGGAACACGAGGTCGCCGGGGCTCTCCTCGCAGCCCGCGAGGAGCGAGCCGAGCATCACGGTGTCGGCGCCGGCGACGAGCGCCTTGGCGATGTCGCCGGAGTACTGGAGGCCGCCGTCGGCGATGACGGGGACGCCGGACTCGCGCGCGGCGAGGGACGCCTCGTAGACCGCGGTGACCTGCGGGACTCCGACGCCGGCGACGACGCGGGTGGTGCAGATCGAGCCGGGGCCGACGCCGACCTTGATGGCGTCGGCGCCCGCGTCGACGAGTGCCTGCGCCCCGGAGCGGGTCGCGACGTTGCCGCCGATGACGTCGACGCCGGCGAACGCGGAGTCGGACTTCAGGCGGCGGATGATGTCGAGCACGCCGGCGGAGTCGCCGTTGGCGGTGTCGACGACGATCACGTCGACGCCCGCGTCGAGCAGGGCGGTGGCGCGCTGCCAGGCGTCGCCGAAGAAGCCGATCGCGGCGCCGACCCGCAGGCGGCCCTCGTCGTCCTTCGTGGCGTTGGGGTACTGCTCCGACTTGTCGAAGTCCTTGACCGTGATGAGGCCGGCGAGCTTGCCCTGTGCGTCGACCAGCGGCAGCTTCTCGATCTTGTGCTGCGCGAAGAGGGCGATGACCTCGCTGTCGGGGATGCCGACGCGGCCCGTGATCAGACCGGTGCTGGTCATCACGTCGCGGACGAGCGTGGTCGCCTTCTCGAACGGCGAGACGAAGCGCATGTCGCGGTTGGTGATGATGCCCACGAGCACGCCGGTCGAGTCGACGACGGGGAGGCCGCTGATCCGGTACTGGCCGCAGAGGTCGTCGACCTGGGCGACGGTGGCGTCCGGGGTGGTGGTGACGGGGTTCGAGACCATGCCCGACTCGCTCCGCTTCACCCGGTCGACCTGGTCGGCCTGGTCGGCGATGGAGAGGTTGCGGTGCAGGACGCCGAGGCCGCCCTGGCGGGCCATCGCGATCGCCATGCGCGCCTCGGTGACGGTGTCCATCGCCGCGGAGAGCAGCGGGGTCGCCACGCTGATGCGCTTGGTGAGACGGGAGGCCGTGTCGGCCTCGCTCGGGATGACGTCGGTGTGCCCGGGGAGGAGCATGACGTCGTCGTAGGTGAGTCCGAGGAATCCGAAGGGATCCGGCTGGTCCATCAATGCCCCTTAGCAGGTCGAGTGCGGGAGCCCGGAGAGGACGGGAGGAGTCCGCTCACGAGCGCCACGGTTGTTCGATCTTAAGCGCCGTGAGGCTCGGGGTATTCCTCGACGGCGCGGCCGCCGGGCCGCGGATGGGCGCTGGAGCGCTCTCCTCTCCCTCATAATGTCGTCACGCGTAAGTGCGGACGGTGAAACACCGCCGACACATGCGGAACGTATGGTCAACCAACGTTGTTTGACGACGGCGATTCGGGCGTGCCCGGAGACCCCATCCGTCTGTGCACCCTGACGAGAGGTAGACGTCTTGCTCACAGCCAGCCGTTCGATGCGCCGCCAGCGCTCGACGATCCTGCATCCGACGGACCGGGAGGCGCCCCGTGGATAGGAGACGCCCGAGGCTCCGAGACCGGCTCCTGGCCGTGGGTCTGCTCGCCGCGACCCTCACCGGGATCGCCGCGGCGGCCCCCGCCGCACTCGCCGCCACCACCGCCGACCAGTCGATCATCGCCTGGGTCCGCGTGCAGGGGACGAACGAGAACCTGACGGGGGTGACCGTCGAGATCGGCGGCGACGCCTCCGCGACCGTGACCACCGGCGAGGACGGCCGGGCCACGTTCCCCCTCGACGCCGCGGGCACCTACACGGTGACCGTCGACGAGGAGTCCCTGCCCGCCGACAAGGGCTACCCCGCCGCGGGTCAGAACCCGAAGCAGGTGAAGATCGTCGCCTCGCAGAACCAGATCGTGAACTTCATCGTCTCGACGGCCAACCCGAAGGGCTCCGGAGCGACCGTCCCGGTCCCGACGGACTCCGCGGCTCCGACGAGCCCTGCGACCGAGGGCACGACCGGCAACGACGCGACGAACCCCGACGGGACGTCCAACGCGGTGAACCAGCCGGTGTCGGCCGACACGTTCTGGATCATCTTCTGGCCGAAGGTCGTCACCGGACTGATCTTCGGGCTCCTGATCGCCCTCGCGGCGATCGGCGCCTCGCTGATCTACGGCGTGACCGGCCTGAACAACTTCGCCCACGGCGAGCTGGTCACCTTCGGCGCGCTGATGGCGTACCTCTTCTCCGGGGTCTTCGGACTCCCGGCGTTGCTGGCCATCCCGATCGCGGTGATCCTCGGCGGGGCCTTCGGCTTCGTCCAGGACGGACTGCTCTGGAAGCCGCTGCGGAAGAAGGGCATCCAGCTCATCCCGCTGATGATCGTGACGATCGGCCTCTCGCTGGCCCTGCGCTACGTGTTCGTCTTCTTCTTCGGAGCCGACCGCCTCTCGCTCCCCAACAGCACCGCTCCGTTCTTCACGGTGCCGGAGCTCGGGATCAGCCTGAAGTTCACCGACATCGTCGGCGCCGTCGTCGGCGTCGTCTGCATCGTCGCCGTGGCCTACGTCCTCACGAAGACGAAGATCGGCAAGGCGATGCGGGCGGTCTCGGACAACCGGGCCCTCGCCTCCGCCTCGGGCATCAACGTCGAGCGCGTCATCCGCGTCGTCTGGGTGATGTCGGGCGCTCTCGCCGCGCTGGCGGGCGTCTACATCGGCTACTACCAGTCGCTGCGCTGGGACACGGGAGCGTCGATCCTGCTGCTGATCTTCGCGGCGATCACGCTCGGCGGACTCGGCTCCGCCTACGGCGCGCTGGTCGGCTCGCTCATCATCGGACTGATGATGAACATCTCGACGATCTGGATCCCGGAGAACCTCAAGTACGTGGCTCCGCTCGTTCTCATGATCATCATCCTCCTGGTCAGGCCGCAGGGAATCCTGGGCCGCAAGGAACGGATCGGCTAGGACACCATGAACCTCAACTTCATCTGGCTGGCGATCGGGCAGATCGTCGATCCCACTGTCGCCGCGTACGCGCTGGCGACCATCGGCCTGGTCATCCACTTCGGATTCACGGGGCTGCTCAACTTCGGACAGGCCGGCTTCATGGCAGTGGGCGGCTACGCCTTCGCCATCACCTCGGTCAAGTTCGAATGGCCCGTCTGGGGCTCCTTCCTCGCGACGATCGTCGCGGCGACCGTCTTCGCGCTCATCCTGGGCATCCCGACGCTGCGGCTGCGGGCCGACTACCTCTCGATCGTCACGATCGCGGCGGCGGAGATCATCCGGCTCTCGGTCAAGACCCCCGAGTTCTCGGCGATCACCGGCGGCTCGGAGGGCATCAACGGCGCGGCGAAGGCGTTCAACGACCTCAACCCGCTCCCCGAGGGCCGCTGGGGCATCGGCGTCCTCACCTACAGCCAGGACCAGTGGTGGGTGCGGATCGTCGGCTGGGGCCTCGTGCTCCTGGCCTGCCTCCTGGTGTTCCTCCTGATGCGCAGCCCCTGGGGCCGCGTCATCAAGGGCATCCGCGAGGACGAGGACGCCGTGCGCTCGCTCGGCAAGAACGTCTTCTCGTACAAGATCCAGGCGCTCATCCTGGGCGGCGTGCTCGGAGGCCTCGCAGGAGCGCTGTTCATCCTCCCCCGCTCGCTCCAGCCCGACAACTACGGCACCCAGCTCACGTTCTTCCTCTACACGATCATGCTGCTGGGCGGCGCCGCGACGGTCTTCGGACCCGTCGTCGGCTCGATCATCTTCTGGGTCGTCCTCGGTCTGACCGACGGACTGCTCACGCTCGGGATCGACACCGGGGTCCTCAACAACGACCTCATCCGCCTCACCACCGTGCAGACCGGACCCATCCGGTTCATCGTGGTGGGGGTAGCCCTCATGCTCCTGGTGATCTTCAGACCCCAGGGGATCTTCGGCAAGAAGAAGGATCTGCACTTTGCCTAAGACGCCGGTCTCGGACATCACCGAGGAAGCAATCGTCCCCGGGGTCAGGAAGAAGGACCCCATCGTCGTCGCCGACAACGTCAGCCGCCGCTTCGGCGGCCTGACCGCGGTCGACGTCGAGCACCTCGAGATCCCCCGCGGATCCATCACCGCCCTGATCGGCCCGAACGGGGCCGGCAAGACCACGTTCTTCAACCTGCTGACGGGCTTCGACAAGCCCAACACCGGCAAGTGGAACTTCAAGGGCAAGAACCTCGCCAACGTCCCGGCCTACCGGGTGTCGCGGATGGGCATGGTGCGCACGTTCCAGCTCACCAAGGCGCTCGGCGGCATGACGGTGCTCGAGAACATGCTGCTCGGCGCGAAGGGGCAGAAGGGCGAGAACATCTTCACCTCGCTCATCCGCCCGCTGTGGTCGAAGGAGGAGGACTCGATCGAGCAGCGCGCGATCCGCCTGCTCGAGAAGTTCAAGCTGGACACCAAGCGGGACGACTACGCGTCGAGCCTGTCGGGCGGCCAGAAGAAGCTGCTCGAGATGGCGCGGGCGCTGATGTCGGAGCCCGAGCTCGTCATGCTCGACGAGCCGATGGCCGGGGTGAACCCGGCGCTGACGCAGTCGCTCCTGGGTCACATCGTGAACCTGAAGGACGAGGGCATGACCGTGCTCTTCGTCGAGCACGACATGCACATGGTCAACACGATCGCCGACTGGGTGATCGTGATGGCCGAGGGCAAGGTCGTCGCCGAGGGCCCGCCCTCGACCGTGATGAACGACCCGGCCGTCATCGACGCGTACCTGGGCGCGCACCACGACACCGACCTGGGCACGATCGAGGGCCAGCTCGAGATCGCCGAGGAGATGGACTCCGACCTCGTCCGCGAGGACGTGGAGCGGCAGGCGGAGCAGGCCGGCGTCCCGACGCCCGGCCACGACGCTCCGGCCGCCGGAACGGCGTCCCCGTCGGCCTCCGCGCCGACGAGCGTCGCCCCGACGACCGACGCCCCGGCCGTCGAATTCGAGAAGGACGAGAGATGACCGCCGACACGACGACTCCGAACACCCTCGAGACGCACGATCTGCACGCGGGCTACGTGCCGGGGGTCAACATCCTCAACGGCTCGAACGTCTACGTGAAGCGCGGCGAGCTCGTCGGGATCATCGGCCCGAACGGTGCAGGCAAGTCGACGCTGCTGAAGGCGATGTTCGGCCTGGTCAACATCCGCCAGGGCACCGTCCTGCTGAACGGCGAGGACATCACCGGCCTCAAGGCCGACAAGCTGGTGTCCAAGGGCGTGGGCTTCGTGCCGCAGAACAACAACGTCTTCCCGTCGCTCACCATCGAGGAGAACCTCGAGATGGGCATGTACCAGAAGCCGAAGCTGTACAAGGAGCGGCTCGAGTTCGTCACCGAGCTCTTCCCGGAGCTCAGCAAGCGGCTCAAGCAGCGCTCGGGGTCGCTCTCGGGCGGTGAGCGCCAGATGGTGGCGATGTCGCGGGCTCTGATGATGGACCCGTCGATGCTGCTGCTCGACGAGCCCAGCGCCGGCCTGTCCCCGATGCGGCAGGACGAGACCTTCGTCAACGTGCAGCGGATCAACCGCGCGGGCGTCTCGATCATGATCGTCGAGCAGAACGCGCGGCGGGCGCTGCAGATCTGCGACCGCGGCTACGTCCTCGACCAGGGCCGCGACGCCTACGAGGGCGCGGGCCGGGAGCTGATGAACGACCCCAAGGTCATCGAGCTCTACCTGGGCACGCTCGCGACGACCAACGAGGTCACCACGAGCACCCCGACCGTCGGCGGCTGACCCCCGCTGCGAAGGGCCCGTCGTCTCCGGACGGCGGGCCCTTCGTCGTTGCCGGGGCGCGGAGCGGGCGCGAGCGGGCCGAGGGGCCGGTGCGGCTCCGGGGCGGAGGCGGGGCCGCTCGCGCAGGGCGCCGGGCGGCTCGGAGACCACTCCGAGCAGGGCGGGAAGGCAGGCGGCTCGGTGCCCGGAGACGCGCCGGCACGGGGTGCCGCAGAAGGGAGGCGGGGGGCCGCTCTCCCGGCGCGGACAGGCCTTCACCGGTCTCTCCGCGATGCCCGCCGAACCCCCGGGAAGTCGGCGGAACGGCGGGCCGGACCCTGGGTCTCCTGTCCGCGGGACGGGGGCAGGACAGCGAGAGTCTCTCCGCACCAGCGACACCCACGAGGGGGACAGGATATCGCCCTGCCTGCCGTAGTTTTGGGGACACGGGACAGCCCTGCAGGGGGACGTCCCGCTCCCCTCTCCCCCGGTAGGGACCGCGATCGGCCGCCGATCTCCTCCCCTCCCCGCAGCGCCTCGAGCGCCGCGTCGTCCGCCTCGAAGGAGCCGACCATGAAGAGATACACCCCCGCCCCTGTGGAACTCGGAGCCGGCTTCGGCACCGGTGCGATCGGCGACTACGAGCGCTGGCGCGTCGTCGGCGTCTACGCCCAGGTCGTCATCGCCGAGACCACCGGCGGCAAGCGCCGCAACTACAGCCGTTCCTTCGTCACGTACCGCCTGGCGCAGGAGGCGGAGCTGCTCCGCGCCTCCTAGGTCCTCCGCACTCCACGAGCGCGCGTCCTCCCTCGGGAGGGCGCGCGCTTCTGCGTTCCCGCTCGACGTCGTCGCTCCCGCCCGCGGTCCGGCAGGGCGCCCCTCGAGGCCGGGAGAGGCGCTCGGAGGCGTTCACAGGCCGTCCGAGCCGCTCCTCCTCCCGGGTGGCTCCTCGACGCGACGCCACGCCCTGGACGCCGCGCAGCCGTCCGCCCGCACCCGACAGCGGACGCCCGCGCGGACGACCGCCGCGCCTCGCTGCGTCCGCGCGACCGGCGCGTCTCCGCCTCTGCCCTCCGGGAACGGCGAAGGGGCCCGGTCCGAAGACCGAGCCCCTCAGGGGTGCGGCAGGAGCCGCGTCACCGCGTCGTCAGTTCAGCGAACCCTCGACGGTCTCCTCGAAGGAGGTGGTGTTGCCCGTGCCGTACTTGTAGATCGAGACCGAGGCCTCGCTGGTGTCGCCGTTCTCGTCGAACGAGATCGGGCCGGAGAGGCCGTCGTAGTCGACGTCCTCGCCGTCGGCGATGAGCTTCGCGCAGTCGGCGAAGGTCGTGCACTTGGTGCCGCCCTCCGAGACCGACATGAGGTTGTCGCGGATGGTCGCACCGTCCGTCGCCTTGCCCTGGAGCGCGGCGAGAGCGGTCAGGACCGTGGCGTCGTACGACTCCGGCGCGTAGCTGAACACGGTCAGCGCGTCGTTGCCCTGCGACTCGACGAGCGACTGCAGCTTGCCCTGGAAGTCCTCGGACGCCTGGACGCCCGGGTTGGTGAACTGGGCGCCGGCGATGTCGACGTTGGTGTCGGACTCGCCGATGACGCCGTAGTTGCCGTCCGTGCCGTAGAGCTTCGAGAAGTCGAAGCCCTTGGCCGAGAGCTGCTCCGCGATGGTCTTGATCTCGTCGAACGAGATGACGACCAGCGCGTCGGGGTTCGGGGCGAGGACCGAGGTCAGCGCCGAGTTGAAGTCGGTCGAGGCCGGCTCGAAGATCTCCTCGGCCGCGACGGATGCTCCGCCCGCCTCGAGGGTCTCCTTGATGTTCTTCTCGAGGCCGGTGCCGTACGCGTCGTTCATGTACAGGATCGAGACGTTGGTCTTGCCGTCGCCGAGGATCTTGTTGCCGAGGATTCGGCCCTGGAGCACGTCCGAGGGAGCGGTGCGCCAGTAGTAGCCGTCGTCGTCGTAGGTCGTGAAGTCCGGCGAGGTGTTGGCCGGCGAGATCTGGACGACGCCCGCCTGGGTCACCTGGTCGATGAAGGTCTTCGAGACGCCCGAGGACGCCGCGCCGATGATGGCGGAGACGTTGTCGGCGATGAGGGACGTGGCCGACTGCGTCGCGATGTCGGTCGTGGTGTCGCCCGAGTCCTTCTGCTCCACGTCGATCGTGATGCCGGCCTTGGCGTCGTTGATGTCGACGACCGCCTGGTCGACGCCCGCGATCTCGGGCGGGCCGAGGACGGCGAGGGTGCCGGTCTGCGGGAGGATCGTGCCGATCTTGAGGGACAGGTCGCCCGAGCCGCTGTCGCCGCTCGATCCGCTGTCGCCGCCGCCGGCGCAGCCGGCGAGGACGAGAGCGCTGGCGCCCAGAATGGCGACGCCGCCGAGGGTTGCCCGGAGGGACCGCGCGCGGGCCGAGCCGGCCTTCGCGTAAACGCCCATGTTGCTCCTTGAGAGGTGTGTGTCAGTGGGAGCGGCGCCGGTGGCAACCGCTCGGCCAACCTAACCTTCGAAGCAGCCGTGAACAATACAGGGGTGTTACCAATACGTTTCGCGACCGGATCGTTACCATTCCGCTGTCGCGCCGCGCCAGGACGACGCGTTCCGCAGATCAGACGGAGGATCGGCGCCGTCTGCGCTCCGCGGCGACGAGGTCGCCTGAGAAGATCGCCAGGGCGGCCCACACCAGCGCGAAGCCGATCCAGCGCTCGAGCGGCATCTCCTCGTGCAGGACGAAGGCCCCGACGAGGAACTGCAGGAACGGCGTCAGGTACTGCACGAAGCCGACGATCGACAGCGGGAGGCGCCGGGCGGCGCCCGCGAACAGGAGCAGCGGGACGGCCGTGACGATCCCGGCCGAGGCGAGGATGAGGGCGTGCCCCGTCCCCTCCGTCGTCAGGGTCAGCCCCACCGTGGAGCCGACGACCGCCAGCTGCACCACGGCGAGCGGCGTCAGCCAGAGCGTCTCGAGCGTCAGCCCGCCGACCGCGTCCACCGTGCCGCCGACGCGGCTCTTCACCAGGCCGTAGAGGCCGAACGAGAAGGCGAGGGCGAGCGAGATCCACGGGAAGGATCCGTAGCCCACCGCGATGACCAGCACCGCGACCGCGCTGACGCCCATCGCGGCCCACTGCAGGGGCCGGAGGCGCTCGCGCAGCACCAGGACGCCCAGCAGCACCGTGACCAGCGGGTTCATGAAGTAGCCCAGGGCCGCCTCGATGACGTGGCCCGTGGTCGTGGCGATCACGTAGACCTGCCAGTTGACGTAGATGAGCACGCCCGCGATCGCCATCACGCCGAGCAGGCGGGGGCGGCGCAGCAGCGCGCCGAAGGAGCGCCAGCCGCGGAGGACCGTGAGCAGGATCACGCAGAAGACGAGCGAGAAGAGCACCCGGAACGCGACGATCTCGAACGGCGAGGCCGGCGCCATCGCGATGAAGTAGAGGGGCATCGCACCCCAGAGCAGGTAGGCCGAGAACGCGAACAGCAGCCCCGTGCCGGACATCCCGCCCGGGCGTCCCGCCGCTCCGAGCGCCTCCACTCCTTCGCCGACGGGCACGTCCGAAGGGGACGGCGAGACGGCCTCGGCAGGGGTGCGGGAGCTGGTCACTCCCCCGATGCTACGCAGGCGCGAGGTGGGAGGACGGGCCCGCAGCGGGCGGATCAGGCCACTGGTCGCGAGGAGGACCGGGAACGACGGAAGGGCCCGCCGACCGAGGTCGACGGGCCCTTCCGAGGGATGCTGCCTAGCGGACGACGACCGCGAGGACGTCGCGAGCGGAGAGGACCAGCAGGTCCTCGCCACCGAACTTGACCTCGGTTCCGCCGTACTTGGAGTAGATCACCTTGTCGCCGACGGCGACGTCGAGCGGCACGCGGTTGCCGTTGTCGTCGATGCGACCGGGTCCGACGGCGACGACCTCGCCCTCCTGCGGCTTCTCCTTGGCGGTATCGGGGATGACGAGACCGGAAGCGGTCACCTGCTCCGCCTCGACCTGCTTGATGACGATGCGATCTTCGAGCGGCTTGATGGACACCGACACGGTTGACCTCTTTCTTGACGACGATGTGGGCGGAACGCGGTTCTGGCACACACGCTCCGAGAGTGCTAGATCCATCGTAGGGGCTCCGCTGGCACTCGTGCAATCAGAGTGCCAAGCGGGGCGGCGGACCCGCCGGGAGGCCGTGGCCTACCATGGCCGGATGCGACGCGACGAGCTGGTCGAGCTCCTCTCCCCCGAGGGCCTCCGGCTCCTCGACTCCCTCGACGGCTACCGGTCCGACGACCTGGTGCGGGCCGTGGCACGCCTCCGAGCCGCCGGCCACTCCCCCGTCCTCGTCGCCGCGGTGCTCACCCAGGCGAGGCTCCGGCAGAAGGCGGAGGCGAAGTTCGGAGAGTTCGCCCGCTCGATGCTCTTCACGGACGCGGGACTCGAGCAGGCGACGCGGCTGCGCGTCGCCGCCCTGCACGCCGGCCGGTTCGCCGCGGCGGGAGCGGCGCGCGTCGCCGACCTCGGCAGCGGGATCGGCGGCGACGCCCTCGCGATGGCCGCGATCGACCTGGCGGTCACCGCCGTCGAGGCCGACGAGGTCACCGCGACCCTGGCCAGCTTCAACCTCGCCCCGTTCCCCGCGGCGAGCGCCGTGCACTCGACGGCCGAGGCCTTCGACCTCGACGGCTTCGACGCCGTCTACCTGGACCCGGCACGCCGCACGGCGGGCCACCGCGAGACCCGCCGGCTCGACGATCCGGACGACTACTCCCCCTCGCTCGACTTCGCGTTCGGCCTGGCCGAGCATCGTCCCGTGGGCGTGAAGGTGGGTCCCGGCTTCGACCGCGAGCGCCTGCCGCGGGACGCCGAGGCGCAGTGGGTCTCGGTCGACGGGGAGCTGGTCGAGACCGGGCTCTGGTTCGGTTCTCTGGCGCGCGCGGGCGTGCGCCGCTCCGCTCTGCTGCTCGGCGCGACCGGCTCCTCCGAGCTCACCGCGGCGGGCGACAGCGAGGACGAGGAGGTCGGCCCCCTCGGCGCGTTCGTGCACGAGCCGGACGGCTCCGCGATCCGCGCGCGCCTCCTGGGCGAGCTCGCGCGCTCCAGCGGCTCGCGGATGCTCTCGCCCGGCATCGCCTATCTGACGGGCGACGATGCGGCCGCCTCGCCCTTCCTCCGCAGCTTCCGGGTCCTCGCCGAGCTGCCGCTGGACGAGCGCACGCTGGCGAAGGAGCTGCGCACCCGCGGCATCGGCGTGCTCGAGATCAAGAAGCGCGGGGTGGACGTCGACCCCGCCCGCTTCCGCAAGCGGCTGGGCCTCTCCGGCGCCGGCAGCGCGGTGCTGATCCTGACGCGCATCGCCGGGCGCCACCGCGCGCTGCTCGCGGAGCGCGTCGAGCGGCCCGCGCCGGCTCAGTAGCCGGAGGTGCCGGCGGCGAGGGCGACCACGACGAAGACGAGGAAGACCGCCAGGTAGATCAGCGAGACGGCGATGCCGGCGAACCCGGTGATGATCGCGGTCAGCGCGAAGCCGCGCGCGGCCGGCTCGCGCCGGCGTCCGAGGAAGCCGAGCACGACGGCCGGAGCCGACAGCAGGAAGCCGAAACCGGCGGCGAAGAGCGTGATGACCAGGCCGACGATGCCGAGGATCATCCCGACGAGGCTCAGCGTGCGGGGGACGACGGGCGCCGGTGCGGCCGCATAGGCGGCGGGGTGGCCGGGCACGGAGGAGTACGCAGGCGCCGAGGGGTACGCGGGCGGGGGCGGCGGCGGAGGGGTTCCGTCCGCTCACGCGGGCAGGTACCCGCCGTCGCGCAGGTCGCCCACGAAGGCCGTCCAGGCGAGGTAGGCGATCACCGCGAGGACGATCGCGAGGTAGCCCAGCACGAAGCCGGCGACCGCGAGACCGCGGCCGCGCTGTCCGGAGCGTCGGGCCTGGGCGAAGCCGATGTGGCCGAGGACGATGGCGGCGGGCGCCAGCCCCAGCAGTCCGCACACCAGAGCCGCGACCGCGAGCGGGTTCATCGGCGGGCGGCGGGGCGGGAGACCGGGGTAGGGATCGGCGGCGGCCGTCGGCGGCGGGTAGGCCGCCGACGGCTCGCCGAGCGGAGGGGCGAACGGCGCGGGCGCCGGTCCGGTCTGCGGTCCGGGCGCGGTGTCGTCGGTCACGGTGTCCTCCTGGTGGTGCGGGCGCCCCCGAGCCTCGGAGGCGTGTCGATCAGTACCCGGTCGAGGGCATGGTCGCCGCGATCGAGAAGAGCGCGACGAACGAGATGATGGTGATGATGATCGCGACGAAGCCGATGATGACGGCGGCGAGGGCGAGGCCGCGGCCCTTCTCCCCCGTGCGCTTGATCTGCGACAGGGCGATGAAGCCCAGCACGATGCCCACGATGGAGACGAAGAACGAGGCGATGAAGCCGATGATCGCCAGGATGTTGTAGCGGTCGGACGCGGGCGTGTACGGAGTGGTCATGGAATCCCCCAGGGTCAGGAACGAGCGGATGCGGCCAAGAGTGGCAGTGGCACGATCCGCCTGTCAAAAAGCTGGACGGCGCTTGCGCGGCCCGGCCGCCGCCCGGTAGAGGCCTCAGCGGACCTGGATCTCGGTGACCGGGAGGGTCGAGTCGGCCCCGAAACCGAGCCCCGACGGCGGATGCCCCGCCTCGATCAGCTGCGCCGCCAGTGCGGCGATCATCGCGCCGTTGTCGGTGCAGAGCGAGAGCGCCGGGATCCGGAGGGTCACTCCCGCGGCCGCGCACCGCTCCTCCGCCAGCGCGCGCACCCGGGCGTTGGCGACCACGCCGCCGCCGAGCAGGAGGCGCGGCACGCCCCGGTCGCGGCAGGCGGCGAGCGCCTTCGTGAGCAGGACGTCGGCGACTGCCTCGCGGAAGCTCGCCGCGACGTCGGCCAGGGGCACCTCCTCCCCCGCGTCCTGGCGCTTCTCGACCCAGCGGGCGACCGCGGTCTTCAGCCCTGAGAACGAGAAGTCGTAGCGGTGGCGCTCGAGGTCCTTCGGCAGGCTGAGCCCGCGGGGGAAGCGGATCGCCTTCGGGTCCCCGTCCGCCGCCACCCGGTCGATCTGCGGTCCGCCCGGATAGGGCAGGCCCAGGACTCGCGCCACCTTGTCGAAGGCCTCGCCGGCGGCGTCGTCGATGGTCTCGCCGAGCAGCTCGACGTCCGACACCAGATCGCGCACGTGCAGGAGCGAGGTGTGCCCGCCCGAGACCAGCAGCGCGATCGTCGGCACCTCGACGGGGCTGCCCTCGCTGCCGTCTGCACGGAGGACATCGGCTCCCACGTGGCCGACGAGGTGGTTCACGGCGTAGAGCGGCAGGCCGAGCGAGACGGCGAGCGCCTTCGCCGCTCCGACGCCGACCATGAGGGCGCCCGAGAGTCCCGGTCCGCTGGTGACCGCGATCGCGTCCAGGTCGCCGAGCGCGACACCGGCCTCGGAGAGCGCCGCGTGCAGGGCGGGCTCGAGCGCCTCCAGGTGCGCCCGGGCGGCCACCTCGGGCACGACGCCGCCGTAGCGGGCGTGCTCCTCCATCGAGGAGGCGATGGTGTTCGAGAGAAGCGTCGTGCCGCGGACGATGCCGATCCCCGTCTCGTCGCAGCTGGTCTCGATGCCGAGGACGAGGGGTCCGGTGCTCACGGGGTCTCCTGGGTCGGGGTCGGCGGCCGGCGCATCACGATCGCGTCCACTCCGTCGGGCTGGTAGTAGGCGGGGCGGACGCCGATCTCCTCGAAGCCCTCCGAGCGGTAGAGGGTCTGCGCGGCGGGGTTGTCGGCGCGGACCTCGAGGAAGACCTCGCGGGCGCCGCGTTCGCCGGCCGCCTCGAGGAGCGCGCGCAGCAGTCGGCGCCCGAGGCCGGTGCGGCGGACCCGGGCGACGACCGCGATCGTCTGCACGTCGCCCTCGTGGGCGCCGACGGGGCAGAGGAGCCCGGCGTAGCCGACCACCTCGCCGTCCTGCTCGGCGACCAGGTACCGGGTGTGACGGCTCCGGATCTCCTCCGCCATCATCCCGCGCGACCAGGCGTCGCCGGCGAACTCGGACTCCTCGATCGCCATGACAGCGTCGAGGTCGTCCGCCTGCGCGTCGCGGAGCACGGCCTCGCTCATGCGGTCACCCGCTTGGGGCCGGCGGACAGCGTGACGTCGGGCGAGCGGAGGTAGAGGGGCTCGTCCGCGGCACCGGGCCGACCGGCCGCGCGCAGGCGGGCGGCCACGACTCCGAGCTCGCCGGCGGAGACCGACTCGGCCTCCAGGCGCGGGAGCTCCGGATGCGGGAGGGCCGGCGGCTTGTCCAGGCCCGGGCCGGCGAGGCGGACGGGGAGCCCCTGATCGTCGAGCCCGTCGTAGGCGCTCCAGTACAGCTCTCGGCGGCGGGCGTCGGTGACGACGAGGAAGCCCGCGGCGCGCCCGTGCCGCAGCGCGGCGAGCGCGATCGCGTCGTGCGAGACCACGGGGAGGGTGGGGACGCCGCGGCCGAGCGCGAAGGCCCGGGCGGCGGCGATCCCGACCCGGAGGCCGGTGAAGGGGCCGGGGCCCATGCCCACGGCGACCGCCTCGATGCCCCCGGGAGCCACGTCGGCCGCCTCGAGCGCCTCCTGGATCAGCCGGCCGACCACCTCCGCGTGGCGCATGGTGTCGGTCTCCGTGCGCTCCGAGCGCACGGCGCCCGCGGAGTCGACGACGGCGACGGAGGTTCCGGAGGAGGTGTCGATCGCGAGGAGCACGCGTCCAGGGTACTCGCGGGCTCAGCTCCAGCCGGTGCCGCGGAAGCGGACGGTCCGCGGCTCGATCGGCTCCTCGCCCTCCTCGGCGTCGGAGCCGGCGGTCGGCCGCTCGATGACCACGTCGAGCCAGGACTCCGCGACGCCGTCCAGCATCCCGGCGCCCCACTCCACGACGACCACCGAGCGCGCCGGATCGAGGTCGAGGTCGTCGAGCTCGACCGGCGAGCCCACGCGGTAGGCGTCGACGTGCACGAGCGGCGGCCCGTCGTGCAGCGGCGGGTGCGTCCGCGCGATCACGAAGGTGGGGCTCGTCACGGGACCCCGCACGTCGAGGCCCTCGCCGAGCCCGCGCGTGAAGGTCGTCTTGCCCGCGCCGAGCGGCCCCGTCAGCACCAGCAGATCGCCGGCGCGCAGCACTCGGCCGAGCTCGCGGCCGAGCTCCGCCATGGCCTCCGGATCGGCGACCTCGACGACGCGGTCCGCGAACCAGGAGCGCTCAGGCACGGCCGTCCGCCGCGCTCAGCAGCCGCCGCTGGACCCGCGGCCCGAGCCGGGTGACCAGCTCGTAGTTGATGGTGCCGCACCACCGCGCCCACTCGTCGACCGAGGGGACGCCGGTCGTCGGGTCGCCCCAGAGCGTCACCGGGTCGCCCGTCGCGACGCTCGCATCCCCCACGTCGACGACGAACTGGTCCATCGCGACCCGCCCGGCGATCCGGTGGCGGCGGCCGCCGATCGAGACCTCCGCGACGCCGGAGGCGCTCCGCGGGATGCCGTCCGCGTAGCCGAACGGCACGAGCGCGAGGGTCGTCCCGCCCTCGGCCCGCCAGGTGTAGTCGTAGCTCACGCCGGTCCCGTGGGGCACCCGGCGGACGCCGGCGACGCGGCCCTGCAGCGTCATCGCCGGGACGAGCCCGAGCTGGAGCGAGGTCTCGTCCTCGAACGGCGAGAGTCCGTAGAGGGCGATGCCGCTGCGCACCATGTCGAGGCGTGCCTCCGGGAGGCGCAGCGCCGCCGCCGTCGCCGCGAGGTGCAGGACCGGCGCCTGCACCCCGTGCGCCGCCAGCACGGCCTCGGCGCGGCGGAGGAGCGCGAGCTGGGCGAGGTCGTCCTCGCGCGAGGTGTTGGACAGGTGCGAGAACAGCCCGGTGAGGTGGACGGTGCCGCGAGCGCTGTGACGGGCGAGCGCCTCCGCCAGGTGCGGCCACTCCTCCTCCGCGGCGCCGTTGCGACTGAGGCCCGTGTCGACCTTGAGCTGCACGGCCGCGCGCACGCCGCGGTCCTCCGCCGACTGCGCGAGCGTGTCGAGCTGGTCGACCGAGGAGACGGCGACGTCGATCGAGTGCTCGAGCGCCGCGTCGAAGTCCTCGCCGGGGTCGTGCAGCCAGCAGAGGATCGGAGCGACGACGCCTGCCTCGCGCAGGGCCACGGCCTCCCGCAGCTCCGCGGTGCCGAGGGCGTCCGCGCCGCCGTCGAGCGCCGCCTGCGCCGCGGCCAGGGCGCCGTGCCCGTAGCCGTTGGCCTTGACGACGGCCATGAGCCGTCGGGCACCGGTGAGCTCGCGCAGACGCGCGGCGTTCGCCGCCATCGCGTCGACGTCGATCACCGCCTCGCGGTACGACGCGGGGACGCTCACGACTCTGCCACCACGAACGCGCAGGCCACGCCCGCGTCATGCGTCATCGAGAGGTGCACGCGCGTGATCCCGCGCGCCTCCGCGGCCGCCCGGGCCGGGCCGTGCAGCGCGAAGGACGGATTCCCGTGCTCGTCCCGCTCGACGACCATGTCGTGCCAGCGGGCGCCCACGGAGTCGCCGAGCGCCTTGATCAGCGCCTCCTTGGCGGCGAAGCGGCCCGCCAGCGAGGCGACGGGGAGCGAGCGTTCGCTCTCGGCGAACAGCCGGTCGCGGAGCCGGGGCGTGCGCGTCAGCGAGCGCTCGAAGCGCGCGAGGTCCACGACGTCCACCCCGATCCCCACGATCACGGCTCGATCACTCGACCGTGACCGACTTGGCGAGATTGCGCGGCTGGTCGACGTCGAGGCCCTTGGCGGCGGCGAGCTCCATCGCGAACATCTGCAGCGGGGTGACGGCGAGCAGCGGCTCGAACAGCGGGTCGGCGAGCGGGATCGGCACGACCTCGTCGGCGATCTGGATCGCGGCCGTATCGCCCTGCTCCGCGATCGCGATGACGCGGGCGCCGCGGGCCTTGATCTCCTGGATGTTCGAGATCACCTTGCGCTGCAGCTCGTACGACTCGCTCGGGCTCGGCACGATCACGAAGACGACCTGGCCCGGCTCGATCAGTGCGATCGGGCCGTGCTTGAGCTCGCCCGCCGCGAAACCCTCGGCGTGGATGTAGGCGAGCTCCTTGAGCTTCAGCGCACCCTCGAGCGCCACCGGGTAGCCGACGTGGCGGCCGAGGAACAGCACCGCCCGGGTGTCGGCCATCCAGCCGGCCAGCTGGGCGATGTCGTCGGAGGCGTCGAGCACGCGGGAGAGCTTCTCCGGGATCGCGGCGAGCTGGGCCGCCTGCGAGGCGACGAGCTCGGTGGAGGCGGCACCGCGCACCGCGGCCAGGTGCAGCCCGAAGAGGTAGAGCGCCGCGATCTGGGCGACGAAGGCCTTGGTCGAGGCGACCGCCACCTCCGGTCCCGCGTGCGTGTAGAGCACGGCGTCCGACTCGCGCGGGATCGTCGCGCCCTGGGTGTTGCAGACCGAGAGCGTCTTGGCGCCGTGCTCGCGGGCGTACTTGACCGCCATCAGCGTGTCCATCGTCTCGCCGGACTGGCTGATCGAGACGACGAGGGTGCGCGGGGTGAGCACCGGGTCGCGGTAGCGGAACTCGTGGCTGAGCTCGACCTCGACGGGGACGCGCGCCCACTTCTCGATCGCGTACTTGGCGACCATGCCCGAGTAGGCGGCCGTGCCGCAGGCGATGATCGTGATGCGGTCGATCTCCGTCAGCACCGGACCGAGCGCGTCGAGCTCGGGCAGCGTGATCGCGCCCTCGTGGATGCGGCCGCGGAGCGTGTTGGCGACGGCCTCGGGGCCCTCGGTGATCTCCTTGGCCATGAAGCTCGACCAGCCGCCCTTCTCGGACGCCGACGCGTCCCAGGCGATCTCGAACGGCTCGGTCTCGACGGGGTTGCCGAAGAAGTCGGTCACCGTGACGAGCTCCGGGGTGATCGTGACGATCTGGTCCTGGCCGATGGCGACCGCGCGGCGGGTGAACTCGACGAACGCCGCGACGTCGGAGCCGAGGAAGTTCTCCCCGTCGCCCAGGCCGATCACGAGCGGCGAGTTGCGGCGCGCGCCGACGACCACGCCGGGCTGGTTCTGGTGCAGGGCGAGCAGGGTGAACGCGCCCTCGAGGTGCGCGACGACGGCCTGGAAGGCGAGCACGAGGTCGCCGGTGCGGCGGTACTCGCGGGCGATCAGGTGCGCGGCGACCTCGGTGTCGGTCTCGCTCTCGAAGACGGCGCCCTCGGCGAGCAGCTGCTCCTTGAGCGGCTGGAAGTTCTCGATGATGCCGTTGTGGATGACGGCGAGCCTGCCCTCGTCCGCGAGGTGGGGGTGGGCGTTGCGGTCGGTCGGGCCGCCGTGCGTCGCCCAGCGGGTGTGGCCGATGCCCGTGGTGCCCTCGGCCAGCGGGTGCGCCTCGAGGTCGTCGACCAGGACGCTGAGCTTGCCCGAGCGCTTGCGGCTGTCGAGCTGCCCGTCGGCGTCGATCACGGCCACGCCGGCCGAGTCGTAGCCGCGGTACTCCAGACGCTTCAGGCCCCCGAGCAGCACGGCCAGGCTGTCGCGCTCACCGACGTATCCAACGATTCCACACATGCGCTCGATTCTAAGCGGCGCGGAGGCGCCTCCCGCGGCGTCGGGCACCCGGCGGGGCGGACGCTAGGATCGGTCCCCATGCCGTCGTCTCCTCGCGATCCCGCGCGCGACGCGCACCCCTCCCCCTTCGTCGAGATCGTCCGCTCCGACTGGGCCGAGCTCGCCCGCACCACGGAGCTGCCGCTAACGGAGACCGAGGTCGTGCAGCTGCGGGGGCTGGGCGACCGGCTGAGCCTCACCGAGGTCGCGGAGGTCTACCTGCCGCTCTCGCGCCTGCTGAGCCTGTACGCCGGTGGCGCGCGGCACCTGCACCGCGCGACGAGCACGTTCCTCGGGGAGCGCGCGCAGCCGACTCCGTTCGTGATCGGCGTCGCGGGGTCGGTCGCGGTGGGCAAGTCGACGATCGCGCGCCTGCTGCGGGAGCTGCTCGCCCGCTGGGAGGACACGCCCCGCGTCGAGCTGGTGACCACCGACGGCTTCCTGCTGCCCAACCGCGAGCTGGAGCGCCGCGGTCTGATGAGCCGCAAGGGCTTCCCCGAGTCGTACGACCGGCGGGCGCTGCTGCGCTTCGTCTCGGAGGTGAAGGGCGGGGCCGCGGAGGTGCGCGCGCCGTTCTACTCGCACCTCTCCTACGACATCGTCCCCGACGCCGAGATCGTCGTGCGGCGGCCGGACGTGCTGATCGTCGAGGGCCTGAACGTGCTGCAGCCGCCGGTGCCCGGTCACGGCCTGGCGGTCAGCGACCTGTTCGACTTCACCGTCTACGTCGACGCCCGGACCAGCGACATCGCGCGCTGGTACGAGGAGCGCTTCCTCACCCTGCAGCAGGGCGCGTTCGCGAATCCGAACTCCTACTTCCACCGCTACGCGGCGCTCAGCCCGGATGAGGCCCGCGAGCGCGCGCGGAGCATCTGGGCCGCGATCAACGAGCCGAACCTGCTGCAGAACGTGCGCCCCACCCGCTCCCGCGCGAGCCTGGTCCTCCGCAAGCAGGCCGATCACACGGTCTCCTCGGTCCTACTCCGCAAGATCTGACCGCGCCCCCGGTCGCTGTTCGCCGCCGCGCGCACCGCGCAGCCACCGACCTCCTCGAACCCCTCCACCGCAGGATCGGTGCAGGCTCGGGACCACCCGCGAGCCGTCGGCGGGAATCGCGTGCCAAGCGATTCACGCGCGGCGGCCGCAACCCGCTCCACCCAGCGCGACCACCTCCACAAGCCGACCGCGAGGGGCCGCGCAGGGAGCGGCCCCGCAACGAACACAGCCGTCCGCGTGAATCGCGTGCCAAGCGATTCCCGCGCGGCGACCGCGACACGCTCCGCCCGCGCAACCCCCTCGCGAAGCCGACCGCGAGGGGCCGCGCAAGTAGCAGCCCACCAACGAACACAGCCGTCAACGAGAATCGCGTGCCAAGCGATTCACGCGCGGCGACCGCGACCCGCTCAACCCAGCGCGACCACCTCCACAAGCCGACCGCGAAGGGCCGCGCAGGGAGCGGCCCCGCAACGAACACCGCCGTCGTGGGAATCGCGTGCCAAGCGATTCACCCGCGGCGAACGCGCCCCGCTCCACCCATGGCAACCACCTCGCCAAGCCGACCGCGAGGGGCCGCGCAGGGAGCGGCCCCGCAACGAACACAGCCGTCGTGGGAATCGCGTGCCAAGCGATTCACCCGCGGCGAACGCGCCCCGCTCCACCCATCGCAACCACCTCGCGAAGCCGACCGCGAGGGGCCGCGCAGGGAGCGGCCCCGCAACGAACACAGCCGCGTGCCAAGCGATTCACCCGCGGCGAACGCACCCCGCTCCACCCATCGTGACCACCTCTCCAAGCCGACCGCGAGGAGCCGCGCAGGGAGCGGCCCAACCCACGAGCCGTCGTGGGAATCGCGTGCCAAGCGATTCCCGCGCGGCGATCGCACCCCGCTCTACCCATCGCGACCACCTCTCCAGGCCGACCGCGAGGAGCCGCGCAGGGAGCGGCTCCTTAAGAGCGCAGCCGCTCGAGCACGACCGCGGCGAGCGATTCGGCGAGGCGGTCGGCCGTCTCCTGCGTCTTCGCCTCGACCATGACGCGCACCATCGGCTCGGTGCCGGAGGGGCGCAGGAGCACGCGGCCGTCGCTGCCGAGCTCGGCGGTGGCGTCGGCGACGGCGGAGGCGATGACCTCGTCGTCGCGGACGCCCTCGCGGTCGACGCCGCGCACGTTGAGGAGGGTCTGCGGGAAGACGGACATGACGGCGGCCAGGTCGGCGATCGTGCGTCCGGTCCGGGCCATCTCGGCCGCGAGCTGGAGGCCGGTGAGCACGCCGTCGCCGGTGGTGGCGTACCGGCTCATGATGACGTGGCCGGACTGCTCCCCGCCGAGCGAGTAGCCGCCGTCGTTCATCGCCTCGAGGACGTAGCGGTCGCCGACCGCGGTCTCGATCACGCGGATGCCGGCGTCGCGCATGGCGAGCTTGAGGCCGAGGTTGCTCATGACGGTGGCCACGAGGACGTCGTCGCGGAGGGCGCCGCGGCGGGCCATGGCTGTCGCGAGGATCGCCATGATCTGGTCGCCGTCGACGATGCGGCCTTCGGCGTCCACCGCGAGGCAGCGGTCGGCGTCGCCGTCGTGGGCGATGCCGATGTCGGCGCCGGCCGCGCGGACGGCGGCGGCGACGTTGTCGAGGTGGGTGGAGCCCACTCCGTCGTTGATGTTGAGGCCGTCGGGGTCGTTGCCGATGACGGTGACGGTCGCTCCGGCGTCGGTGAACACCTGGGGCGAGATACCGGCGGCGGCGCCGTGCGCGCAGTCGATGACCACGTGCAGGCCGTCGAGACGGGTGCCCTCGAGGGATCCGAGCAGGTGGAGGACGTAGCGGTCCTCCGCGTCGGAGAAGCGGGTGATGCGGCCGACGTCGGCTCCGGTCGGCGTGAGCGGGGGGACTCCGAGGGCCGCTTCGATGCGGTTCTCGAGCTCGTCCGGGAGCTTGCGTCCGCCGGCGGCGAAGAACTTGATGCCGTTGTCGGCGGCGGGGTTGTGCGAGGCCGAGATCATCACGCCGAAGTCGGCGTTCTCGTCGGCGATGAGGTAGGCGGTGGCGGGCGTCGGGATGACGCCGGCGTCGAGCACGTCGACTCCCGCGCTCGCGAGACCCGCCGCGACCGCGGCTCCGATGAACTGACCGGAGATGCGGGGGTCGCGGGCGAGCACGGCGACGGGCCGACGGCCCTCTGCCCGGGCGGCCGCTCCGAGTACACGGGCGGCCGCCTGGGCGAGGCCGAGAGCCAGGTCGGCCGTGACCTCGCGATTCGCGAGGCCACGGACGCCGTCTGTTCCGAACAGGCGCGGCATGGTGCGCAGTCCCTTCTCGAGCTGCTGGTCGTGCGGCCGTCAGGCCGCGTCGACTAGCGCTTCGAGAACTGGGACGCCTTGCGGGCCTTCTTGAGACCGGCCTTCTTGCGCTCGATGACGCGGGCGTCGCGGGTCAGGAAGCCCGCCTTCTTCAGGATCGCGCGGTTGTTCTCGCGGTCGATCTCGTTGAGTGCACGGGCGATGGCGAGGCGCAGCGCGCCGGCCTGACCGGAGGGGCCGCCGCCGGTGATCTTGGCGACCACGTCGTAGGAGCCGATCAGGTCGAGCACCTTGAAGGGGTCGGTGATCAGCTGCTGGTGCAGCTTGTTGGGGAAGTACTCCGCGAACTCGCGGGCGTTGACGGTCATGCCGCCGTTGCCGGGGACGAGGCGCACGCGGGCGATGGCCTGCTTGCGTCGGCCCACGGCTGCGCCGGAGACGTTGAGGACGGCGCGGGGCGTCGTGGACGCCTCGGTGGCCGGGCTTTCGGTGGAGTAGCTCTCGGGAGCCACGTCGATCTGGTCTGCGATCTTCGCCACGGTGTAGGTGATCCTTTGTCTTCGAAGTCTGGGGTGTCGGGGAGGGCCGGAGCCTACTGGGCGACCTGGGTGAAGGCGTACGCCTGCGGCTGCTGGGCCGCGTGGGGGTGCTCGGATCCCGTGTAGACCTTCAGCTTGCGCAGCTGGGCGCGGCCGAGGGAGTTCTTGGGGAGCATGCCGCGGATGGCCTTCTCGACGGCGCGGACCGGGTTCTTCTCGAGGAGCTCGGCGTACGTGGTGGCCGAGAGGCCGCCCGGGTAACCGGAGTGGCGGTAGGCCTTCTTCTGGAGGAGCTTCTGGCCGGTGAGGGCGACCTTCTCCGCGTTGACGATGATGACGAAGTCGCCCATGTCCATGTGCGGCGCGAAGGTGGCCTTGTGCTTGCCGCGCAGGAGCGCCGCGGCGTGGGTGGCGAGACGGCCGAGCACGACGTCGGACGCGTCGATGACGATCCAGTCGTGCTGGACGTCAGCCGGCTTCGGAGAAAAAGTGCGAGTCACGTGAGTGCTGCTTTCTGGTCGGAGTGAGGTGTTCGTGGATCCCGCTCCGTGGCCGTTCGACCCGCGAGGGGGCCGAACCGATCCGGTGGAGGGCTCAACTTCGGGCGCTCGGCACACGGCCGAAAACACCAAGGGTCGACATTACAGCAAAGCCCCCGTGCGGCCAAGCACGGATCGTGGCGGCAGGGGCTCCGGCGGCGGGAGGTGCGACCCGAGCCGCCACGGGTCGCGGGGCGCGGTCGCGCGCCCTCGCCTCACTCCGAGTCCTCCGGGTCCGGCCCCTCGGTCCGCACGGTGCGCTTCGCCCGGGTGAGCAGGGCCCGCTCGGCGAGTGCGTCGTCCTCGGGGTAGTCGACCTCGCGGAGGATGAGGCCGCGGGCCGGCATCACCGCGAACGCGTTGGTCCGTCGGGCGGCGTCCCGGAGCAGCGGGACCGCCCCCGCCTCGAGCTTCCCGGCGCCGACCGCGACGCACGCCCCCACGAGGGCCCGCACCATGCTGTGGCAGAAGGCGTCCGCGCGCAGGTGGGCGTGCAGGACTCCGTCGGCGTCTCGCTCCCAGGTGAAGTCGAGCAGGCTCCGGATGGTGGTGGCCCCTGCGCGGGCACGGCAGAAGGACGCGTAGTCGTGCAGGCCCAGGAGCGAGCGGGCCGCGGCCGACATCGCGTCGAGGTCGAGGGAGTCGGTGATCCAGGTGGTGTACGTGCGGTCGAGCGGGTGGCGCATCGAGGAGGCGTCGGCCAGCCGGTACTCGTACCGCCGCCAGCGCGCCGAGAACCGCGCGTCGAACCCCTCCGGCGCCTCCGTCACCCGGTGCACCGAGACGTCGGTGTACTGCCCGAGGATCCCGCGGAGCCGCCGCTCCAGGATCGACGCGGGCGGGAACGGCTCCTCCCCCGGTCGGCGCCGGCCGGTGCTGATGCGGCCCCACTGCTCGGGGGTGAGGTCGACGTGGGCGACCTGGGCGCTGGCGTGCACGCCGACGTCGGTGCGCCCGGCGACCGTCACGGTCGGGTGCTGCTCGGAGCGCAGCACCAGGGCGAGCGACTCCTCGAGCACCCCCTGCACGGTGCGGAGGCCGGGCTGCTTGGCCCACCCGGAGAAGTGCGAGCCGTCGTAGGCCAGGTCGAGGCGGACGCGGTGGAGCATCAGACGAGTCTAGAGCGCGCCGTGGTCGCGGCTCAGGCGACCGCGAGCGGGACGTCGACGGCCGCCAGGGCCGAGACCGCCTAGCCGACCAGCGTCGACTGCTCGCCGACCGAGGAGACGATCCGCGCCTCCCAGCCGCCTGCGAGCACGGCCAGCTCGGAGGGGGCGGAGGCGATGCCCTGCACCCCGTAGGCGGCCGTGCCCAGCGAGACCGGCGCGGCGCCGAGCGCCTCGCCCGCACCGGTGAAGGTCTCGACGAGGGGCCCGCGGTGCAGCGTCAGCACGACGACCGGGTCGCCGCCGTCGACGGCGTAGGAGCACGTGTCTCCCGCGGCGGCGATCGACACGGTGCCCGCCGTCGAGCCGGCCTCCTGCTCGACCAGGGAGGCGGGGAGAGCGGTCGCGCAGTCCACGCCCTCGCTCGACGGCACGGAGGGCACGGTCGGTGCGGGCGACGGCACCGGGGGCGTGCTCGCGAGACCCGCCGACTCCGGCACGTCGATCACCTCGCCGGAGGCGCAGCCGCTCACTCCGGCCGCCAGTGCCCGGGCGAGGAGCGCCGCAGCGGCCGAGGAGCGCAGTCGCACAGGAGTCCTCCGCGGATCGTCGGGGCGGGCCCCGGGAGCGCCGGTCGTGACGCGGCCGCACCCGACGAGCGCAGCCGTGCCATCGTAAGCGACGATTCGCGCCACTCGGCCCCGTGGAACGACGAGAGCCCCCCGCCCCGGAGGGGACGGAGGGCTCTCGGCAGAGGGGGCGTGACTACTTGGTCGCGCCGGTCTCCTCGACAGGAGCGTCCTGCGCGGCGTCCTCGACGGGAGCGTCCTGCACGGGCGCCTCCTCGACGGGGGTCTCCTCGGCAGTGGTCTCCTCGGCGGGGGCCTCGTCCACCGGAGCGGACACGGGCGCCGTGGCGGTGCGCGACTTCTTCGCCTTGGGCGTGACGGGCTCGAGGACGAGCTCGATCACGGCCATGGGCGCGTTGTCTCCCTTGCGGGGGCCGATCTTGGTGATGCGGGTGTAGCCGCCCTCGCGCTCGGCGACGAGCGGAGCGATCTCGGTGAAGAGCTCGTGGACGACCGACTTGTCGCCGATCGTCGCGAGGACGCGACGGCGGGCGTGCAGGTCGCCGCGCTTGGCGAAGGTCACCAGGCGCTCGGCGAGCGGACGAAGGCGCTTGGCCTTGGTCTCGGTCGTCTTGATGCTCTTGTGCGTGAACAGGGCCGCGGCCAGGTTCGCCAGCAGCAGGCGCTCGTGTGCGGGTCCGCCTCCGAGGCGGGGGCCCTTGGTGGGCTTGGGCATGGGTTTACTCCAGTA
Organism: Rathayibacter sp. AY1E3; assembly: GCF_002932235.1. NCBI lineage: Bacteria > Bacillati > Actinomycetota > Actinomycetes > Micrococcales > Microbacteriaceae > Rathayibacter > Rathayibacter sp. AY1E3. The sequence goes on from NZ_PSVN01000018.1 coordinate 54,672, forward strand.
CTAAAGGGGTGTCAGCAGGTCGGACGCGAGGAGCCGGGGCTCCGGAGCGGAGGACCTAGATGCTCTCGTCGTCGTAGCTGTAGAAGTGGGCGCCGTCGAACCCGGGGACCGAGTCCTTGAGCGACAGGCCGAGCTCCGTCAGCTTCTCCTTGACCTCATCCACCGACTTCTGACCGAAGTTGCGGATGTTCATGAGCTGCGTCTCCGAGAGGGCGACGAGCTCATTGACGTTGTTGATGCCCTCGCGCTTGAGGCAGTTGTAGCTGCGCACCGAGAGGTCGAGGTCCTCGATGGGCATGGACAGCTCGGTCGAGAGGACCGCGTCGACCGGCGCGGGGCCGATCTCGATGCCCTCGGCCGCGTTGTTCAGCTCGCGGGCGAGACCGAACAGCTCGGTCAGCGTGCGTCCGGCGGAGGCGATGGCGTCGCGCGGCGAGATCGCGGCCTTCGTCTCCACGTCCACGACCAGGCGGTCGAAGTCGGTGCGCTCGCCGGCACGGGTGGCCTCGACGCGGTAGGTGACCTTCAGCACGGGCGAGTAGATCGAGTCGACCGGGATCTGGCCGGCCTCGGAGAACTCGCTGCGGTTCTGGGTCGCCGAGACGTAGCCGCGGCCGCGCTCGATCGTGAGCTCGAGCTCGAACTTCGCCTTGTCGTTCAGCGTGGCGATGACGAGCTCCGGGTTGTGGATCTCGACACCGGCCGGAGCCGAGATGTCCGCGGCGGTGACCTGGCCGGCTCCCTGCTTGCGCAGGTAGGCGGTGATCGGCTCGTCGTGCTCGGAGGAGACGACGAGTCCCTTGATGTTCAGGATGATCTCGGTGACGTCCTCGCGGACGCCCGGGACGGTCGTGAACTCGTGCAGGACTCCGTCGATCCGGATGCTGGTGACAGCGGCGCCGGGGATGGAGGACAGCAGGGTGCGACGCAGCGAGTTGCCGAGCGTGTAGCCGAAGCCGGGCTCGAGGGGCTCGATGACGAAGCGGGAACGGAACTCCGAGATGTTCTCCTCGGTGAGCGTCGGACGCTGTGCGATAAGCACTGATGATTCCTTTCGATCACGTGTCCGCTATATGACACGTGCGTTTGCGAGGTGTGGAGTTGTGAAAGAAATGCGCGATCCGCCGGCCGGCCGCACTCCCCGCCCGGAGGCGGTTCGTGCGGCCGGCCGACGGCTGCGAGTGCTGCTTAGACGCGACGACGCTTGGGCGGGCGGCAGCCGTTGTGCGCCTGCGGGGTGACGTCGTTGATCGAGCCGACCTCGAGGCCTGCGGCCTGGAGCGAGCGGATCGCGGTCTCACGACCCGAGCCGGGGCCCTTCACGAAGACGTCCACCTTCTTCATGCCGTGCTCCTGAGCCTGGCGCGCGGCCGACTCGGCGGCGAGCTGGGCGGCGAACGGCGTCGACTTGCGCGAGCCCTTGAAGCCGACTCCGCCGGACGAGGCCCAGCTGATGACGGCCCCGGAGGGGTCGGTGATCGAGACGATGGTGTTGTTGAACGTCGACTTGATGTGGGCCTGGCCCACAGCGATGTTCTTCTTCTCCTTGCGGCGCGGCTTGCGCGCGGCCGACTTGGGGGTAGCCAATTCTGTATCTCCTCTAGGTCCGTGTCGCCCGCGTTACTTGCGGCCGGCCTTCTTCTTGCCGGCGACGGTGCGCTTGGGTCCCTTGCGGGTGCGCGCGTTCGTCTTGGTGCGCTGTCCACGGACCGGGAGGCCGCGACGGTGGCGGAGGCCCTCGTACGAGCCGATCTCGACCTTGCGGCGGATGTCGGCGGCGACCTCGCGGCGGAGGTCGCCCTCCACCTTGTAGTTGCCCTCGATGTAGTCGCGGAGCGAGACGAGCTGGTCGTCGCTGAGGTCCTTGACGCGGATGTTGCCGTCGATCCCGGTGTCGCTCAGGGTCTTGAGCGCGCGAGTGCGGCCGACACCGTAGATGTAGGTCAGTGCGACCTCCACGCGCTTCTCGCGCGGGATGTCTACTCCTGCCAGACGTGCCATTGTGGCTTCTCCTGTGAGTGAGTGGAGGTGTGAAGCAGCACCGGTGCCTCGGCCTCCGACCGAAGGTGTCCTCGCCGTCCACCCCGGGGTCGCCGGGGTGCTGCGCGATTTCTGGTGCTGCGGGTGTGTTCAGTTGTGCAATGGGGCGGCACGCCGCCCCTGCGCTCCCTCGCGGAAGCAGCGGGACTAGCCCTGGCGCTGCTTGTGGCGGGGGTTGCTGCTGCAGATGACCATCACGTTGCCGTGGCGGCGGATGATCTTGCAGTGGTCGCAGATGCGCTTGACGCTGGGGTTGACCTTCATTGTTCTTGTCCTTGTTTTCGCTGGCGTCGTGCTCCCGGCGGATGCCGGGGCCGTTCCTTACAGGACACGCACGTCGCGAACGTCAGCGGAGCGAACGTCTACTTGTAGCGGTAGACGATCCGGCCGCGGGTCAGGTCGTAGGGGCTCAGCTCCACGATCACCCGGTCCTCGGGGAGGATCCGGATGTAGTGCTGACGCATCTTGCCCGAGATATGGGCGAGAACTTTGTGTCCGTTGGTCAGCTCCACGCGGAACATCGCGTTGGGGAGCGCCTCGACAACCGCACCTTCGATTTCGATGACACCGTCTTTTTTGGCCATAGCCTCACTGTCGTTCGGAAGTAGTGTGTGTACTGGTCGTGCGAATGTTTCCGCGACGAGCCACCACCGGGCGAGAGCCCGGATCGGGGTTCGCGGGCATGCCGGAGCACGCGCAAAACACCAAGGGTCGATGCTACGCGAATCGCGGCCGCTCCGCCACCTCGGGCGTGTCGCCCCCTCCTCCGCCTCCGCGCCCGACGCGCGCCCCCTGCCCGGCCCTGCGTCCGCCGCCGCCTAGGCTGGCTCCGTCGAGCCGGAGGGAGAGCACATGGCGCGCACGACGAGGTCCGCGACCGCGAGGCGGAGCTGGTACTCGCACCCGGTGGTGACGATCCTGGCGGCGATCGCGGTCATCGCCCTGGTGCAGACCTTCTTCGTGAAGGTGTACACGGTGCCGACCGGCTCGATGGAGAACACCCTCCAGGGCGGCGGATTCTTCGGCGACCGCATCCTGGTCGACCGCACCCTCGCCCTCCAGGGCGGGCCGGAGGAGGGGCAGATCGTCGTCTTCTCGCGCGACGCCGACTGGGGCGCGAGCGACGAGGCCGGCAGCCCCCTCTCCGAGATCGTGAAGACCTTCGGCGACGTCACCAGCATCGGCCCCTCCCACGAGGAGTTCCTCGTCAAGAGGCTGATCGCCGAGGGGGGCCACACCGTCTCCTGCTGCGACGCCGACGGGCACGTGCTGGTCGACGGGAAGCCGCTGGACGAGTCCTACGTGTTCGAGGACTTCCCCTTCACCCCCGGGACCCTCGACTGCACGACGAGCCCCGCGTCCCTCCGCTGCTTCGACGAGTACACCGTCCCTGAGGGCTCCCTCTTCGTCCTGGGCGACCACCGGTCGAACTCCAACGACTCGCTCGGCGAGTGCCGCGGCGCCGGCGGGCCGATCGACACGTGCGTGAAGACCGTGCCGATCGACAGGGTCACCGGACGCGTCTTCGCCGTGGCCTGGCCGCTCACCCGCTGGCGGCTGTTCTAGCGCTCCGCCCGAGCCGCCGCAGACGACGACGAGGTCCCCCGCGGGAAGCAGGGGACCTCGTCGTCGTTCGCCGCCGTGCGGCCACGGGACTAGCCGCGGACGACCGCCACGACCCGGTCGAAGAGCGGATGCTCGGCCGTGAGGCCGGTGACCTCCGCCACGAACTCCTCCGGGGTGAGCGCGGCCAGCTTCTCGTGGAGCTCCACGCTCTGGGGGTCCTCGGGCACGTCGAAGCGCAGCGCGGCGCCGATCGCGGTGAGAAGGCCCTCCGGCGTGCGCCCGCGCTCGGCGAGCTCGGCCGCCGGTCCGATGAAGCGCTCGTGCCGCGACAGCTTCCGCAGCGGCTGGCGTCCCACCCGGTCGACCGTGTCGGTCAGGTACGGGTTGGCGAAGCGCTTCAGCGTCTTCTCGAGGTAGGCCTGCTGCTCCTCGTCGCTGAAGCCGTGCTTGGCCACGATGAGCGCCTTGGTGTCCTCGAGCGCGGCCTTGACCGCGTCGTGCACCTCGGGCATCGCCAGCGCGTCGGAGAGCTTGTGCGCTCCGGCCGCGAAGCCGGTGTAGGCGGCCGTCGCGTGGCCGGTGTTCACCGTGAAGAGCTTCCGCTCGATGAAGGGCTCGAGGTCGTCGACCCAGGTCGCGCCCGGGATCTCCGGCTCGGTGCCCTCGAACGGAGTGCGGTCGACGACCCACTCGAAGAAGCTCTCCACCGTCACGTCCAGGCCCTGGCCCGGGTCCTGGTTCGGGACGATGCGGTCCACCGCGGTGTCGGCGAAGACGGCGCGGGTGCGCAGGCGCTCCCACTCGTCCGCGCCGAGGTTCGCGGCGACCTCGGTCTGCAGGAGGCGCGTGGCGTTGATCGCGTTCTCGCAGGCCATGACCGCCAGCCGCGGCGCCGACTCGTCGCGGGCCGCGAGGCCCTTCGCGATCACGGGGGCGACGAAGCGCAGGATGTTCGGGCCGACGGCCGTGGTGACGATGTCGGCGGCGGCGATCTCGCGGACGAGCGCCTCCTCGTCGGCGGCCGAGTCGATCGCGCGGAAGCGGTCGACGACGTGCGTGGCCGCCTCCTCCCCCACCTCGTGCACCTCGTAGCTGTCGGCAGCGCCGAGGCGGCCGATCAGCTCGGAGTTGACGTCGGCGAAGACGAGCTCGTAGCCGGCGCCGTGCAGGATCAGGCCGACGAAGCCGCGGCCGATGTTGCCGGCGCCGAAGTGGACGGCGGTGGGCATCAGGAGTTGACCTCGCCCAGCAGGCTGTAGAGCGACTGCGCGTCCGGGGCGTCGAGGAGCTTCTGCACCTCGTCCTCCTCCGAGAAGATGATCGCGATCTTGGAGAGGATCTCGAGGTGCTCGTTGTCGACGCCGGCGATGCCGACGACGAAGCGCACCTCGTTGCCGTCCCAGTCGATCGGCTGCGCATAGCGCACGAACGAGAGGGCGGAGGAGCGGATCTCGTCCTTCGCGTCGTTGGTGCCGTGCGGGATGGCGAGCAGGTTGCCCATGTAGGTCGAGACGGTCGCCTCGCGGGCGAGCATGGCCTCGTAGTAGGCGGGGGTGACCGCGCCGACGCCGACCAGCATGTCGGCGGCCTCCTTGATGGCGGCCTCCTTCGTGGTGGCGGTGCCGGAGGCGTCGATCTGTCCGATGGTGAGCACGTCGCTCATGGGGTGCGTCCTTCCGTGGAGGTGCTGACAGCGAGGGAACCCGCAGGGGCGAGCGGAGCGTGTCCGCTCTGTCGCACCCTACGGGTTCCCTCCGAATGGTTGGCGTACTACTTGCCGTGCTGCTCCGCGACCAGCGAGACGACCTCGTCGTACTTCGGGCTGTTCATGAAGTTGTCCACGGAGACGTGGATGGCGCCCGGAGTGCGCTGGCGGGCGCGCTCCGTGAGCTCGGCCTGGGTGATGACCAGGTCCACGTCGTCCTCGAGAGCGGCGATCGCCTTGTTGGTGACCGTGACGTCCTCGAAGCCCGCCTTCTTCATCTTGTTCCGCAAAACAGAGGCGCCCATCGCGGACGAGCCCATGCCGGCGTCGCAGGCGAAGACGATGTTCCGGACCTGGGTCGCGGTGGCCGTGGCTCCCGCGGTCGAGGCGCCGGCCGAGTCCTGCGGAGCGTTGGCGCCGCGGGCGTTGATGAGCGAGCCGACGGCGCTCTCCTTGCCCTTGTTCGCCTCGTTGGCGGCGACGGCGGCGGCTAGCTTGTCGTCGCCCTCCTGCTCCGCGGCCAGGTCGCGCTTGCGGCCGGACCGGATGATGACCGAGGCCACCAGGAACGACACGGCGGTCGCGAGGATCACCGAGAGGATGACGCCGAGGAAGCTGTCGTTCGCGGTCTGCAGGAGCACCGCGATGATCGAGCCGGGCGAGGCGGGGGCGCGGAGGCCGGAGTTGAACGCGACGTTCGTCGCGACACCGGTCGCACCGCCGAGGATGACGGCCGCGAGCAGCGCCGGCTTCATCAGCACGTACGGGAAGTAGATCTCGTGGATGCCGCCGATGAAGTGGATGATCGCCGCGCCGGGAGCCGAGGCGCGGGCCGCGCCGACGCCGAAGAACGCGAAGGCCAGGAGCACGCCCATGCCGGGGCCGGGGTTGGCCTCGAGGAGGAAGAGGTAGGACTTGCCCGCCTCCTCCGCCTGCTGCACGCCCAGCGGCGTGAGGATGCCGTGGTTGATGGCGTTGTTGAGGAAGAGGATCTTCGCCGGCTCGATGAAGAGCGAGGTCAGCGGGAGCAGGCCCGCGTTGACCAGGAACTCCACGCCCGCGCCGAGGGCGGTCGAGAGGCCGACCACGAGCGGCGCGACGCCCGCGAAGGCGAGGAGCGCGAGCAGGAGGCCGAGGATTCCGGCGGAGAAGTTGTTGACCAGCATCTCGAAGCCGGGCTTGATCTTGCCGTCCCAGATCGAGTCGACCTTCTTCATGAGCCACGCCGACAGCGGGCCCATGATCATGGCGCCGATGAACATCGGGATCCCGGCGCCGACGATGACGCCCATGGTCGCGATGGTGCCGACCACGCCTCCGCGGGCGCCGTAGACCATGCGGCCGCCGGTGTTCGCGATGAGGAGCGGGAGGAGGTAGGTGATCATCGGGGCGACGAGGCCGGTATTGACGACGTCGGGATCCGTGCTCCAGCCGCCGAACTGCTGGACCCAGGTGGCGTCGATGCCGAGGAGCGGGAGCCATCCGGTCTGGATGAAGAGGGCCGTGATGAAGCCCCAGGCGATGAAGGCCGCGATGTTCGGCATGACCATTCCCGAGAGGAAGGTGCCGAAGCGCTGGACGTGGACGCGCGCTCCACCGCGCGTCGACCCCGGCCCCGGCATGGGCGTGCTCCTGGCCTTCGCGTTCTTCGGCGTCGGCGCGGCCCGCGCCTCGGCTCCCGGCGCGGCGATCATCC